>JALHMO010000003.1 GCA_022844015.1 Reyranella sp. | reverse complement strand
TAGCGGACGAACGCCATCCAGGCGCTGTACAGGATCAGGAACAGGCCGAGGCCGACCTTGAGCGGCTGGACGTGGACGTGCTCGAGCAGCAGCGTGCCCAGCGGAACGCCGAGCAATCCCGCCGCCAGGAACGGCCACAGGCGCGGCCAGCGCACGCCGCGCCAGATCGACGGCAGGGCCTGTGCGTGGCCGCACACCGAGCACAGCGCGACCAGCGGCGCCGCAATGGTTGGGGGCATGGCCTGCAGCCAGAACCCCAGCGAGATCAACGCATAGCCGGTGCCGGTGAGGCCGTTGACGAAGCCGCCGACCAGGGCGCCGGCGACCACGATCGCAATGTCGCCGGCGGGCGGCAGGTCGGCTACCTAGGCGCCGGCAGAGAAGGCCTGGATGCCGGTCATGGCGCGGCCGAGGATCAGCGCGTGCACGTCGTGCGTGCCTTCGTAGGTGTTGACGGCCTCGAGGTTCATGACGTGGCGGATCACGTGGTACTCGTCCGACACGCCGTTGCCGCCGTGCATGTCGCGGGCGACGCGGGCGATGTCGAGCGCCTTGCCGCAATTGTTGCGCTTGATCAGGGAGATCATCTCGGGCTGGGCGTGGCCCTGGTCCTTGAGGCGGCCGACGCGCAGGCAGGCCTGCAGGCCGAGGGCGATCTCGGTCTGCATGTCGGCGAGCTTCTTCTGGATCAGCTGGTTGGCGGCGAGCGGCCGGCCGAACTGCTTGCGATCGAGCGTGTAGTTGCGCGCCTGCTTCCAGCAGAACTCGGCCGCGCCCATGGCGCCCCAGGCGATGCCGTAGCGCGCGTTGTTCAGGCAACCGAACGGCCCGCCGAGGCCGGCCACGTTGGGCATCAGGTTCTCGGCCGGGACGAACACCTCGTCGAGCATGATGGCGCCGGTGACCGAGGCGCGCAGGCTGAACTTGCCCTCGATCTTGGGCGTCTCGAGGCCCTTCCAGCCGCGCTCGAGGATGAAGCCGCGAATGGCGCCGCCGTCGAGCTTGGCCCACACCACCAGGACGTCGGCGATCGGCGAATTGGTGATCCACATCTTCGAGCCCGAGAGCTGGAAGCCGCCGGGCACGGTGACGGCGCGCGTCTTCATGCCGCCCGGATCGGAGCCGTGATCGGGCTCGGTGAGGCCGAAGCAGCCGACCCATTCGCCGGAGGCGAGCCTGGGCAGGTACTTCACGCGCTGCTCTTCCGTGCCGTAGGCATAGATCGGATGCATCACCAGGGAGGACTGCACGCTCATCGCCGAGCGGTAGCCCGAATCGACCCGCTCGACCTCGCGCGCCACCAGGCCGTAGCTCGTATAGTTGGCGCCGGCGCAGCCGTACTTCTCCGGCAGGGTGGAGCCCAGCAGGCCGAGCGCTCCCATCTCGTTCATGATCTCGCGATGGAACTTCTCGTGCCGGTTGGCCTCGAGCACGCGCGTCATCAGCTTTTCCTGGCAGTAGTCGCGCGCGGCGTCGCGGATCGCGATCTCGTCGTCGGTGAGCTGGTCGTCGAGGAAGAACGGGTCCTCCCAGTCGAACGGCTTGGCGTCGGAGCTGACGCCCTTGGCGGCGCTTCTGATCGGGGTGGCGGCAACGGACATGGGTCCTCCTGGCTGTCTCCGCGGCGTCTTAACAAGGGACGGGGGCGGGCGCAAAGCCTCAGGTCCTCCTCCCCAGCTGCGCTGGGAAGGCGTCGAAATGGGAGAAGTCGTTCACGAGTCCTCTCCGCCCGCGAAGCGGGGGGAGAGGAAGGGGCCCCGCGCGAAGCGTGGGGGAGGAGAGGTGGGTGGTTGCGACACCACCGATGCCTGGATGGGGATTGATCGCCTCGCCGGCAGCGGCCCTATGACATGACCCACCTCTCCTAGCCTCTCCCCCCGCTTCGCGGGCGGAGAGGAACATGAGGTGTGTCTACTCCTCCTATGAAAATGCGCTGGGAGCGCGCCACTGGTGGCGGAGTAAACTCCGCCAAAGTGGCGCTCATGGGATGTGGAATCACAAGAAGAGCGCCACTGGAGTGGCGCGCTCCCAGCCATGAGCTTCCCTCTCGCAGCGCCACCATTTTCTCAGCATCGTGGTGCGCGCCGGCGTGCTGGGGGTCTCCCCAGCGAAGCGAAGCTGGGGAGGAGGAAGAATCACAGCACCGCGTGGGCGCGGCCGGTCAGGGTGCGAGAGATGAGCAGGCTGAGGCGGCCGAAGGCCTCCGAGGCGCGCAGCTCGACGGTCCGCGGGCGGGGCAGGTCGACCGTCACGTCGGCGGCGATGCGGCCGGGCCGGGCCGTCATGACCACGACGCGGTCGGACAGGAACACGGCCTCGGCGATCGAGTGGGTGACGAACAGGACGGTCTTGCGCGCCTCGCGGGCGAGATCGCGCTCGCCCCAGATGCGCAGCAGCTCGAGCCCCATGTCGTCGCGCGTCATGGCATCGAGGGCGCCGAACGGCTCGTCCATCAGGAGCAGGGGTGGGTCGAGCAGGAGCGCGCGGCAGAGCGCGGCGCGTTGCTGCATGCCGCCCGACAGCTCGCGCGGCAGCTTGTCGGCGAAGCCATGGAGACCGGCCATGTCGAGCAGCTCGTGCGCCCGCAGCCGGAGGTTCCCGACCTCCTTGCCGGCGAGCTCGGCGGGCAGCAGCACGTTCTGCAGGATGGTCCGCCAGCGCAGCAGGTTGGGCGCCTGGAAGACCATGCCGACGTCGGGGATCGGGTCGCGCACCGCGCGGCCGGCGACCATCACCGTGCCGAGGGTGGCGGGCCGCAGCCCGGCGACGATGCGCAGCAAGGTCGACTTGCCGCAGCCGCTCGGCCCGACCAGCGAGACGAACTCCCCGCCGCCAACCGATAGCGAGATGCCGGCGAGCGCCTCGACCGGGCCGCTCGCCGTCGCATAGGTCATATCGACCCGGTCGAGGCCGATCAGGGACTGGTTCACGCTGGCCCGGAACTACTTCGGCATGTCGACCTTGGTGATGAAGTCGGTCGAGTACACGTCGGCGCACGCGACCTTCTTCGGCAGGCCCATGTAGGTGTTCACCAGGTCGACCGATTCGCACATCTTCGTCCTGTCGATCCAGCCGATGCCGTTCTTGGCATAGCGGTCGGTCTTCATCAGGCCGAGCCCGATCATCATGTTGGGCGTCATCACCTCGACATCGACCTCGGGCACGCGCTTCTTGAAGATCTCCATGGCGGCCTTGGGATCGGCCATCACATCGCGCCAGCCCATGTAGGAGGCTTCGAGGAACGCCTTGAGGACGGCCGGACGCTCCTTCATCGTCTTGGCGCTGGCGATGATCGACATCGAGTACATGTCGAAGCCGAAATCGGCCCACGGCATCATTACGACATTGCCCTTGCCGGCGGCCTTCTCGTAGAGCGGCAGGCCGGTCGAGTAGTCGCCGACGCCGTCCATGCGTTTCTCGGCCACGGCGGCGATCTTGGCGGCCGGCTCGATGTTCACCCAGGCGACCTTGGAGGCATCGACGCCGTTCACCTTGGCGAAGGCGGGGAACATCTGGCGCTGGCTGTCGCCCGGAGGCGCGCCCAGCGTCTTGCCCTCGAGATCCTTGGGCTTGGCGAGCGGGCTCGACTTGAGGCTGAAGATGTTGAGCGGCGTCTTGTCGAACACCATGCCGACGGTCTTGACAGTGGTGCCCCGGCCGACCGAGGCGATCACCACGGCGGCATCGGCCAGGCCGGCATCGGCCCGCCCGGTGTCGACCTTGGCGATCGAATCGCCGGAGCCCTTGGAATTCTCCAGGGTGACGTCGAGTCCCTTGGCCTTGTAGTAGCCCTTGTCGAGCGCCACCCAATAGGCGGCATGGTCGCCGACGGCGAACCAGTTCAGGGCGAAGGTGAATTTCTCCTGCGCCGACGCGCTGGTGACGGCCGCCAGCAGGGCGGCAAGTGATAGTGAGGCGATGCGTATCATGATGCGCTCCTGTTGCAGTTCCCCGTTCACTCGGCGCCTTCGGCCCATGGCGCCCAGAGGCGGGCAGCCAGGACGACGGCACCATACAGCAGCAGGCCGACGACGGAGATCCAGATCAGCGCAGCGAACGCCACCGAGGTGTTCATGCTGCTCTGGGTCGTGACGATGACATATCCCAGGCCTCTCTGCGAGGCGACGAACTCGCCGACGATGGCGCCGACCACGGCCGCCGTCGCCGTGATCTTGAGCGCGCTCAGGATGTAGGGCAGTGCATTGGGCAGCCGGATCTTGACGAAGATCTTCCACTTCGGCGCATTGAACACGCGCCCGAGATCGAGCATGTCGGGCTCGATCTGGGTCAGGCCGACCGCCGTGTTGATCACAACGGGGAAGAAGCCGATCAACGCGCCCATCAGCATGTTCGGGAAGATGCCGTAGCCCATCCAGATCAGGAAAAGCGGCGCCACCGCGACCTTGGGCAACGTGTTGACGAACACCAGGAAAGGTACCAGCGCATTGGCCATCAGCGGGGACCAGGCGATCGCCACGCCGAGCGCGATGCCGGCAACGGCCGCCAGCACGAAGGCGCCGATGATCTCCAGCGTGGTGATCCAGACATGCTGCGCCCAGTTCGTGTCGCCGAACCACAACGCGTTCCACACGGCGAGCGGCGACGGCAGCAGGTATTCGCGGATGCCGCCAAAGCTCACCGCGATCTGCCAGCTCGCCAGCAGGATCGCGAACAGCACGATCGTCGGCCAGTATTGGCGGCTTGCCAGCGTGAATTTCGTCATACGCGTGGCGAGACGGCGCTGTTCAGTGCTTTCATGTCGCTGATATCATGCCCCAGCAGGCGCCGTGACAGAAGGCGGATTTGCTCGTCGACGCGAGGAACGGTGAAGCTTTCTCTTTGCAACGAGGTGATTCGCGATCTCCCGTTCGAGCGTCAATGCGCGCTGGCCGCCGGGCTCGGGTATCACGGGCTCGAGCTCGCGCCGTTCACCCTGGGCGACGGCGGCTGGCGCATGCCGGCCGCCGGGCGCACCGCCATCCGCCGCGCCTGCCGGGATGCCGGCCTCGAGGTGAGCGGCCTGCACTGGCTGCTGGCGGCGCCGGCCGGGCTGTCGATCACCAGCGCGGATCGCGCCGTCTGGCGAAGGAGCGTCGACGTGCTTTGCGCCTCGGTCGATCTCTGCGCCGAGCTCGGCGGAACCTACCTGGTCCATGGCTCGCCGGCGCAGCGCCGCGCGTCGGACGCGGACGACCGGTCGCGCGCGGAGGAAGCCTGGCTGCTGGCCGGCGAGCGCGCGGCGACGGCGCGCGTTGCGTACTGTATCGAGCCGTTGGCGGCCCCGGACTGCAACTTCGTCAACACCCTGGATGAGGCGGCGGAGATCGTGCGGCGGCTCGGCAATCCGGCCCTGCGCACCATGGTCGACACGCTCGCGGCCAGCCTGATGGAACCGGAGCCGGTGGCCGACGCGATCCGCCGCTGGATGCCGACCGGCCTGGTGGCCCATGTCCAGCTCAACGATCGCAACCGGCGCGGCCCCGGCCAGGGCGATGATCGCTTCGCGCCGGTCGTCCGGGCGCTGCGCGAAACCGGCTATGGCGGCTGGGTCGCGATGGAACCATTCGTCTATGAGCCCGATGGGGCAACGTGCGCGGCGCGCATGATCGGCTATGTCGCGGGCCTGCTGGAGCAGCATGCATGAAGGTCAAGCTGGAGGAGGTCGAGCGCTACGAGCGGCATGTGACGATGCGGCTTGCCTTTCGCTTCGGCGTCATCACCGTCACCGACGCCACCCAGGCGGTGATCAGGGTGCGCATCGCGCTGGCGGATGGCCGCACCAGCGACGGTGTGGCGGCCGAGGCGCTGGCGGCGAAGTGGTTCGAGAAGAGCCCCGACTTCACCGACGCCCAGAACCTCGAGCAGCTCCGGCAGGCGCTCGGCCTCGCCATCGAGCTCTACCGCGCGCACGGCTTCGGTACGCCGTTCGACCTGTTTGCCGGGACCTGCGCCGAGCAGCAGCGTCGCGGTGCCGAGCTGGGTCTCAACCCGCTGGTGGCGGGCTACGGCCCGGCCTTGCTCGACCGCGCGATCCTCGACGCCGTAGGGCATGCCACCGGCCAGTCGTTCGCCACCATGATCAGGCACAACGTGCCCGGCATCCGGGCGACCTCGCTGACGCCGGATATCGAGGATGCGACGCTGGCAAGCTTTCTGGGCAGCCTGAGGCCCCAGCCTGGCATCGATGTGCGCCATACCGTGGGGCTGGTCGATCCCCTGACGGCGGCCGACCGCCCGGCGTCCGAGCGCGTCGATGACGGCCTGCCGGAAACCCTGGAGGAGGTCGTCTCGTACTATGGCGGCCGCTATTACAAGCTGAAGGTTAGCGGAGATGTCGGGGCTGATCTCGAGCGCCTCGGCCGCATCGCCGCCGTGCTCGATGCCGGCGCCGGCGACTATCGCACCACCCTGGACGGTAACGAGCAGTACGACGACGTCGAGGGCATCGTCGAGCTGTGGCGAAGGATCGAGGCGACGCCATCCCTGGCGCGACTCGCCAGCTCGATCCTGTTCATCGAGCAGCCGATCAAGCGGGCGGTGGCGCTGTCGCGCTCGGTCGAGCCGCTGGCGCGGCATCGCGCGGTGATCATCGACGAGTCGGACGGCGAGCTGTCGTCGTTCCCGCAGGCCCTGAAGCTCGGCTATGCCGGCGTCTCGAGCAAGAGCTGCAAGGGCTTCTACAAGTCGATCCTCAACGCCGCCCGCGTCGCCCGGCTGGGACCGGGGCATTTCATGTCGGCCGAGGACCTGACGACGTGGCCTGGCGTCAGCGTGCAGCAGGACCTGGCCCTGGTGTCGCTGCTCGGCATGACCCATGTCGAGCGCAATGCGCATCATTTCATCGACGGCATGAGCTTCGCGCCGGAGGGCGAGCAGCGCGCCTTCGTCGCGGCGCATCCCGATCTCTACGAGAAGCAGGCAGGCAAGCCGGCCCGCCTCAAGGCGGCCGGCGGCCGGCTGGCGCTGGGATCGCTCGATGTGCCGGGATTCGCCGTCGGCGCCGCGATGGACTTCACCTCGATGAGACCGATGGCCGGGGAGGGCACGTCATAGGTACGAGCTTGACCGAAGGTCCAACAAGATCCTCATCCTGAGGAGGCCGCGTAGCGGCCGTCTCGAAGGATGGACCACACAGGGAGGTCGTGACGTGATCGACAAGCTTCCGTCCCGCTTCGAGACCGTCGAAGCCATGGAAGACTTCATGACGACGCCTCCACCGGCGCTGATCGACGATCTCGCGAAGGTGCCGGGCGACATCCTGGTGCTGGGCGTCGGCGGCAAGATGGGACCGACCCTGGCCCGGCTCGCCAAGCGAGCGGCGCCCGGCAAGCGGATCATGGGCGTGGCGCGCTTCAGCGAGCCCGGCGTGCGGGAGAGCCTCGTCGCGGCGGGCGTCGAGCCGATCGCCGCCGACCTTCTGGATCGCGGCGCGCTCGAGCGCCTGCCGAAGGCCGACAACGTGATGTTCATGGCTGGCCGCAAGTTCGGCGCCACCGGCGACGTGCCGCTGACCTGGGCGATGAACGTGCATGTCCCGGCGATGGTGGCCGAGGTTTTCAAGGCCTCGCGCATCGTCGCCTTCTCGACCGGCAACGTCTATCCGTGGGTGCCTGTCGAGACCGGCGGCGCCAGCGAGGACGTGGCGCCGGTTCCGCCGCCCGGCGACTATGCCTACTCGTGCGTCGGGCGCGAGCGCATGTTCGAGTACTTCTCCGCGCGGCACGGCACGCCGGGGCGCCTGTTCCGGCTGAACTATGCCATCGACATGCGCTACGGCGTGCTGCACGACATCGGCCGCAAGGTTCGCGACGGCGAGACGATCGATCTCACCATGGGGCACGTCAACGTGATCTGGCAGGGCGACGCGAACGCAGTCGCCTTGCGCGTGCTGGCGCGCGTCACGACGCCGACATCGCCGTTGAACGTCACCGGTCCCGAGACTCTCGAGGTGCGCCGGCTCGCCGGCGAGTTCGGCAAGCTCCTGGGCCGCACGCCTTTGCTCGCGGGCAAGGAGGCTCCGGCCGGCTGGCTGAACAACGCCCGGCGCATGGTGCAGGAGTTCGGTCCGCCCCAGGTGCCGGTCGCCACGATGATCGAATGGACCGCCGACTGGCTGGCGCGCGGCATGACGAGCCTGGGCAAGCCGACGCGCTACGAGGTGCGCGATGGCAAGTACTGAGCCGCCGGCGATCAGGCCGATCGGTGTCGATGATTGCGAAGGCGTCTGGCCGTTGTCGATCGAGGCGGGCTGGAACCAGACCCTGGCCGACTGGCGCTTCATGCTGGGGGCGGGCAGGGGCTTCGGCTGCACCGGTCCCAACGGGCAATGGCAGGCCAGCTCGCTGATCCTGCCGCTCGGCCAGCGTCTGGCCTGGATCAGCATGGTGCTGGTGACGCGCGAGCGGCGGCGCGGCGGCCTCGGCACGAGGCTCCTGAAGCACTGCATCGGCGAGGTCCAGTGGGCCGGCGCGGTCGCCGGCCTCGATGCCACCGAGCAGGGGCGGCCGATCTACTTGCCGCTGGGGTTCCGCGATCTCTATCCGATCGCGCGCTGGCACTTCGATGCGGCGAAGGACAAGCCGTCGCCTTTGCCGGGCGTGTCGGTGCGACCGCTCGGTGCAGGAGATCTGCCACGGCTCGCCCTCTACGATCGCCCCCACACCGGCATGGAACGGCCCGCTCTGCTCGCCCATCTCGCCCTTCGCCAGCCGGTCCGCGCGTGGCTGGCCGAGGACGTCGGCGGCAGGATCGTGGGCTTCGTGCTCGGGCGCGAAGGCAGGACGGCGACATCGCTCGGCCCCGTGGTTGCCGACAGCGAGGCCATCGCAATCGCCTTGATCGCGAGAGCATCCGCGGCAGCGCCCGGACCGTTCATCATCGACGTGCCGGCGGTTCACGGCCCTCTGCGGGCCTGGTTGGAGGCGCAGGATGCCGTCACGCCGCGCGGCTACATGCGGATGACGCTGGGCGAGGCCAAGGGGCTCGACGACCCGTCGCATCTCTTTGCCTTGGCGGGGCCGGAACTCGGCTAGAATGAGAATTACCCATGTTGATCAAGCTCTTCCGGACCGCGAGCGTCCCGCTCGCTCATGCTCATGAGCGAGCGGGACGCTCGCGGTCCGGAAGAGCTCGAATGTGATCGTTCTCGAAAGCCTCACTTGGCCCCACTCGAACCGATCGCGCTCGGGCCTGAGCCCCGTGGTTGGGAGGGCGACGCTGGAGGGTTCGTGAAGTAGGATATGCGCATGACGTCGGATTCCGCGCTTCATTGGCATGACCTGCCGGCTCCCGTGATCTCCCAGCTGCGCCAAGGCGCGGTGATCCCGGCGCACCCTCTGGCCCTCGGCCCCGACCGCGCGTTCGATCGCGAGTCGCAGCGCGCGATCGGCCGCTACTACGTCGACGCAGGCTCGGGCGGCCTCGCGGTGGGCGTGCATTCCACGCAGTTCGCCATTCGCGAGGTCGGGCTCTATCGACCGGTGCTGGAGCTCGCCATCGAGACGGCGCGCGACTGGACCGACCGCCCGCTGGTGATGATCGCGGGCGCCGTCGGCAAGACCGCCCAGGCGGTCGAGGAGGCCCGGACAGCGCGCGCGCTTGGCTACCACGCCGTGCTGCTGTCGCTCGCCGCCCTGAAAGGCGCCGGCGAGGACGAGCTGATCGAGCACTGCGCGGCGGTGGCGCGCGAGATGCCGCTGGTCGGCTTCTACCTGCAGACCGCGGTGGGCGGCATCGCCCTCTCGCGTGCCTTCTGGACGCGCTTTGCCGCGATCGACAATGTCGTGGCGATCAAGGTGGCGCCGTTCAACCGCTATCGCACGCTCGATGTCGTGGTCGGCGTCGTCCAGGCGCAGGCCGAGGATCGCATCACGCTCTACACCGGCAACGACGACCATATCGTGGCCGACCTGGTGACGCCGATGGTCGTGCGCACCGGCAACCGGGAGGTGATCGTACGCTTCCAGGGCGGGCTGCTGGGCCATTGGAGCGTGTGGACGCGCGGTGCCGTCGAGATGCTGCAGCGCCTCAAGCTCGCGGTCTCGGCCGGCGCCATCCCGCCCGAGGTGCTGGCGCTCGATTCCTTCGTCACCGACTGCAACTCGGTCGTGTTCGACGTCGACCACGACTTCGCCGGCTGCATCGCCGGCTGCCACGAGATCTTGCGGCGCCAGGGCCTGATGACGTCGATCGAATGCCTCGATCCGAACGAGACGCTGAGCCCCGGGCAGAGCGCCGGCATCGATCGTCTCTACGCGACCTATCCCGAGCTCAACGACGACGCCTTCGTCGCGGCCAATCTCGGGCGCTGGCGGAGCTGAGGTGGACGACCTCTTCGCCACCCACGATGCGCTCGCCACTGCGCAACTGGTCGAGGCACGCAAGCTTGGCGCGCGCGAGCTTCTGGACGGCACCCTGGCGAGGCTGCGCGCGCTCGACGCGTCGCTGAACGCGATCACCGATCTCTACGACGGCGAGTTGCTCGAGAAATCGATCGCCGCCGCGGGCGGCGGCCCGTTTCAGGGCGTGCCCTTCGTGGTCAAGCAGCTGATGGCCGACTGCGCCGGCACGCCGACGACGCTGGGATCGCGCTTCTTCGCCAGAGAACCGGTCGCTGCGGCCGACAGCGCCGCCATTGCCGCCATGCGTCGCGCCGGGCTGGTGATCGTGGGGCGCACCAATACCAGCGAGTTCGGGCTTGCGCCGACCACCGAGCCGGCCTACGGCGGCGCCACGATCAACCCTTGGCGCAGAGATCTGTCGCCAGGCGGCTCCTCGGGAGGGTCGGCAGCGATCGTGGCGGCGCGCGGCCTACCCATGGCGCATGCGACGGACGGCGGCGGCTCGATCCGCATCCCGGCGGCGCTGTGCGGCCTGTTCGGCCTGAAGCCGTCGCGCGGCCGGGTGAGCCTGGCGCCGATCGGCGAGACCCTGGCCGGCGCGGGTGCCCAGCACTGCGTGTCGATCTCCGTGCGCGACAGCGCCGCGCTGCTCGATGCCATCTCCGGCGGCGAGCCGGGCGATCCCTACCACGCGCCGGCGGCCGGTTCCTTCCTGGCGGCGACCGAACGTCCACCAGGCCGGCTGCGGGTGGCGTTTCTGCGGAAGCCGGCAGGCGGCGACGCGCTCGACCGATCGCTGGTCGCCGCGGTCGAGCGGACCGCAAAGTTCCTGGAAGAGCTCGGCCACATCGTCGAGGAAGCGGCGCCGGGCTACGATTCGCAGGCGAGTGGTGCGGCGCTGGGCACCATCATGGCGGCCAATACCTGGACCAACATCCAGGTGCGCGCCAACGGCCGCGTGCCTGGTCCGGACGATCTCGAGCCGGTGACGCGCGCGACCGCGGAGCATGGCCGAACCATCCCGGCCCACGACTACATCCGCGCGGTGCAGACCTTCCATCGCACCGGGCGGCAGCTCGGGGCATTCTTCGAGCGCCACGACGTCCTGCTGTCGCCGACCATCGCGCGGCCTTCGCTGCCGCTCGGCGTCGTGCGCATGGACGGCAGTGTCGAAGCGTTTCAGCAGGCGCTGGCACCGATGGTCGCCTTCACGTCGGTCTGCAACGCGGCGGGCGTGCCGGCCATGTCGATGCCGCTCGCCTGGACCGACGATGGCCTGCCGATCGGCATGCAGTTCATCGGTCGCTTCGGTGCGGAAGAGATGCTGTTCGCGTTGGCTGCCGAGATCGAGCGCGCCAGACCTTGGCGCGCCCGCTCGCCTGACAGGGGAGGTGAAACATGAGCAGTGCGCTGCGTACGGTCATCGTCGGTTTCGTGGCGGGTGCGCTCGGCGTGCTCGTCTTCCATCAGCTCGGGTTCTGGATCTCGAACGAGCTCGGCTACACGCGCGCCGTGCTTTACAACACGCGCGGCGTCCCGCCGTGGGGGGTGCCGACAATCGTGTCCGCGGCCTTCTGGGGCGGGCTGTGGGGCATCGCCGCCGCCTTCCTCGTTCCACGCCTGCCCGGCATGCTGGGCGGCGTTCTCGGATGGATCCTGTTCGCCGCGATCATCGTCAGCCTGGTCAACTGGTTCGTCGTCTTTCCGCTCAAGGGGCTGCCGATGGGCGGCGGCTTCCGGCTGCCCGGCCTCGTCGTCGTCCCGATCGTCTATGCGTTCTGGGGCTTCGGCATGTGGGTGATCGCCAGGCTGTTCCGGACCGCCCTGAACTGGCGCTAGCGAGGGGAGAGCGATGAAGATCGTCGACGCCCAGGTCCACATCTGGGCCGCCAGCACGCCCGAGCGCCCGTGGCCGGCGCGCGCAGAGCCGCATCGCGCGCCGCTCGGCAAGGAAGAGCTGTTGGCCGAGATGGACAAGGCGGGTGTCGATGGCGTGGTCCTCGTGCCGCCGTCGTGGGAGGGCGATCGCAACGATATCGCCCTCGATGCCGCGGCGAGTCATCCCGACCGCTTCGGCATCATGGGCCGCTTCGACTGGCTGTGGGGCGAGATGGAGAAGGCCGGCATCCCGGCGATGGTGCTGTTCCACCACGAGTACATGCACTTGGCCGACCGGATCGCGGAGCGCCATCCCGGTTTGCGGCTGGTGCTCGATCATCTCGGTCTCAAGAGCGCCAAGGACGTTCGCGAGGCGACCAACTTCGCGACGCTCGACAAGGTGCTGATGCTCGCCAAGCGGCCCAACGTCGCCGCCAAGGTCTCGGCCATGCCGTGCTATGCCGACGACAAGACCTATCCCTTCCGATCGTTGCATTCGCACATTCGCCGGGTTTTCGACGCATTCGGGCCACAACGCACCTTCTGGGGAACCGATTGGTCGCGCCTGCCTTGTACCTACCGCCAGGGAGTCACCATGTTCACGGAAGAACTGCCGTGGCTCGGCGGCCAGGATCTCGACTGGGTGATGGGCCGCGGTATCTGCGAGTGGATCGGATGGAGGATGTAGTGCTTGGAACCAAGCGGACGATTCCCTTCTGGCGGGCCAGGCGCCCGCTGCTGTCGCTGGAGCGCGCGCTCTCGGCGCTGCGCGAGCTGGGCAACAGGAGCATGATCGCGGCCACTGCGCCGGCGCTCGCGACTGTGAAGGCGCGCAGCCGCCTGCAGCAGGAGGCGAAGCGGAAGGGCCGGTTCAGCGAAGGGTGAGGGAAGCGGGTCCCAAGCTATGATGGCGCAGGCCCGCACAACGCTTCATGCTGAGGAGCGCCCGCGTCGCGCGGGGTATCCCCCGCGCTTTGGCGCGTCTCGAAGCATGAGCAATAGGCACCGCGTCTGATCCCATCAAAGGGCGAAGGTTACTTCGCCCTGATCGAGACGCCGTGCCGCGCACGGCTCCTCCGGATGAGGACCTTGTTGGGCAATCGGCCAAATTTCCAGGTTATAGAGGCACCTTCCCGGATGACGAGCGGGGCATTCACATATGGGCACCTCCGTCATCCCGACCGGAGCCGAGCGTAGCGAGGCGAAGTGGAGGGACCTTTCTTGTTGCAGCATCAGCAAGAAAGGTCCCTCGACTGCGCCGCCCTTTGGGCGGCTCCGCTCGGGATGACGGGATAAAATGGCATAGGCGAATGCCCTGCGATGACTGCGATGACTGCGACGACTGCGACGACGGAGGGAGAGAAGAATTGACCTTGTAAGTAAGAAACTGGCGGCTTGCCGCCCGTTTCTCGACACGGCGGGTCGGCCCTCGGGCCGGTGGGGAACTCCTATGAGAACGTGCTGGGGCCGCGCCGGGCGTGCTGAGGGTCTCCTCAACGGATTCGCCAGGGAGGCGGGTCAAACCCGCCGCGTCACCGTCTCCGAGCCGCCGCCCCAGATCGGCAGGTAGGTCATCTTGTAGCCGGCGCCGCCGGTCAGGATCGGATGGATGGCGTCGGCCGAGCGGGCGATGCCCTGGCCTTCCTCGAACATGTAGCGCTGCACGCGGGCGAGATCCCAGCCGTCGTGGCGGACGATCTTCTGCACCATCTCGAGCGGCAGCAGGACGACCTGCTCGCCGCGCTCGTTCTTGCGATGCATGCCCGACATCACGATGCCGGCGCGCATCGCCGTGACGATGGGAGAGAGGATCGCCTCCGGCGTGGCGCCCTCGCCATCCTCGGGCAGGATCTCGGCGGTACCCGAAATGCCCATCACCGTGACGGCGCTGGCGTCGGCACCGAGGCCGCGTCGCGCCGGAAGGGTGGGGAAGGGGCCGTCACCCTGCTCGGCGAAGCAGAACGTGTACTTGCCGGGCTGCCCCATGGTCGCCATGTCACCGACCTCGGCGCACGCACCGCCGATGTTGCGGATCACCAGTTGCAGGGCGCGGCCGATGCTGGCGTTGGCACGATTGCCCGGTCCCAGGCAATTGGTGCCGGCATTGATCCCGAGCCTGCGCGCGATCGGGCCGTGCACGCAGAGCGCGACGCAGGCCGTGCCGGTGGTCGTGGCGATGCCCAAGAGGTTGAAATCGGGCTCGAGCGTCGCCACGGCGGCGGCCAGCACGACCGGCAGGTCGGCCGGCTGGCAGCCGGCGATCACGCATTGATAGGCGACCGCCTCGGGCGTCAGCTCGCCGAACAGGGGCGGCATCATGCCGTGCGCGGCCGTGCGGTCGGCGACGCCTGCCACCATCGCCTCGAGACGCCGCCGCGTCGGCGGCACCTGCGGCAAGCCGTCAGACAGCTCGGCGCCGGTCAGAATCTGCTGGGCGGTCTCCCAGCCGGTCGTCTCGTCGACGACCGGCCAGCCGCACCATTCGCCCGTCATGGGTTGATGCGCACGCAAGCGACCGTCGTGCCGCCGAACGAGGGGATGAAGGCCGAGTGCTTGCCCGGGCCGCCGGCCACGGCGATGTGAATATCCTGCGCCGACCGGCCGATGGTGAACCAGTCGCCGTCCGGCTTGTGGCCGGTGCTGATGTAGGTGTCCTGGTTTTCCGCCGAGATTCGCGACGCATGGATGCGCGAGCGCCTGAACAGCTCCTCGCGGATGGTCTCGATGGTGAAGCCGTCGCGCCTCAATGTGGCGGCGTGCTCGGGCCCGATGATGACGAACATCGGGCCCTTGCCGTAGACCGTGTTGGCGCCCGGTGTCGACATGCTGCCGGCGAAGGTGGTCAACAGGCCGTCACCGGTCGTGCTGCCGTGATCGTTGAGATTATGTGGGCCTTCGCCCGACATCACCGTCACCACGCTGTCGGTCGGCGCGAAGCCGCGCTGCACGTGGTAGGGCGCCCACGGGTTCTCCTCCTCGTTCTCGCCGAAGCAGAAGGTAAACTTGGCGGGATTGCCCTGGGTCGAGCGGTCCATCTCGCCCGGCTTGGCGCCGGCGATGTTGAGCAGCATCAGGCCCAGGGCCCGGCCGATCGTGGCATTGGCACGCCAGCCCTGGCCGAAGCAGTTCGAGCCGCAGTTGATGCCGAGCTTGTGGCGGATCGGCCCGCTCACCATCACCATGGGCGCGCACGAATGCGTGGTCGCGAGCGAGCCGTGCAGGTTGTACTCGGGATCGAGCACGCCGCGCAGGGCAGCCGTCACCACCGGAAAGTACTCCGGCTTGCAGCCCGCCATCACCGCATTGGCGGCGACGCTCTGCACCGTCGGCACGATCTGCCGCGGCGGCACCGGCGCATAGGGCCGGTTGTCGCCGCGTACCGTCTCGACGAACCTGGCGACCTTCTCCTCGGTCGGCAGGTAGAGCGGCATGCCGTCGCTCCAGCCCTGCTCGACGGCGAGCTCGTTGAATGCCTCGACATCCATGTCGCCGATGTCGATCACTTCCTGGTCGGCAATGTCCTTCATCGCGTGGTGGCCTCGGACAGTCCCTTGGTTGCGGCCTCGATGCGTTCGCGCAGCTCGTCGGCGTTGAGGCCGCCGATCGGATGCTTGACGACGATCAGCTTGGGTTCGACCTTGCGCGCCTTGGCCTGGGCCAGGACGAGCGGCTTGAAAGTCTCGGTGGCGATCACGTAGGCCGTGATACCGTGTTTCTCGAGCTCGATGCTGTCGTGGAAACTCCACGATGAACAGCTACCTCAATCCGCGATGGCGAGCAGCGCGCCCCTGAAGTTGGCCGCGACCTTCTCGATCACGTCCTTGGGGGCAGGCTGGCTGGCGCTGTTCTTGGCCAGGAACTCGATGTTGTCGATCGGCCGGAAGGCGCCCAGCTTCTCGCGGATGCCGGCGAGCAGCTCGCGGGCATTCGGCTTGGAGTTGGAGACCAGGGCGATCGCATCGGTCGCCCAGTTGACGGGTTTCAGGTCCACCTTGGGGCCGCCGGCGGCGGCCAGACCGAAGGTGGGATTGACGATGCGCATGTCTTTCCTCCTCAACTGACTTTAGACAGGGCCTCGACGACGGCCCGCGCCGCGCGCTGGCCATCGGCGACGGCGTCGATCAGCGTGCAGCGCGTGCCGGCGCGAACGTCGCCGACCGCGAACAGCGTGGGCGACGCGGTGCGGCCCCGGTCATCGACCACGATATGCCCGGTGGCGTCGCGTGCAAGGGATTCCGGCAGGAATTTCGCAGCCGGCGTCTGGCCGACATAGACGAAGACGGCGCTTGCCGGGATGGTCTTCCGCATCCCACCGCTCTCGACGACGATCGACTGAAGCCCGTCGTTGCCTTCGAGAGCGACAATGCGGCCGTCGATGCGCGACACGCCTTCCGGAAGCTTTGCGCCGGTCGCGTCGATGACGGTGACCTCGCTGGCGATGCCTTGCAGCTCCTCGGCCTCGTGCGCGGCCCAGCCCGCGGCGCCGGCGACGATCACCGGCAACCCGGCATAGAGCGGACCATCGCACGATGCGCAGTGGGAGAGGCCGCGGCCTTCGTAGCGTTCCTCCTCGGGCAGGCCGAGGCGGCCCTTGTCGAGGCCCGTGGCGATGACGATCGCGCGGCTCGTGTGAGCCTCGCCATCGGCCGTCTCGACTGTCCAGGGACCGGTGCCGGAGAGCTTCACGGCTTCGCCAAAGCCGATCTCGACCCCGGCGACCGTGGCTTCATCGGTGAGCTGGGCGGCAACCTGCGGGCCGTCGGCGCCTTCGTCGTAGTCCTGCAGGATGCCGAGGTTGATCAGCGCGCCGCCCGGCGCGAGCTTGTCGAGGCAGAGCACCTTGAGGCCGGCGCTGGCCGCATCGCTGGCGGCAGTCAGTCCGGCAGGTCCCGCGCCGATAACGATCAAGTCGAAGGGGGGAGTGTCCATCGACACACTAATCGGCTTCCAGGTGTGAAGTGCAAGTGTCTTGACTTCGAATGGCATATACCTAGTATAACTAGGTATGGAAGCAGAGATGCTCAAGGGACACCTCGATGCCATCGTGCTGGCGGCGCTCGAGGCGGGACCCGCCCACGGCTACGCGATCATCGAGGCCATCAAGACCCGGAGCTCGAGCACGTTCGACCTTCCGGAGGGCACGGTCTATCCGGCGCTGCACCGGCTGGAGCAGGCCGGCCTGCTGGCGAGCACCTGGACGACTCCCGCCGGCGGCCGCCGTCGGCGGATTTATTCGCTGACCAAGGCCGGCGTCGCGGCGTTGGCCGATAGGCGCAAAGCGTGGGGCCGCTTCTCGCACGCTGTCGACATGCTGCTGGGCGGAGGCCGCGCATGGCCAGCGTAGGGCGGGCCGGCATGGAGACGCCCAGCGAGAAGCATGCCGGGGCGGAGAGGGCCGGCGCGATCGACCGGTATGTCACCGAGCTCCGCCACGAGCTCGCCTTCGATCGGGTGCTGGCCGAGCGCCTGGCCAAAGAGGTCGAGGACCATCTGCGCGATGCCGTCGACGCCGATCCGGCCGGTCCGTCGATCGAGGCGGAGCACCGCGCCATCGAGCGCTTCGGCTTGGCGCGCGACATCGCGGATCAGTTCGCGGTCGACTCGGTCGATCGCCAGGCGCGGCGGACGTGGCTCACGCTGCTGGTCGCGGTCGTCGTCAACTTCGTCGCCATGCGCCTCAGGATCATGTGGCTGGACGACAGCGCCGCACCGGCGCTGGCGCCGCTGATCGACCGCTACGGCTTCCTGGCCGCGCTCGCGGTGAGCGTCGTCGGCTGGTTTGCCTTCCGTCGCTCGCTGCTCGCCCCGACGCTCTGCCTGGTCGGGCTGACGGCATCGATCGCGGCAGGTGTGGTTCGCGCAGGGCTGTTCGACCAGGGCGTGCCGCCGCTGGTTTTGCTGGCGGCTGCCGGCGAGCTCGCCTTGCTCGGCCTGCTGCTGGCAGAGGTCGTGGGCTTCGGCCGGCGCCTGTGCAGGACTGCGTCCCTGAGAGGAGCCGCTCCATGAACGGATGGCGTCTTTTTGGCCTGCTTGCGGCGTTGCTCGTCGCCATGTCGCTGGCGCTCCTGGCGATGCACGCCTGGGACATCGAAGGCATTCGCCAGGTCATCCGGGCGACCGCGCGGACCTCGCTGCTGCTGTTCGTGCTTGCCTTCACCGCCAGCGCCCTGGCGGAGCTGGCGCCCGGCGACCTCACGCGCTGGCAACGCCGCAACCGGCGCTATCTCGGCGTGTCCTTCGCCGCCTCGCATTTCATCCATCTCGCGGCGATCCTGGCGCTCGCCGCCCTCGACCGCGAGCTGTTCTGGAAGCTCACCAACCTCACCACCATCGTGCTGGCGGGCACGGCCTACCTGTTCATCGCGGCAATGACCGCGACGTCGTTCGACCGGACCGCCGCCTGGCTCGGCCCGCGCAACTGGCGGCGCCTGCACCTGATCGGCGGCTGGTATATCTGGATCAGCTTCGCCGTCGCCATCGGCAAGCGCGTATCGCTCGACCGCTTCTACTGGCCGATGGCCGCCCTGGTCCTCGCCGCGGCCGCGGTGCGCCTGATCGCCATGGCCCGCCGCAATCGCCACCGCCCCGCGCTTGGCGCCTGAGGCTCCCGTCGGCCTCGCTCCCATTCGATTCGCCAGCGTCATTGCCGAAGCGGAAGCATGAGCGATCTGGTAGTCGTTGCTTCTCCAGCCGAGGCGAAAGCCGAAGACGTTCGCGAGAAGGAACAGGTGATGGGGACGGAGTATCTCGTCGAGGTCGGCAATGCCGGTGCTTGCCGCGCGAGTCGTAGCGGTGCCGTCTCGAGGGCGGCCCCCCGAAGGTGGTGGGCGCTTGCGTCCCTTGCGGCGGCAGGGTTGCTGGGCGCCTGCAATGCGAACGAGTACGTGACGAGCGCCGCGGGACCCCTGGATCCCAATTCACGGACGGTCTTCACGCTTGCCCTGCTGCCCGACAGCGTTTCGGGATGCATCATGGCCGATCCCAGCATGACGCGCCCCATGACGGTCACGGTCAACGACGACAAGGCAGTGTTGCTGACCTCGGGAGGCATTCACTACGACCTGACCCGCGTTGCGCCACAGGTCTATGCGGGGGGCTACTGGGTGAAGATCCAGGCCGACCTGTCGACCGTGCCCAAGCGGCTCACCATCAGCAACGACGACCACTCTTGCAACTGGATGGCGACGGCGCCGTGACATCGGGATACAGCCGCGCGACAGGTCGGCTCTTTGCCGGGAGCGTGTCGCCATGATGATCAGCTTCGATGTCACGTTTCCACTCGCCGACAAGCAGGTCGTCTCGGGCTCCAATGCGCACCCGCTTTATCGCTGGGCCGCCCGGCAGACCGGGCCAGTCGGTGCGCCGGGCTGGAACTTCCACAAGATCCTGATCGGCCGGAACGGCCGGGTCATCGAATGGTTCTCGGCCGTCAGCGGCACCGGTGCGAAGCTCGAGCGCGCCATCGAGGCCGCTCTCGTCGCCCACGAATAGGCGGCGATGCCATTGGCCGTCTCGGAGGATCGCATGCTCGAAGCATTTGCATGTGGCACCATTTCCCGCGCCTCGGGGTGACAGGGGCGGAGACGCGCCAAGTGGCCGACCAGGCGAGCCCTTGATCGCTGTCCATGCAATTCCACCCCGGGCTGGTGGATAGTTCGCTTGCATGCGCCGTCGGAAGCGTCTTAGGTCGCAGAGGCAGGGAAATCGCAAGAAGAATGGCGTACTTCACGCAACAATTGATCAACGCCATCACGCTGGGGGCAATCTACGGGCTGATCGCCATCGGCTACACGATGGTCTACGGCATCATCGGCATGATCAACTTCGCGCACGGCGAAGTCTTCATGATCGGCGCCTTCATCTCGCTGATCGGCTTCATGATCTGCAACCTGCTGGGCATCGGCTCGGCGCCTGTGGCCATCGTGCTGGTTCTGCTGATCGCCATGGCCTTCTCGTCGGTCTACGGCTGGGCCGTCGAGCGAACAGCCTATCGGCCCTTGCGCGGCTCGTTCCGGCTGGCGCCCTTGATCTCGGCCATCGGTGTCTCCATAGCCCTGCAGAACTACGTGCAGCTGGTGCAGGGCGCCCGGCCCAAGCCGGGCGGTCAGGTGGTCTCGGGCGGCTTCACCCTGTTCAGCGCCGACGGCTTCGACGTGCGCGTCAGCTGGCTGCAGATCATCATCGTCGTGGTCACCCTGGTCCTGATGGCGGGGTTCACCTGGCTGATTGCCCGAACCTCGCTCGGCCGCCAGCAGCGCGCCTGCGAGCAGGACATGCGGATGGCGGCGCTGCTCGGCGTCGATGTCGATCGCACGATCTCGCTCACCTTCGTGCTGGGTGCCGCACTGGCCGCCGTCGCCGGCATGCTGTTCCTCCTGTACTATGGCGTGATCGACTTCTTCATCGGCTTCCTGGCCGGCATCAAGGCCTTCACCGCCGCCGTGCTGGGCGGCATCGGGTCGTTGCCGGGGGCGATGCTTGGCGGCCTGCTGATCGGCCTGATCGAGGTCTTCTGGGCCGGCTACTTCTCGAGCGAGTACAAGGACGTCGCCGTCTTCGCCATCCTCGTGCTGGTGCTGATCTTCCGGCCGACCGGCCTGCTCGGCAAGCCGGAGATCGAGAAGGTCTGACCATGGTGGGACCGCGCCTGCCGGCGATGCTCAAGGATGCAGGGCTCACCACCCTGGTTGCCGCGGCACTCGGCATCTTCATCGTCGGCTTCCGCACCGTCGACGTCGGCTCGCGCACCGGCCTCGGCTTCGACTACGAGTTCGCGGATCTCGGCGTGGCGCTGGTGGTGATCTTCGTCGGCCGGTTCGGCCTGTCGCTCGCGTCGATCGGATTGCGCTGGCCAGCCATTGCACTTGGCGCGGTCATGGCGGCGGTCGGCGCTTCGCCGCTGGAGCTCCCGTCGGGCTTCCTGCACTGGTTCGTGGTGCTGGGCGGCGTGCTGCTGGCGATCCGCGCGGCCTGGCCGTGGGCCAACCAGGCGTTCGCAACGGCCGTCGCGACGCCGGGCGGCCGCGCGCTCGACCGGCTGGCCGCCAAATGGATCGGCGTGCTGATGCTGGGCTTCGCGCTGGTGCTGCCGGCCCTGCCGTTCGCCGACCAGAAGACGATGGATCTCGGCGTCCTGATCCTGACCTACGTCATGCTGGGCTGGGGGCTCAACATCGTGGTCGGCCTAGCGGGGCTGCTCGACCTGGGTTACGTCGCCTTCTACGCCGTCGGCGCCTATGCCTATGCCCTGCTCAGCACCCAGCACGGGCTGGGCTTCTGGGCGGTGCTGCCGCTCGCCGGCATGTTCGCGGCGACGTTCGGCGTGCTGCTGGGATTCCCGGTGCTCAGGCTGCGCGGCGACTACCTGGCCATCGTCACCCTGGGCTTCGGCGAGATCATTCGCCTGGTCATCCTGAACTGGGTGGATTTCACCAACGGCCCGGCCGGCATCGGCTCGATTCCCGGCCCGACCCTGTTCGGCGCGGTGTTCGCTGAGACGGCACCTGCCGGCAAGCAGACCGTGGCCGAGATGCTGGGCATTCCCTTCGACAGCAACCAGCGCCTGATCTTCCTCTACTACATCATCCTGGTCCTGGCGCTGGTCACCAACCTGTTCACCCAGCGCATGCGCGCCCTGCCGGTCGGGCGCGCCTGGGAGGCGCTGCGCGAGGACGAGACGGCGTGCAAGGCGCTGGGCATCAACCCGACAAACACCAAGCTGACCGCGTTCGCCATCGGCGCCATGTTCGCGGGCTTTGCCGGCTCCTTCTTCGCCGCCAAGCAGCGCTTCATCAGCCCCGAGAGCTTCACCTTCATCGAATCGGCGATCATCCTGGCGATCGTCGTGCTGGGCGGCATGGGCAGCCAGATCGGCGTGGTGCTGGCCGCCATCCTGCTGATCGGCCTGCCCGAGTGGTTCCGCGACCTCGGCAACTACCGCATGCTGGCGTTCGGCCTGGCCATGGTGCTGATCATGGTGTTCCGGCCGCGCGGCCTGATCGCCCACCGCGAGCCTTCGATCAGGCTGCATCCGGTCGCCTCGGGAGGCAGCGGGTGATGGCAACCCTGATCGAGGTCGAGCATCTCAGCATGCGCTTCGGCGGCCTGGTCGCGGTCGACGACATCTCCTTCACCGGCCAGCCGCGCCAGATCACCGCCATCATCGGCCCCAACGGCGCCGGCAAGACGACGGTCTTCAACTGCATCACCGGCTTCTACAAGCCGACCATCGGCCGGCTGACGCTGCACGGCGACCGGGACTATCTGCTGGAGCGCATGCTGGGGCACGAGATCGGCCAGCGTGCCCGCGTCGCCCGGACGTTCCAGAACATCCGCCTGTTTCCCGCCATGACGGTGCTCGAGAACCTGATGGTGGCCCAGCACAACAAGCTGATGGCGGCCTCCGGCATGAGCATCTTCGGGCTGCTCGGCCTGGCGCGCTGGCGCACGGCCGAGGCGCGGGCGGTCGAGCTGGCGCGCGCCTGGCTGGAGCGCATCGATCTCGTCGACGTCGCCGACCGGCCGGCCGGCGAGCTTCCCTACGGCGCCCAGCGGCGGCTCGAGATCGCCCGTGCCATGTGCACCGAGCCTCGGCTGCTCTGCCTCGACGAGCCGGCGGCCGGTCTCAATCCGCGTGAATCGGCCGACCTCAACAAGCTGCTGGTCTCGATCCGGGACCTCGACGGCATCGGGGTGCTGCTGATCGAGCACGACATGAGCGTCGTCATGAATATTTCCGACCATATCGTCGTGCTCGACTATGGCCGCAAGATCGCCGAGGGCGATCCGGCGGCGATTCAGCGCGATCCGGCGGTCATCCGGGCCTATCTCGGCACCGACGAGAGCGGCGACGATGCCTGATCCGATGCTCGCCATAGCCGGCGTCGAGACATTCTACGGCGCCATCCAGGCGCTGCACGGCGTCGATCTGGACGTCGGCAGGGGCGAGATCGTGACCTTGATCGGCGCCAACGGCGCCGGCAAGTCCACTCTCCTGATGACCATCTGCGGCAACCCGCGCGCCCGCGCCGGCAGCATCCGGCTCGACGGCGAGGACATCAGCGGCCTGCCGACCCACGAGATCGTGCGGCGGGGCGTGGCGCAGGTGCCGGAAGGGCGTCGCATCTTCGCGCGCATGAGCGTCTTCGAGAACCTGCAGATGGGCGCCACGCTGGGCAATCCGGCCAACTTCCAGGGCGATCTCGAGCGTGTCTTCGCGATGTTCCCCCGGCTGGCCGAGCGGCGCGACCAGCGCGGCGGCACCCTGTCGGGCGGCGAGCAGCAGATGCTGGCGATCGGTCGCGCCCTGATGAGCCGGCCACGACTGCTGCTGCTCGACGAGCCGTCGCTCGGGCTGGCGCCGCTGATCGTGCGCCAGATATTCGAGGCGATCGGCAGGATCGCCCGCGAGGAGGGGGTGACCATCTTCCTGGTCGAGCAGAATGCCTTTCACGCGCTGCGCCTGGCCGACCGCGGCTATGTGCTGGCCAATGGGCGTGTTCGCTTGAGCGGCAGCGGAAGCGACCTGCTGGCCAATGCCGAGGTCCGGGCCGCCTACCTGGAAGGGGGCCACGCATGACCCCGCTGGACACCGCGCTGCACGACTGGTTCGGCAACGCGCTGGTGCCGATCCTGCTGTTCAATCTTGCCCTGGTGGGCCCGGCCTCGTTCGCGACGGGGCACGGGGTCGCCCTGACCTGGCGCCCCTGGTGGCAGATCGTCCTCTACACGGGACTGTTGTCGGCCACCTTGCGCTTTCTCGACTATGCGCTGGCCGCTGGCGAGCTCTTGTCGGTTGGCGGTTTCTTCCTCGGCTGGCTGATCCAGCTGGCGATTGCCGCTTTCGCCTGGCGCCTGACCCGGGCTCGCCAGTTCGTGCGCCAATATCCCTGGCTCTATCGGCGCAAAGGCTTGCTGGGCTGGGAGGAGCGGCACTAATCTGCTCGGCAGCTCCACCTCGTGGTGGTTCGGGGAGTCAACAGAGGAGACTCGCATGAAAAGGACTTACGGCGCGCTGGCAGCGGCCGCCATCGCTCTCGCCGCGACACCGGCATTCGCCCAGATCAAGATCGGTTCGGCCGGCCCGATGACCGGCCAGTACGCCGCGTTCGGCGAGCAGCTGCGTCGCGGCGCCACCATGGCGGTCGAGGAGCTCAATGCCGCCGGCGGCGTCAACGGCCAGAAGATCGAGCTGCTGATCGGCGACGACGCATGCGATCCCAAGCAGGCGACGGCAGTGGCCAACAAGATGGTGTCGGACAAGGTGGCGTTCGTCGCCGGGCACTTCTGCTCCGGCTCGTCCATCCCGGCCTCCGACATCTACAAGGAAGCGAAGATCCTGCAGATCACGCCGGCCTCGACCAACCCCAAGCTGACCGACGATGCCGCCGCCAAGGGCAACACGACGGTGTTCCGCACCTGCGGCCGTGACGACGTCCAGGGAGCGACCGTCGGCGCCTACATCCTGAAGAACAACAAGGGTGCCAAGGTCGCTGTCCTCCACGACAAGTCGGCCTACGGCAAGGGCGTCGCCGACGAGACCAAGAAGGCGATCAATGCCGGCGGCCTGAAGGAGACGATGTACGAGGCCTACAACGACACCGACAAGGACTTCACCGCGCTCATCAACAAGATGAAGCAGGCCAAGATCGACATCATCGTGCTGGGCGGTTACCACACCGCGGCCGCGCTGATGATCAAGCAGGCGCGCGAGCAGGGCCTGGCGGCCAAGATGATGGGTTTCGACTCGCTCGAGACCGCCGAGTTCGCCCAGCTGGGCGGCGCCGCCACCGATGGCGTGCTGATGTCGTTCCCGCCCAAGGCAGAGGACGACCCGAAGAATGCCGCGCTGGTGAAGAAGTTCCGCGACGCCAAGTACAACCCGGAAGGCTACACGCTGTTCAGCTACGCCGCGGTCAAGGCGTGGGCCGATGCCGCCAAGAAGGCCGGCTCGACTGACGCGGCGAAGATTGCCGCGGCCCTGCGCAGCGGCAAGTTCGACTCCGCCGTTGGCGTTCTCGAGTTCGACCAGAAGGGCGACATCAAGAACCCGGTCTACGACATCTACCTCTGGAAGGACGGCAAGTCGTCGCCTATCAAGAAGTAGGCGCCGGAAGCCGAAACACGAACGTCAAGAACAGAAGGGCCTGGTTCGCCGGGCCCTTTTTCTTGCCTCCTCCCCTCGTCATACGAGGGGAGGTGCCCCATAGGCGTCAAGCTAAGAAGAATCCTCATCCTGAGGAGGCCGCGTAGCGGCCGTCTCGAAGGATGGGCCACACAGCAGATCGTTGAAAAAGCGGTGTCGCTTCTCTCTCTTGCCGACCAAGGGGCGAAGGTTACTTCGCCCTAATCGAGACGCGGCCCTGCGGGCCGCTCCTCAGGGTGAGGATTCTTCTTAGTTTAACGCCTATGGGGAGGTGCCCCGTCTTACGGGGCGGAGGGGTCATGTGCCACAAGAGACGGCGGTGCGATGGCTCATGACCCCTCCGTCGCCGTATGACGCTTCGGCTTCGCTCAGCGCAGGCGGCGACACCTCCCCAGCTCCGCTGGGGAGGATTCAAGAGGGCACCACCGCCGTTGCCTGGATCTCGACCTTGGCGCGGTCCTCGACCAGGGCCGTGACCTGCACCACGGCCATTGCCGGGAAGTTCCGGCCCATGATCTCGCGGTAGACCTGTCCCATTGCGGCGAGGCTGGCGAGATACTCGCGCTTGTCGGTCACGTACCACGTCATCGACACGACGTGCTCGGGCCGCGCACCGCCCTCCGCCAGGACGGCGACGATGTTCTCCAGCGTCTGCCTGACCTGGCCGACGAAATCATCCGTCTCGAACTGGCCCTGACCGTTCCAGCCGATCTGGCCGCCGACGAAGACCAGCCTGCCTTGCGCCGCGACGCCGTTGGCGTAGCCCTTGGGCTTCGCCCAGCCGTCGGGTTGCAGGATCGTGTGCACGGTCATGGTCAGGCCTGGGTCCTCAGCTTGAAGCGCTGGATCTTGCCGGTCTCGGTCTTGGGCAGGGCCGGCGTGAACTTCATCGAGCGCGGATACTTGTAGGGCGCGATGGCTGCCTTGACGTGATCCTGCAGGCGTTTTGCAGTCCCGGCATCGGGCGCAACCCCGTCGGCCAGCACGACATGGGCCTGCACGACCTGCCCGCGCTCGGCATCGGCTGCGCCAACGACGGCGCACTCGCGCACGTCGGGATGCGACAGCAGCGCTGCCTCCACCTCGGGGCCGGCAATGTTGTAGCCGGCCGAGATGATCATGTCGTCGGAGCGGGCGGCGAAGTGGAAATAGCCGGCCTCGTCCTGCAGGAAGGAATCACCCGTGAGGTTCCAGCCGTCCCGTACGTACTCGCGCTGGCGGGAATCGGCGAGGTAGCGACAGCCGGTCGGCCCGCGCACGGCCAGCCGGCCCACCGTGCCGCGCGGCACCTCGGCCATGTCGTCGTCGACGATCCTGGCCTCGTACCCGGTGACAGGGCGGCCGGTGCTCGCCGGCGCGAGGTCGTCGAGCCGGTTGGAGATGAAGATGTGCAGCATCTCGGTGGCACCGATGCCGTCGAGGATCGGCTTGCCGGTCTTGCGCATCCAGTCCTCGAACACCGGGGCGGGGAGGGTCTCGCCGGCGGATACGGCGAGCCGCAGCGACGACAGGTCGGCGCCGCCGTCGTGCGCCGCCAGCATGGCCCGGTAGGCGGTCGGCGCGGTGAAGCAGATCGTGGCGCGATAGGTCTCGATGATCTCGATCATCTTCGCCGGCGAGGCGTCCTCGAGCAGGGCGGCAGCCGCGCCGAAGCGCAGCGGGAAGATGGCGAGCCCCAGGCCGAAGGTGAAGGCGAGCGGCGGCGAGCCCACGAACACGTCGTCCGGCGTCACGCCCAGCACTTCCTTGGCATAGCCGTCGGCGGCAATGAGCAGGTCGCGATGAAAATGGGCCGTAGCCTTGGGGACGCCGGTGCTGCCCGAGGTGAAGCCCAGCAACGCCACGTCGTCTCGCCCCGTGTTGACCGCGTCGAAGCGCACGGACTTGCTGAGGGCAATGCGGTCGAGCTCGGCATCGTGGTTGGCGGTGCCGTCGAACCCCACCACCTGCTCGATGAAGCGGCTGTCCTTGGCACAGGCGACCAGCTCGTCCATCAGCCGCGTGTCGCAGAGCGCGAGCACGGGCTCGGCCTTCTCGACGATCCTGGCGAGCTCGCCGGCCCGCAGCATCGGCATGGTGTTGACCACGACGGCGCCGGCCTTGGTCGCGGCCAGCCAGCAGGCGACCATGGCCGGGTTGTTGGCCGAGCGGATCAGGATCCGGTTGCCCGGCCGGACCCGGTAGTTCTCGACCAGCGCGCGGGCGAGGCGGTTGCTCCAGTCCGTCAGCTCCTTGTAGGTACGCTGCCGGCCGTTGCCGATCAGCGCCGTGCGATCGCCGAAGCCCTTGGCGACCATCCGGTCGGTCAACTCGACGGCGACGTTGAGCCGTTCGGGATAATCGAAACCGTCGAGCAGAAAATCGGGCATCTCGGTCGCCGGCGGCAACCTGTCGCGCGCGAACGTGTCGGTGTGGGCGCTCGGTCCAAGCATGGCGTCAGGCTCCCTCGAACACCGGCGTCTGCCTGTCCACGAAGGCGCGATAGGCTCGCTCGAAGTCGCGGGTCTGCATGCAGATCGCCTGGGCCTGGGCTTCGGCCTCGATGGCCTGGTCGAGACCCATAGGCGTTAAAGTAGGAAAAAACCTCATCCTGAGGAGCGCCCGCAGGGCGCGTCTCGAAGGATGGGCCGTACAGGAGATCGGCGGAAAAGCCCTCCCAAAGCCCTTCACTGTTGCCGACCGAAGGGATCCGGAAACACCGGGTCTGGTGCCCATCCTTCGAGACGCGCCCTGCAGGCGCTCCTCAGGATGAGGATTTTGTTGGGCTTTCGACCAATCTAATCTAACGCCTATGGGCCTGAGCCGGACCAGGCGTGTCATTCGCGTCCCTCCCAATTGCTGCGGAACGATTTCAGCATTGCCGTCAGGCGCCGCGTGTCGTTGCCGGAAACACCGCCCAGAAGCTCGTCGACCCAGCCCTCGTGCGCGGCCGCCATGGCGCGGAACTGCTCGTTGCCGGCACGGGTGAGCCGAACGATGGAGGTGCGGCGGTCGCCATTCCTGCGGGCGCGCAGCACGAGCCCCTCGGAGACCAGCCGGTCGACGATGCCCGTGACGTTGCCGTTCGAGACCAGCAGGTAGCGCGACAGGTCGCTCATCAGCATCCCCTCGGGGGAGCGATAGAGCGCGGCCAGGACATCGAAGCGCGGCAGGGTGGTGTCGAACTGCTGCTTCAGCCGTTCGCGCAACTCGGCCTCGATGGTCCGTGACGCGCGCAGCAGGCGGATCCACAGCCGCAGCCGGTCCTTGCTGTCCTGCGGCAGGGCGGACGTGCGGAGCGGCGCGCTCACCATGTCTCGCCCCCGGAGAGCGAGATCGCCTGGCCGGTGACCGAGCCCGCCGCCTCGCTGCACAGCCAGAGCACCGTCGCCGCCACCTCGTCGGGCTGGATGAAACGGCCTTGCGGGTTGGTGGCCGAGAGGCTGGCGCGCGCCTCGGCGACGGAGCGGCCGGTGGTGCGGATGATCCGCTGCACCGATTCCTCCAGCATGTCGGACTCGACGAAGCCCGGGCAGACGGCGTTCACGGTCACGCCCGACCTCACGACCTCGGTGGCGAGCGCGCGCATCAGGCCGACCACGCCATGCTTGGAGGCGACATAGGGCGCGACGTAAGCGTAGCCTTTCAGGCCGGCCGTCGAGGCGACGAAGACGACGCGGCCCGACTTGCGCTTGATCATGCCGGACAGGGCGGGCTTCACCGTCAGGAAGGAGCCGGTCAGGTTGACCTCAAGGGTACGCTGCCAGTCGGCGAGGCTGGTGCGGTGCGCCGGGCTGCTTTCCGCCATGCCCGCGTTGGCCACGACGATGTCGAAAGGCCCGCGCGCGCCTTCCGCTTCGGTGTAGAGCGCCGCGATCGCAGCCTCCTGGGTGACGTCGGCGGCGATCGCGCTGATCCGCCTGTTCTCGGCAACCACCGCTTCAAGCTGCGCCGGGCGGCGGCCGCAAATGGTGACCGCGATGCCGGCCTCGGCCAGCGCCAGCGCGACAGCGCGCCCGACGCCCGTGCCGCCGCCCGTTACCAGGGCATGTGTTCCAACGATCATACGCGCATCCCCATCGTCGCGTTGCGTTCGTTCAGCCGGTAGATCTGGTCGCGGCCCGGCAGATAAGGATCGGGCCACTTCACGTCGCGGTCGCCCATCTGCACGGCGGCATGCAGGGTCCAGTAGGGATCGGCGAGGTGAGGGCGTGCCAGGCAGACGAGGTCGGCGCGGCCGGCCAGCAGGATCGAGTTGACGTGGTCGGGCTCGTAGATGTTGCCGACCGCCATCGTCGCCATGCCGGCCTCGTTGCGGATGCGATCGGAGAACGGCGTCTGGAACATGCGGCCGTAGACCGGCCGTGCCTGCAGCGAGGTCTGCCCGGCCGAGACGTCGCAGATGTCGACACCGGCGGTCTGCAGCAGGCGGGCGATCTCGACCGATTCGCCGGGCGTCACGCCGTCCTCGCCGACCCAGTCGTTGGCCGAGATGCGCATCGAGATCGGCTTGTGTGCCGGCCAGACCGCCCGCGCCGCCTGAAAGATCTCCAGCGGATAGCGCATGCGGTTCTCGAGGGTGCCGCCATACTGGTCGGTGCGCCTGTTGGTGAGCGGCGTGATGAAGGACGACAGCAGGTAGCCGTGCGCGGCGTGGATCTCGAGCATGTCGAAGCCGCAGCGCGCCGCCATCTCGGCCGACGCTACGAACTGTGCGCGCACCAGCGCCATGTCGGCGGCATCCATCGCCTTGGGCACCTGGTTCGCCGCCGACCACGCGACGGCGGATGCGGCCATCACCGGCCAATTGCCGGAGGGCAGCGGGGCATCCATCTTCTTCCAGCCGAGCTGAGTCGAGCCCTTGGGGCCGGAATGGCCGATCTGGGCGCAGATCTTCGCCTCCGTCTCGGCATGGACGAAGTCGACCAGCCGTTTCCAAGCCCGCTCGTGCTCGGGGGCATAGAAGCCGGTGCAACCCGGCGTGATGCGGCCCTCCGGGCTGACGCAGGTCATCTCGATGGCGACCAGGCCCGCGCCACCTTTGGCGCGCTCGGCGTAGTGGGCGAAGTGCCAGTCCGTCGGGCAGCCGTCGACGGCTTTGTACTGGGCCATCGGCGAGACGACGACGCGGTTCCTCAGGGTCATCTCGCGCAGGCGGAAGGGGGCAAACATCGGCGTGCGATGCACGTTGTCGGCGTTGCCCGACTGGCGCTGGAACCACGCCTCGGCGTCGCTCAGCCAGGCCGGATCGCGCAGCCGCAGGTTCTCGTGGCTGATGCGCTGCGAGCGGGTGAGCAGCGAATAATTGAACTGCACCGGGTCGAGGCCGAGATAGCGCTCGATATCCTCGAACCACTCCAGCGAGTTGCGCGCCGCCGATTGCAGGCGCAGCACCTCGACGCGCCTTGCATCCTCGTACCTGGCGAAAGCGGCGGGGAGATCCGGCTCGGAGTGCAGGTATTCGGCCAGCGCGATGGCGCTCTCGAGGGCGAGCTTGGTGCCCGAGCCGATCGAGAAGTGCGCGCTGGCGGCGGCATCGCCCATCAGGGCGAGGTTCTCGTGCGACCAGCGCTCGCATAGAACGCGCGGGAAATTGATCCAGGCCGAGCCGCGCAGATGGGCCGCGTTCGACATCAGGGGATGGCCGCCGAGATGTTTCGCGAAGATGCGCTCGCAGGTCGCGATCGACTCCTCGCGGCTCATGTCCGCGAAGCCCAACCGGCGCCAGGTCTCCTCGCTGCATTCGACGATGAAGGTCGCCGTCTCGGGCTCGAACTGGTAGGCGTGCGCCCAAACCCAGCCATGCTCGGTCTTCTCGAAGATGAAGGTGAAGGCGTCGCCGAACTTCTGGCGCGTGCCCAGCCAGACGAACTTGCACTTGCGGACGTCGATGTCGGGCTTGAAGGCCTCGGGGAAGGCGGCGCGCGAGCGCGAGTTCAGCCCGTCGGCCGCGACCACCAGGTCGTGCGTCGCCATGTAGGGGCGGGGATCGTCGATCTCGGTCTCGAACGCCATCTCGATCCCGAGCTCGCGCGCTCGGCGCTGCAGAAGCAGGAGCAGACGGCGGCGGCCAATGCCGCAGAAGCCGTGCCCGGTCGACACGGTGCGGCGGCCGCCGTGGTAGACCGCGATGTCGTCCCAGTAGGCGAAGTGATCGCGGATCCAGGCGGCGCTCACCGGATCGTTGTCGGCGAGATTGTCGAGCGTCTCGGCCGACAGCACGACGCCCCAGCCGAACGTGTCGTCGGCGCGGTTGCGCTCGACCACGGTGACCTGGTGCGCAGGGTTCCTGCGCTTCATCGAGATGGCGAAGTAGAGGCCGGCCGGGCCGGCGCCGAGAACAGCAACCTTCACAGGAGGTCTCCTGCGGCCTGATGCGCGGGGTATAGATGACTCCGATGGCGAATTAATTCAAGCCTGAAGTTTCATGTTTGAAGTAATTCTCGTCCTCCTCCCCAGCGTCTTCGCTGGGGAGACCCCCAGCACGCCGGCGCGCACCACGATGCTAAGAAAATGGTGGCGCTGCGAGAGGGAAGCTCATGGCTGGGAGCGCGCCACTCCAGTGGCGCTCTTCTTGTGATTACACATCCCATGAGCGCCACTGGAGTGGCGCGCTCCCAGCGCACTTTCATAGGAGGTGCCCCGTCATACGGGGCGGAGGGGTCATGAGCCACGCAGTCGGTGGCCGTTCCGGGCTCATGATCATGAGCGGGTGAGACTCCGAGGTCCTGAGGCTCATGACCCCTCCGTCGGCGTAAGACCCTTCGGCTTCGCTCAGGGCAAGCGCCGACACCTCCCCAGCTTCGCTAGCGAAGCTGGGGCGGAGGAAGAGCTCAATGCCCGCCGAGGTAGCTCGCGGTCACGCGCGGGTCGTGCATCAGGTCGGCGGCACGGCCGGAATGGACGATCTCGCCGGTCTCGAGCACGTAGCCGACATCGGCGGTCTCGAGCGCGGCCCGGGCGTTCTGCTCGACCAGCAGGATCGAGACGCCGGTCTCGCGCAGGGAGGCGATGATGCGGAAGACCTCGCGGACGATCAGCGGCGCCAGCCCCAGGCTGGGCTCGTCGAGCATGAGCAGGCGCGGGCGGGACATCAGGGCGCGACCAAGCGCCAGCATCTGGCGCTCGCCGCCCGACAGGGTCGAGGCGAGCTGGCGGCGGCGCTCGGAGAGCCGCGGGAAGCGGCCATAGACGTCGTCCAGCGACTGCTTCAGGCCGGCGCGATCGCGTCGCCTGGTGAAGCCGCCCAGAAGCAGGTTGTCGGCGACCGTGAGATCGCCGAACAGCTCGCGCTTCTCCGGCACGAGGCAGAAGCCACGCTCGATGCGCGCCTCGACATCGAGCCGCCGCAGGTCGAGGCCGTCGTAGGACATGCGGCCGCGCCAGCGCAGCAGGCCGATGGCGGCGCCCAGCAGGGTCGTCTTGCCGGCGCCGTTGGGACCGATGACGGTGACGATCTGGCCCGGCTCGATCGACAGCGAGACGTCGCGCACCGCCTCGACCTTGTCGTAGGCAACCGTCAGGTTCTCGATGGCGAGCAGGGCGGCCATCAGACGACCCCGCCGAGATAGGCTTCCTGGACCCGCGGATCGGCGCGCACCGCGTCGGGCGCGCCCTCGCAGAGCTTGGAGCCAAAATCCATCACCACGGTGCGATCGACCAGGCCCATGACGAAGTCCATGTCGTGCTCGACCAGCAGGATCGTGAGGCCTTCTGCGCGCAACGCCTGGAGCAGGCGCGTGAGCTCGGCCTTCTCGGCCGTGCGCAGGCCGGCCGCCGGCTCGTCGAGCACCAGCAGCGCCGGATCGGCGGCGAGCGCGCGGGCGATCTCGAGCAGGCGTTGGTTGCCGAGTGGCAGATTGCCGGCCAGATCGAAGGCGCGGTCGGCGAGCCCGACGCGCTGCAGCTGCCGCATTGCCTCGGCTTCGGCGCGGTGCTCCTCGGCGCGGTCGAGCAGCAGCGCTCCGCCCAGGAAACCCGACGAGGTACGCCCGTAGGTGCCCAGCAGCACTGTGTCGAGCAGCGTCATATGAGGCCGAAGTTTCACGTGCTGGAAGGTGCGGGCGATGCCGGCCCGAGCGATCAGCCGTTGCGGCAAGTGCGTGATGTCCCGGCCCAGGAAGGCGATACGCCCCTGATCGAGCGGCAGGGCGCCGGTGATCAGGTTGAACATCGTGGTCTTGCCGGCGCCGTTGGGGCCGATCAGTCCCAGGATCTCGCCGGCCTCCACCTCGAAGCTGACGCTGTTGACCGCCACCAGGCCGCCGAAGCGGCGCGTCGCCTCCGAGACGGCGAGGATCGGCGTGCCGCGGTCCGGTTGCCGGCGATGATCGAGCGCGCCGACCAGCTTCGGCGGAGTCGGCTGCACGCGCGGCAGGTAGCGCAGGGCGAAGGGTGCGAGGCCGCCGCGCGCCCGCTGCAGCAGCAGGATGAACAGCACGGCGAAGACCACGACCTCGACCTGGCCCGAGGCGCTGAAGGCGATCTTCGGCAGGTAATCCTGGATGCTGTTCCTGAGCAGCGTCACGATGGTGGCACCGAGGACGGCGCCCGACAGATGGCCCATGCCGCCGACCATCGCCATCAGGAGGTAGAGGATGCCGACATTGACGTCGAACGGCGCCGGGCTGACGAAGCGGCTCATGTGGGCGTAGAGCCAGCCCGACAGCGCCGATAGCAGCGCCGCCAGCACGAAGGTCACGAGCTTGATGCGGAACGGATCGATGCCGAGGCTCTCGACCATGATGCGCCCGCCGCGCAGGGCCCGGATGGCCCGGCCCTGGCGCGAGCCCAGCAGGTTCGCGGCGAGCACGAGGGCCACGATCAGGATTATCCAAATCAGGTAGTAAATTCGCTGGCTCGCGGCGAGCGAGAAGCCGGCGATCGAGATCGGCGGGATGTCGCTGATGCCGTTGAACTGGCCCAGCATCGGCAGGTTGCCGAACAGGAAATAGATCGCGAGGCCCCAGGCGATGGTGCTGAGCGACAGGAAGTGCCCGCCGAGCCTCAGTGTCACGCCGCCGAGGATGGCAGCGATCGCTGCCGTGAGGACCAGGGCGAGCGCCAGGCCGAGCCACGGCGAGTAGCCCTGCTTCACCGTCACCCAGGCCGTGGCGTAGGCGGCAATGCCGACGAACGCAGCCTGGCCGAACGACAGCATGCCGCCGATGCCGGTCAGCAGGACCAGCCCGAGGACTGCGAGGGCATAGATGCCGATGAAGTTCAGCAGCGTGATGCTGAAGGGACTCAGGATGGCGGGGAAGAAGGCCAGCAGGACGATCGCGCCGAGGCCCGCGAGGCGAAGCTGGGCCGCGGTCATTCCTCGGTCTCCTCGTCGTCGGTGGCAGCCATGCTGAGCGAGCGCCAGAGCAGCACCGGGATCAGGATGCCGAACACCACGACTTCCTTGTAGGCGCTGCTCCAGAACGAGGAATAGCTCTCGAGCAGGCCGACCAGCAGCGACCCCAGGGCGGTGCCGGGATAGCTTGTCATTCCTGCGATGATGGCGCCGACGAACGCCTTGAGGCCGATCAGGAAACCCGAATCGTAAAAGATCGTCGTCACTGGCGCGATCAGCACGCCCGAGATTCCGGCGAGGAGGGAGGCCAGCAGATAGGCGATGGTGCCGGTCGTGGCCGGCCGGATGCCGACCAGGCGCGCGCCGGTGCGATTGATCGCGGTGGCGCGCAGCGCCTTGCCGAGCAGCGTGTACTCGAAGACCAGGAAGAGCAGGCCGCTGAAGACGACCGCCGCGACGACGATCAGCAGGGTCTGGGCGTTGACGATCAGGCCGGCGACCTCGAACACGGCGTCGACGAGGGGCTTGGTGCGCACGCCTTCTGGCCCGAAGAACAGCAGGCCCATTCCCGAGAGGGCGAAATGCAAGGCCACTGCGACGGTCAACAGCAGCAGGACCGAGGCATCGGCAATCGGCCGGAACACGATGCGGTCGAGCAGGGGGGCGATGGGCAGGACCAGCGCCAGGGAAAGCGCGATGCGCACCGGCATCGACAGCGCCATGCCCGCGACCAGCCACACCGCAGCGGCGGGCAGGAGCGGCAATACGAGATAGAACAGGAGGGCACGCGGCAGGCGGCTGAGCGCACCGGCCCGCACCAACGCCGTGCACTCGATCAGGGTCGCGAGCACCGCGAGACCGGCGACGAGGGCAACCGTTCCCGGGCGGGTGCCGGTCTCCAGCGAGGCGAGGGAGAGGGCCGTGAAGGCGGCGATGTCTCCGAACGGCACGAAGATGACGCGCGTGACCGCGAAAATCAGGACCAGCCCGAGGCCGATGAGGAGATAGATCGCGCCGCTGGCGATGCCATCCACCGCCAGGATGGCCGCAATCTCGCCGGTCATGTGAAGAGCCTGACCATCTTGTCTTCCGCCCCCGTAACTGGGCAGGGCATTCGCCTATGACGCAAGAACACCGTCATCCCGACCGGAGCCGAGCCCAGCGAGGCGTAGCGGAGGGACCTTTCCTGGTGCAGAAGCCGACAAGAAAGGTCCCTCGACTGCGCCGCCCTCTTGGGCGGCTTCGCTCGGGCTGACGGAATGCCCTGGCCGACGACGGGGGAGGAAACAAGAATCGAAACGACCACTCGGCTCGCCGCTCTACGGCTCGTACTTCCACTTGCCGTCGGCCAGGCGAACCAGCACGAGGCTGCGCTCGTCGACGCCGTAGCTCTCGCCCGGCTTGAAGTTGTAGATCGCGTGCGTGCCGACGAGATCCTTGGTCGTGAAGATCGCGTTCTTGAGCGCGGTGCGGAACTCCGGCGTGCCGGGCTTGGCCGTCGCCATCGCCCGCTTCGCGGCGTCGAGGAACACCAGCCAGGCGTCGAAGGAGTAGGCCGAGAAGCCGTCGGTCGTCGGCATGCCGTTGGCCTTCTGGTAGGCGGCGCGGAAGTCCATCGAGATTTTCTTGCTGAAGTGCGAGTCGGGCAGCTGCTCGGCCACGATCACCGGTCCGGCCGACACCAGCACGCCCTCGACGACCTTGCCGCCGACGCGGATGAAGTCGGCATTGAGCAGGGCGGGAGTGCCGTAGAGCGGGCCCTTGTAGCCGCGCTCGGCGAGGGTGAGCGGCGGCAGCGCACCCTGGGTCGCCGAGCCGCCCAGCAGCACCGCGTCGGGCTTCGTCGCCATGATCTTGAGCACCTGGCCGGTCACCGAGGTATCGGTGCGGGCGTAGCGCTCGTTGGTCAGGATCTTCATGCCGTTGGCCTCGGCGGGCTTCTGCGCACCGTTGTAGACCAGGTCGCCCCAGGCGTCGGAGAAGCCGATATAGGCGAAGTTCTTGATGCCGTCCCGCTTCATCCGGTCGACCACGACCTTGACCATCAGGCTGGGCGGCTGGGGCATGGCGATCACCCAGCGGTCGCCCGAATCGGCCGCCGGGACGGTGATCGGGGAGATCGCGATCATCGGCACCTTGAGCTCGTTGGCGACCGCCGCCATGGCAATGGTGGAGGGCGCGGTCGCCGTGCCGATCAGGAGATCGACCTTGTTCTCCTCGACCAGCTTGCGCGCATTGCGCGTCGCCGCCGACGGATCCGACCCGTCGTCGAGCTGGATGAACTTGATCTTCTCCGTGCCGATGCTGCTGGCGTACTCGACGGCGGCCTTCATGCCGCGATCGTAGAGAACGCCGATCGACGATCCCGGTCCGCTTTGCGAGGTCACGAACCCGACGGTGATCTCGGCCTGCGCCGCGCCGACGCCGAGCGAGGCGACAGCCAGCGCCGCCGCGATGATTTTCCTCATGCCCACCTCCTGACTTGTCGATCTCCCCGCGATCACACCCGGGGCGTACGCCGTCGCGGTGCGCACTGCGCGCCGCCTTCGACCGACCCGACTCCCGCCCCGAGATACTTCAAATCTAAAGTTTCTTGAAATTGAGAGTCAAGGAGACGGTATGTTGAAGCGGGCGGGACACGTAGCGAATGCCCGAGAGAGATCGGCTGCTTCGGGTGGCCGCGGACCAAACCACCTCATGCTGAGGAGCCGCGCCCCGCGCGGCGTCTCGAAGCATGGGCAACCCTGACCGTCTTTGCAGCCATCCTTCGAGACGCGCCCTTCGGGCGCTCCTCAGGATGAGGCTCTTGGTGTTGCACAAGCTTGCCTGCTGGCTTGATCGCAATACAAAGCCCCACCGGAGTTGGCACGTCGATGCACAGCCAAGATTGACAGTGATTTGCTTCAATTCTTAAATAACTTCGACCTGCGATCAGGCAGCGTCGATTCGCGATCGTGAGAGACCGACCATGGCCGAGCGATCATTTGCCAAGGAAGTGGAGGACCTCAAGCTCGGTGACGGGCAGGAGTTCCGGGGCGAGGGCATTCTTGCCATCACCAAGGCGCTGCTGCAATCCGGCGTCGGCTACGTGGCTGGCTACCAGGGTGCCCCGATCTCGCATCTCATGGACGTGCTGGCTGATGGCCAGGAAATCCTGGAAGAGCTCGGCGTGCACTTCGAGACCAGCGCGAACGAAGCGGCGGCGGCGGCGACGCTGGCGGCCTCGGTCATGTACCCGATTCGCGGCGCGGCGACCTTCAAGTCGACCGTCGGCACCAACGTCGCCTCGGATGCTCTGGCCAATCTCGCATCGGGTGGCGTCACGGGCGGCGCGCTGATCATCGTCGGCGAGGACTACGGCGAAGGCTCCTCGATCATGCAGGAGCGCTCGCACGCCTTCGCGATGAAGTCGCAGATCTGGCTGCTCGATCCCAAGCCCGATCTCGAGAGTATCGTTTCGGCGGTGGAGACCGGCTTCGAGCTGTCCGAGGCGTCCAACACGCCGGTGATGCTCGAGGTCAGGATCCGCGCCTGCCATGTCCGCGGCAGCTTCCGGGCCAAGAACAACAAGCGTCCCAGCATGAGCCTGGTCGAGGCGCTGGAATCGCCGCGCCGCGACACCAGCCGCATCGTGCTGCCGCCCGCCTCCTATGTCCACGAGAAGGAGAAGGTCGAGAAGCGCTGGCCGGCGGCGGTGAGGTTCATCCAGGAGCGGCGGATGAACGAGCTCGTGCCGGGCGACATCGGCGACGTCGGCATCATCCTCCAGGGCGGCATGTACAACGGCGTGATGCGCGCCCTGCAGGGGCTGGGTCTCGCCGACGTCTGGGGAACCAGCCGCATCCCGCTCTACGTGCTCAATGTCACCTATCCGCTGGTGCCCGACGAGGTCGTCGGGTTCTGCCGCGGCAAGCGGGCGGTGCTGCTGGTCGAGGAAGGCCAGCCCGACTACATCGAGCAGGCGCTGAGCAAGATCCTACGCCAGGCAGCGGTCCCGACGGTGCTGGCCGGCAAGGACCCGTTCCCGATGGCGGGCGAGTATACCGCCGCGGTGATGGCCGAGGCCATCGGAACCTTCGCGCGGCACTGGATCCCCGACGTGCTCGCGCCGGAGGTGAGGGCGTCCAATGCAGCACCCGCCCTCGACGAGAAGCATGTGAAGGGACTCGCCGAGGCAGTGCCGCCGCGGCCGCCGGGCTTCTGCACCGGGTGCCCGGAGCGGCCGATCTTCGCTGCCATGAAGCTGGTCGAGCGCGAGATGGGGCCGCATCACGTCGCCGCCGATATCGGCTGCCACCTGTTCTCGATCATGCCGCCGTTCAACATCGGCTCGACCACCATGGGATACGGGCTGGGACCGGCCTCCGCCTCGGCCTTCAACGTCAAGGCCGGCAAGCGTGCCATCTCGGTGATGGGCGACGGCGGTTTCTGGCACAACGGCCTGACCTCCGGCATCGGCAACGCCGTGTTCAACAAGAGCGATGGCGTCGTGCTGATCGTCGACAACCACTATACGTCGGCGACCGGCGGCCAGGCCCTGCTGTCGTCGCGCGCCACCAACCGCAGCCGCTCGACGCAGCATGCAATCACCACGGCGGTCAAGGGCATGGGCGTCGAATGGGTGCGCCACATCGATCATACCTACGATGTCGGGCGCGTGCGCGACACGCTCAAGGAAGCGCTGACCAGCCGCGACGCCGGGCCCAAGGTCATCGTCGCCTCGTCGGAATGCATGCTCAATCGGCAACGACGCGAACGACCGCTGTTCGCCAAGGCGGCCAAGGCGGGCAAGCGCCTGGTGCGCCAGCGCTTCGGCGTCGACGAGGACGTGTGCACGGGCGATCACGCGTGCATCCGCCTTTCCGGCTGCCCGTCGTTGTCGGTCAAGCACACCGCCGATCCGTTGAAGGACGATCCCGTCGCGGCGATCGACAATTCCTGCGTGGGCTGCGGCAACTGCGGCGAGGTGGCGGAAGCCGCCGTGCTCTGTCCGTCGTTCTACCGCGCCGACATCATCGTCAATCCGACCGGATGGGATCGCACCGTCGAGAGGCTGCGCACGGCGGTCATCGGCTTCCTGCAGCGCCGCCGCGACCGGCGGCAATTGCGGCTGGCCTGACCGATGGACACGGTGACGCCCGCTCTGCGCCTCGATACGCGGCGGCCGACCGCCATCGCGGTGCTGGCGATGGGCGGGCAGGGCGGCGGCGTGCTGGTCGACTGGATCGTGGCGCTTGTCGAATCCCAGGGCCATGTCGCGCAGGCGACCTCGGTTCCCGGCGTCGCCCAGCGCACCGGTGCCACCATCTACTATGTCGAGACGATCGCGCCGGATCGCTCGGGCCGGCGTCCGGTGCTGTCGCTGATGCCCGTGCCGGGCGAGGTCGACATCGTGATCGGTGCCGAGCTCATGGAGGCCGGCCGGGCGATCCAGCGCGGGCTAGTTTCACCCGATCGAACGACGCTGATTGCCTCGGCGCACCGCGCCTATGCCGTCAGCGAGAAGGTCGTGCCGGGGGACGGTGCCGGCGATCCGGCCAAGGTCTATGAGGCGGCCCAGGCCGCCAGCAAGCAATTCCTGGCCTTCGACATGGCGACGATCGCCGAGCAGACCGAGAGCGTCGTTTCGGCCGCGCTGTTCGGTGCCCTGGCAGCCTCCGGCGCCTTGCCGTACCCGCGCGCGGCCTACGAAAGCACGATCCGGGCGGCGAGGCTCGGCGTCGAGGCGAGCCTGCGCGCGTTCGATCGCGCCTACGCCGCGGCGGAAACCGAGCGGCGGTCGCCGACGGCACCGGCCGCGCGGCCGTCCGCCGGCAGTGTGAAGAAGAAGCTGCCTGTCCTCGGCCCGATCGGCGATGCCGCGTTCGACTCCCTGGTGGAACGGGCACGCGGTCTTCCCGAACCGGCGCATGGCATGGTGGCCGCCGGGCTCGCGCGCGTCGTCGATTTCCAGGACGTCGCCTACGGCCGCGAGTATCTCGATCGCGTCGAGGCGTTCGCCGCGATCGAGCGGCAGGCGGCATCCGCCAGCACGGCATTTCCGTTGACCTGCGCCGCCGCCAAGCAGATCGCCCGGGCAATGGCCTACGACGACGTGATCCGCGTCGCCGATCTCAAGACGCGGGGCAGCCGCTTCGAGCGCGTGCGCAGCGAGATCGCGTTGCGGCCCGGCCAGATCGCCTACACGACCGAGTTCATGCATCCGCGCATCGAGGAAGTGTGCGGCACGCTGCCGGCCGGGATCGGCCTGTGGCTGGAGTCGAGCCCGCGGGTGCAGGGCGCGCTGCGCCGCTTCGTCGACCGGGGCAGGCGCGTCCAGACCGGCACGATCGGCTGGTTCCTGCCACTCTATCTCCTGGCAGGCTGGCGGCGCTTCCGCCGCGGCACGCTGCGCCATCGCCGCGAGGCGGCGCATATCGCGGCCTGGCTGGATCAGGCGAATGTGGCGGCGACGCGCGACATCGCGCTCGGCGTCGAGCTGCTGGAGGCGCGCCGCCTGGTCAAAGGCTACTCCGACACGCACGATGCCGGCGAGGGCCGCTTCTCGCGGCTGATGGCCATCGCGCGCCGGCTCGAGGGACGCGCCGACGCCGCCGATTGGGTTCGCCGGCTGCGCCAGTCGGCGCTGGCCGACGCCGAGGGACGGGCCTTCGCCGACACGATCAAGACGGTGGAGAGCTTCCTGTGAGGGGCAGTCTTCACAGGGCGCGCGCCAACATAGAAAGAACCCTCACCCTGAGGAGCGGCCCGCTGGGCCGCGTCTCGAAGGGTCGGCAACACGGAAGGTGCCGCAACACCGCATTTCCGACGATCTCGTGTGTCGCCCATCCTTCGAGACGGCCGCTCCGCAGCCTCCTCAGAGGATGTGACTTTATTGAACTCTGTCGTCCCTCTCCTGTCATCCTGAGCGCAGCGAAGGATCTCATCGCCAGAAGTTCCAAAGTACACTCGTACCAAGCGGCGATGAGGTCCTTCGCTGCGCTCAGGACGACAGAAAAGTTCGCGGCAGCGACCTCATCAATCGCCAAAAAACGACTATCGAAAAAGTCACAGACTCTCAGGATGAGGACATTGGTGGTGTCACCAATGTTGGCGCCTACGAGTAGCGCACTCCCAGTCGTGAATGAGGGTGCATGATCGGCAAGTACCGCGGCAATCGGCAGGCCATCTCGGCGCTGGTGCGCGAGACCGAGGTCCATCGTGATCTCTATGTCGACCGGGAGCTGTTCGAGCTCGAGATGGAGCATCTCTTCGCAAATACCTGGATCTATGTCGGGCACGACAGCCAGGTTCCGAAGAGCGGCGACTACTACGCGACGACGATCGGCGCCCAGCCGGCAATCATGGTGCGCGACGCCACGGGGAAAGTGCGGGTGTTCTACAATCGCTGCCCGCACAAGGGGACACGGCTGACCGGCGAGAGCTGCGGCAACACCGGCCAGTTCTTGCGCTGCCCCTATCACGCCTGGACCTTCCGCCTGGACGGCAGCCTGGCTGCCGTTCCACTCAGGGCGGAATACGATGCGGCACGGTTCGCCGACAGCCGCGGCGCGCAAGGCCTCACGCCGGTGCGGCATGTCCACGTCTATCGCGGCTTCGTCTTCGCCAAGATGAGCGACGCCGGCCCGGGCTTCGAGGCGTTCTTCGGCGAGGCGCTCACCAGCATCGACAACATGGTCGATCGCTCGCCAGAGGGAAGGCTCGAGGTGGCCGGCGGCGTTCTGCGCTACATGCACGACTGCAACTGGAAGATCCTGGTCGAGAACCAGACCGATGCCTGCCATCCCATGATCGTTCATCAATCGTCGGCCGGCATCGCCGCCGACGCCTGGAAGGCGCCGCCGCCCGGGGCGAAGAAGCCGATGGCGGTCGAGATCTATGCCCCGTTCGTCAGCTCCTACGAGTTCTTCCAGGGCATGGGCCTGAGGGTGTGGGACAACGGCCACGGCCATACCGGCGTGGCGCACTCGATTCATTCCGACTATTCGGCGGTGCCGGGCTACTTCGACCAGATGAAGGCGGCCTACGGCGAGGAGCGCGCCAGGGCGATCCTGGGCGAGAACCGCCACAACACGATCTATTTTCCCAACCTCATGATGAAGGGCCCGATCCAGCTCTTGCGCCTGTTCAAGCCGCTCTCGGCCAACCGCACGCTGGTCGAATCCTGGACGTTCCGCCTGGTCGGCGCGCCCGACCTGCTGCTCGAGCGTACGGTGATGTACAACCGGCTGGTCAACGCACCGACCTCGGTCGTCGGCCACGACGATCTCGAGGTCTACGAGCGCGCCCAGGACGGCCTGCTGGCCGACGGCAACGAATGGGTCAATCTGCAGCGCCTCTACGACCCGGGCGAGGCTGATGGCCGCACGATGGTGACCGGCGGCACCTCGGAATCGCAGATGCGCAACCAGTTCCGCGCCTGGGAAAAGTTCATGACGCTGAGCCTGTGATCATGGAGTGTGTTCGGCCGAGCGATCAGCAGCTGATCGATTTCGTGATTCGCGAGGCGCGGCTGCTCGACCAGCAGCAGCTCGACGCATGGCTCGACCTGTTCACCGAGGACGGCCACTACTGGATGCCGGTGGAATGGGGCCAGACCGATCCCCGCCTGACGACGTCGCTGATGTACGAGGACAAGTTCCTGCTGCGCCTGCGCATCGATCGCCTGAAGAGCAATCGCACGTTCAGCCAGAGTCCGAGGAGTCGCTGCCATCACGTGCTGCAAGTGCCACAGATCGACGCGCGCAACGACGCCGAGAGGACCTACGTTACCTGGACGCCGCTGCACTATGTCGAGAGTCGCGGCGACTTGCAGACCCTGTACGCCGCCTGGGCGACGCATCACCTCGCGGTGGTTGCCGACCAGATCCGGATCCGCCTCAAGCGCGTCGACCTGGTCAACTGCGACGCCGCGCTGGGCAGCATCCAGCTTTTCGTATGAGCCAGACGGTGATGGCAGGTCCGAGAAAAGCGTCGCCGCGCATGCCCTACGACGGTGTCGTCGTTGGCGCGCCCGTCTCGATTCCCTATCGCCGCTACTCGACCAACACGGCGCACTGGTGGGTCGGGCGCGCGGTCCGCGAGGTCGTCCAGCGGGCCGGCCTGCGCAGCAGCGACATCGACGGGTTCTCGCTGTCGAGCTTCACGGTCGGCCCCGACACGGCGATCGGCCTTACCCAGCATCTGGGCTTGAGCCCGCGCTGGCTCGACCATGTGCCGCTGGGCGGCGCCAGCGGCGTCGTCGCCTTGCGCCGGGCGGCGCGCGCCGTGCAGTGCGGCGACGCCGAGCTCGTGGTTTGCGTCGCCGGCGACACCAACCAGGTCGATTCGTTCCGGCGCATGCTGTCGACCTTCTCGCGCTTCGCCCAGGACGCCGTCTATCCCTACGGCTCGGGTGGCCCCAACGCGAGCTTCGCGCTGATCACCCGCAACTACATGATGCGGTACGGCGCGACGCGCGAGGATTTCGGCAAGATCTGCGTGGCCCAGCGGGACAACGCGCTGCACTTCCCGCACGCCTTGATGAAGAAGAAACTGACGCTCGACGAGTACCTGGGCGCGCGGCCGATTTCCGATCCGATCCACCTGTTCGACTGCGTCATGCCGTGCGCGGGCGCCGAGGCCTTCGTGGTTTGCAAGGAGGACGTGGCGAGGTCGCTCGGACTGCCGGCGGCGCGGCTGCTCGCCACGGTCGAGCGGCACAACGCCTTTCCCGACGACCCGATCCAGTATCGCGGCGGCTGGGCGATGGACATCGGCGAGCTATATGCGATGGCCGCTGTCACGCCCGACGACGTCGATTTCGTGCAAACCTATGACGACTATCCGGTGATCTGCATGATGCAGATGGAGGATCTGGGCTTCTGCGGCAAGGGCGAGGGGCCGGACTTCGTCCGCTCGCACACGCTCACCGCCGACGGCAGCTTTCCGCACAACACCTCGGGCGGGCAGCTCTCGGTCGGCCAGGCCGGGGCGGCCGGCGGCTTCCTCGGGCTGGTCGAGACGGTCCGCCAGCTCACCGGCGAAGCGCTCGGCGCCACGGTTCCGGACGCCAAGGTCGGCCTCGCCTCCGGCTTCGGCATGATCAACTACGATCGCGGCCTGGCGAGCGGCGCGGCGCTGCTGGCGGGAGGCCAAGCATGACCGAGCCATTGAGCCGTCCCAAGCGGAAGGACCCGCTGAAGAAGACGCGCATCCCGCTGCTGCCGCAGGGCACACGCAGCCGCACGGCGCTCGGCCTCACGGCGGCGGCGGCCGAGGGCCGCTTCCAGCTCCAGGTCTGCGGCGACTGCGCCGCCGTCGTCTACCCGCCGCGCGATGCCTGCCCGCGCTGCCTGTCGGCCAGCCTGCCGTTCTGCGACGTCGACAATCGCGGCACCCTGCTCGCCGAGACGACCATCCGCACCTCGACCGACGTCTATTTCCGCGAACGCATGCCCTGGCGCATCGGCACCGTGCTGCTCGATGCCGGCCCTGCGATCGTGGCGCACCTGCACGGCGACCTGCGCGAGGGCGAACGGACCCGTCTGGAATTGAAGCTCGACAAGTCCGGCCAGGCGATCGTGATCGCGTTGCCGGCCAGGGACACGCCGAACATGGCCGACGATCCGCAATGGCGCGAGCTCACCTGCGATCCGAAGTACCGCCGCGTGCTGGTCACGGATGGGCGTACCGCCGTGGGGCAGGCGATGGCCGAGGCGCTGTCGCAGGCGGGCGCCAGCATCGTGTTCGTCGGAGTCGCCGACCCGTGGAAGCCGTTCCCCGGCGAGGAGCGGCTGCGCAAGCTCGAGCGTGTCGAGATCGTGGTGCTCGATCTCACCGACACGATCTCGGTCAACGAGTGCGCCGGCGAGTTCGCGCCGCGCGTGGACATCCTGGTCAACACCGCCGAGCACGTGCGCACCGGCGGCATCGTCGAGCGCAAGGGCCTTACGGTGGCACGCGAGGAGCTCGAGGTCCGCTATCTCGGCCTGATGCGGATCGCCCAGGCGTTCGGGCCGGTGCTTCGCGCACGCGGCGCCGACGGCATCAACTCGGCTGCCGCCTTCGTCAACCTGGTGTCGGTGTTCGCTCTCGCTAGCTGGCCGGCCTACGGCGCCTTCTCGGCCACCGAGGCGGCCTGCCTGTCGGCGGCGCAGTCGCTGCGCGCGGAGCTGCGGCCGGGCGGCGTCAAGGTGGTGAACGTCTTCTTCGGCCCGCTCGAGACCGAATGGTACCAGGCGGTGCCGCCACCCAAGCTCGCCCCGTCGGCGCTCGGCCGTGCGGTGGTGCAGGCGCTGCGGCAGGGACTGGAAGACGTCTTCGTGGGCGACATCGCCGAGGACATCCGCGCGCGGCTCGCCGTCAACCCCAAGGCCCTCGAACGAGAGCTCGGCTCATGACCACGACCGCGAACGCAATAGCCTCTCCAGACCTGCTCGCTTTTGCCGGCGCGATCGCGGCCGGCGAGATCGAGGTCGTCGATCTCACCCACACGCTGTCGCCCGATTTTCCGACCATCGTGATGCCGCCCGAGCTCGGCCAGTGCGCGCCATTCCGCATGGAGGAGGTGTCGCGCTACGACGAACGCGGGTCCGCCTGGTACTGGAACAACATCTCCATGGGCGAGCACACCGGCACGCACTTCGACGCGCCAGTGCACTGGATCTCGGGCAAGGACCTGCCCGAGAATTCCGTCGACACCATCCCGGTCGCCAACTTCATCGCGCCGGCCGTCGTGATCGACATCTCGCAGCAGTCGGCCGCCAATGCCGACTACGAGCTGACGGTCGCCGACGTCGAGGCTTGGGAAATCCTGCACGGGCGCATCCCGCCGCGCAGCTGGGTGCTGCTGCGCACCGACTGGTCGAAGCGCAGCGGCCGCGACTACGTCAACATGCGCGAGGACGGCCAGCATACGCCGGGCCCGTGTCCCGAGGTCGTGCGCTTCCTGGTCGAGCAGCGCGACCTGCACGGCCTCGGCACCGAGACGATCGGCACCGACGCGGGGCAGGCGTTCCATTTCAACCCGCCGTATCCGGCGCACTTTTACATGCACGGCAAGGGCCGGTACGGGCTGCAGTGCCTGGCCAATCTCGACCGGTTGCCGCCGACCGGCGCGGTGATCCTGGCGGCGCCGCTCAAGATCCGGCGAGGGTCGGGCAGCCCACTGCGCGTTCTTGCCCTGGTGCCACGCGCGGAGAAGCGCGCGTGAGCGGCGCCGGCACCGCGATCGTCACCGGCGCCAGCGGCGGCATCGGCGCCGCCATCGCCAAGGCGCTGCTGGCGGACGGCTATCGCGTGATCTCGCTCGCGCTGGAGAAGCCGGGATGGTCTCATCCGCAACTCGAGGCGCGGACGGTCGATCTGCTCGATGCCCGGGCCACCGAAGCAGCGGCGGCCGCAATCGCCCGCGAGCATCGCGTGACGCACCTCGTGCACAATGCCGGGGTCATCAGGCCCAGTGCGGTCGAGAGCACGACGGCGGCCGACATCGCGGCTTTGGCCCAGCTCCATCTCGGTGCTGCACTGACGCTGCTCGGCGCGACGCTGCCGCACATGAAGCAGGAGGGCTTTGGCCGGGTCGTGCTGATCTCCTCCCGGGCGGCGCTGGGTGCCACGGGTCGCACAGCCTATTCCGCCACCAAGGCCGGCATCATCGGCATGGGGCGCACCTGGGCACTCGAGCTTGCGCCGTTCGGCATCACCGTCAACATGGTGGCGCCTGGCCCGGTCCGGGGCACGCACATGTTCCACGAGATCATCCCGGCCGGCAGCGAGCGCGAGACAGCCCTGGCGGCGGCCATTCCGATGCGGCGACTCGGCCAGCCCGAGGATGTCGCAGCGGCGGTCAAGTTCTTCGCCAGCCGCGAGGCGTCCTTCATCACCGGCCAGGTTCTCTATGTCTGCGGCGGCGCCAGCGTCGGTACCCTGGTCATCTGAAGGGACGCGATCATGACCGAACCCGTCTCGAGGTCGTCCAATGGCAGGATGCGCTACCGCTCCAATGGCGAGGCGCGGATCGCCGAGAGCGGAGCGGCGCCAACGCAAAAGGGACATCTCGAGCTCAGGGTATGGCTGCGCCTGCTCGGCTGCTCCGGCAAGATGGAGAACATCCTCGGCCAGCGCCTGCGCAAGGAATTCGGCACCTCGCTCGCCCGTTTCGACGTCCTGGCGCAGCTCGAGCGCTTTCCCGACGGCCTCTCCATGTCGGAACTGTCGAGGCGGCTTCTCGTGTCCAACGGCGCGGTAACCGGGCTGGTCGACAAGCTCGGCGAGGCAGGGCTGGTGTCGCGCCACGAGGATCCCGACGACCGCCGCAGCATGATCGTGAGGCTGACGCGCAAGGGCCGCGAGGCGTTCCTGCGCATGGCACGCCGGCACGAGGAGTGGGTGGTGTCGATCCTGGGCGAGCTCAGCGTCGAGGCGAAATCGGAGCTCCTGCAGAATCTGACGCTACTGCAGCGCAATCTCGACCTGCATGGGAAGGGGTGAGCGATGCAAGGTTGCTGCGGAAGGGGACTGTCCAGAGGCGCCAACTTACAAAGGGACCTCACCCTGAGGAGTGGCCCGGAGGGCCGCGTCTCGAAGGGTCGGCAACAGAGCGGGTCTTGCAACACGCTTTTTCAAGGATCCGCTGTGTGGCCCATCCTTCGAGACGGCCGCTACGCGGCCTCCTCAGGATGAGGATTTTGTTGGGCCTTCGACCAATGTTAGCGCCAGTGAGGGGACAGTCTTGGAAATTGCAGTCCTAGGCGGCGGCAACGGATCGTTTGCGGCGGCCGGCGACTTCGCGTTGGCTGGACACACCGTGCGCATGTGGCGCCGCGACGCCGCCGCGGTTGCCAGCCACCGCGCCGCCGGCGGCACCATCACGGTCAAGGATTTCCGCGGCAGCCACACGGCAACGCCGGCCCTCGTCACGACCGACATTTCCGAGGCTGTCCGCGACGCCGAGTTGATCGTCTGCCCGACGCCCGCCTTCGCCCAGCCCGACATTGCCGAGCGCCTGGCGCCGCATCTGGTTGACGGGCAGGTGGTATTCCTGCCGCCGGGAACGTTCGGGTCATTCGTGTTCGCCAAGGCGGCGTGGCAGTCGGGCAATCGCGCACGGCTGGCGTTTGCCGAGACCGGCACCTTGCCCTGGCTCGCACGCAAGCACGGGCCGTACGAGGTGCAGATCTCGGCCCGCGGAAAGCATCTGCCGACCGGCGTCTTTCCGCTGTCGCGTGCCGATGCGGCGTTGGCGGTCCTCTCACGGGCCTTCCCGGAGGCGATCCGGCCGTGCGGCGATGCACTGTCCGGCGCGCTGATGAATGCCGGGCCGATCATCCATCCACCGCTCATCGTCATGAACGCCGCCCCGCTCGAGCACTTCGAGAGGTGGGACATCCACAACGAAGGCACGCAGCCAGCGGTCCGTCGCGTGACCGACGCTCTCGACCGAGAGCGCATGGCGGTTCGCGAGGCCCTGGGCTATGGCGCCCCGCATTTTCCGCTGGCCGACCACTATGCCGCGACCGGACCGGAATGGATGTACGGCCGCGGCTCGCACGAGCGGTTGACCAAGTCGGGGGACTGGCGCGAGAGCATCGTCCTGCGCGAGCATCGCTACATGATCGAGGACGTGCGCATGGGGTTGGCGTTGCTTGCCTCGACGGCGCGGCTCGCCGGCGTCGAGGTGCCCCTGGTCGAGGCCTTCCTGTCGATCGGCGGCGCGATCTGCGGCGAAGACTTCTCCCGGACGGGCCGTACCCTGGCGAGCCTCGGCCTCGGCGACCTCGACCGCGCCGGCCTGCAGAAGCTGCTGCGCGAGGGCTTCGCATGAGAGAGCCGATCGCCCTGGTGGGTGCGGGACGCATGGGCCGTGGTCTTGCGGTGGTGTTTGCCTATGCCGGGCACGACGTCGCCTTGGTCGACCTGAAGGAACGTCCCGCCGAGCAGTTCGTGTCACTGGCGCGTGAAGCGCAGGGCGAGATCGCCGCGACCCTGGGCACATTGGCGCGCCTCGGACTCTGCGCCGCCGACCAGGTGCCCGCCATCGCCGCCCTCGTGCGCGTCGTTCCGTCGAGCGAGGCCGGTGCCGTTCTGCCGGACGCCGGCTTCATCTTCGAAGGCGTGCCGGAAGTGCTCGAGCAGAAGCGGACGGCGCTCGCGCTGGTGTCGCGTCTCGCCGGGCGGCGACCGATCATCGCCTCGACCACCTCGACCATCCTGGTCGACGACCTCGCCGAGGCGATCGAGCATCGCGAGCGCTTCCTCAACGCCCACTGGCTCAACCCGCCCTACCTGATGCCGCTGGTCGAGCTGTCGGCCGGCAAGGCGACGAGCACGGACGTGGTCCAGACGCTGCGCGCTCTGCTCGACGGGATCGGCAAGGTCACCGTGCTCTGTGCGGCGACCCCGGGCTACATCGTGCCGCGCATCCAAGCGCTCGCCATGAACGAGGCGGCGCGCATGGTGGAGGAGGGGGTGGCCTCAGCCGAGGAGATCGACAAGGCAGTCAAGTACGGCTTCGGCCTGCGCTTCGCCGTGCTCGGCCTGCTCGAGTTCATCGACTGGGGCGGCGGCGACATCCTCTACTACGCCAGCCGCTATCTTACCCAGGCCCTGGGCAACGAACGCTACGCCGCGCCGGCGATCGTCGAGCGCAACATGCATGAGGGGAACATCGGCATGAAGACCGGACGCGGTTTTCTCGACTACGACAAGCTCGATCTGGACAGTCATCGCCTCGAGCGGCTGGCGGCGTTCACGACACTGCTGCGCGGTCTCGGCCTCGTCCGGCCGCCGGTGCTGTGACCATGGCGCGCGAACCCCTCGATGCCGGCCGCTTCTTCGCGCCGGGCGAGCGCAGCGTCGCGGCGATGCTGCAGGCCCAGGCCGACAAGTTCGGCGCCAGGCCGCTCGTGCAATCCGGCGGCAAGCGCTGGAGCTTTGCCGACGCCCCGCAGCTTGCTGCCCGCGCTGCCGGCCGCCTCCACGAGGCCGGCGTGCGGTCGGGCGACCGCGTCGCCCTGATCTGCGAGAACCGGCCGGAGTTCATCGAGATATTCCTCGGCACGGCCTGGCTCGGCGCCATCCTGGTGCCGATCAACACCGCCTCGCGCGGCCTGCAGCTGCGCCACATCCTGGAAAATTCCGGCGCCCGGCTGCTGGTCATCGAGGCGGCCCTGCTGAGTGCCCTCGACCATGTCGATCTGGCGACATTGCCGGTTCAGGCAATCTGGATCATCGACCAGCCCATCGGCGCGATGCCGTGCGCCGTGCCGGCCCAGGTGCTGCCGCCCCTGGGCGAGGCGATTGCCGCCGGGCCGGCGCGGCCGAGCGATACTCTGGCCATCCTCTACACCTCGGGCACTACCGGGCCGTCCAAGGGGGTGTGCTGCCCGCACGCCCAGTTCTTCTGGTGGGGCGTCAACACCGCGCATCTGCTGGGCGTCGGCGAGAGCGACGTCCTCTGCACGACGCTTCCACTCTTTCACACCAATGCCCTGAACACTTTCTTCCAGGCGATGCTGACTGGCGCCACGGCGAGCTTCGAAAGCAGGTTCTCCGCCTCGGCCTTCTGGACCACGCTGGCGGAGCGGCAGGCCACGGTGACCTATCTGCTGGGCGCGATGGTGCCGATCCTGCTGTCGCGCGATCCGCATCCGGACGAGCAGCGTCATTCGACGCGCATCGCGCTGGCGCCCGGCGTACCCGGGCATTTCCATGCCGAGTTCACCCAGCGCACCGGCATCGGCCTGCTCGACGGCTACGGCTCGACCGAGACCAACTTCGTCATCGGCACGCCGCTCGGCGAGCAGAAGCCAGGCACCATGGGACGAATCTTCGAGGGGTTTGCCGCGCGCGTGGTCGACGACGACGACAACGAGGTGCCGGATGGCACGCCGGGCGAGCTCATCCTGCGGGCCGAGGCGCCGTTCGCGTTCGGCACCGGCTATTTCGGCACGCCGGAGAAGACCGTGGAGGCGTGGCGCAATCTCTGGTTCCACAGTGGCGACAGGGTCATCCGCGAGCCCGACGGCTACTTCCGCTTCGTCGACCGCCTCAAGGACGCCATCCGCCGGCGCGGCGAGAACGTGTCCTCGTTCGAGGTCGAGCAGGTGCTGCTGAGCCATCCCGAGATCGCCACGGCGGCCGCCTTCCCCGTGCGGTCCGAGCTCGCCGAGGACGAGGTCATGGCGGCCGTCGTCCTGCAGGCGGGCAGCACGCTCGACCCGGTGGCCGTGATCCGCTTCTGCGAGACCCGGATGCCTTACTTCGCGGTGCCGCGCTTCCTCGAGTTCGTCGACACCCTGCCGGCGACCGAGAACGGCAAGATCCAGAAATACAAGCTTCGCGAGCGTGGCATCTCCGACCGGACCTGGGACCGCGAGGCCGCGGGGATCACGGTCAGGCGGCGGTGACACGCCTTTTCGCTGTCTCACCCAAAGGGTGCGCCGCAGGACGGTGGAGGCGATCCTGGATGGGCGTTCGAACGGGTGGCCAGCGGTCGCCGAAGCTATGGCGACGTTCCCTGTCGCATGGTTGAAACAAGCGGGCAATCCTAGACTAGGCACCCATAGCCTCACCTCAAGAGGGATCGGAGATGGCGTTGAGCCCAGAAATCACGGCAGCGACGTTCGCTGCCCATTTGCAATGTCCCACAAAGGGATGGCTCGTGCACACCGGCGAAATTCCCAGCGACAAGTTCTGGTCATCAATGCGTGCAAGCGTAGCCGATGCATACAAGGCAAAGGCAGAGGTTGACCGCGTTGCCCCCGTTGCTGACTCCTCACCGACCATCGACGCTGAATCGTCCGTATGGAGTACCAACAAACCCATGCACCAGCGTCGAGGCGCCGAGCGGCCGAGCGGCTACCCGCATGTTATCCCCATTCTATATTCCCCCTGGGAGCGGATCGACAAATCCGATGAGCTACTGCTCGCCTTCGCGGCCTTGGCGGTTTCCCAAGGGCCGCGCTGTCCAATGCCAGCCACCGGACACATTGCACATGGCCAACACTCTCGGCTGAAGCGCGTCAACATTGTGCCCCTGCTTTCGAAAGCGCGGGAGATCCTAGACACCATGGTAGCATTAGCAGAATCGCCAGCCGCATCGAGTCCGATTCTGAACAAGCATTGCCCCGCATGCGAATACCAGTCGCGCTGCCGCAGCATCTCTATCGAAAGGGACGACCTGTCCCTGCTCAGTGCTATCACGCCGAAGGAGCGGACCAAATTTAGAGACAAAGGCATCACGACGATCACCCAGCTGTCTTATGGCTACAGGCCGCGGCGTAAGAGCCGACCAAGATCGACGCCGCGACGAACCGAGTTGCAAGCCCGGCACGATCACAAGCTCAAAGCCCTCGCGCTGAAGAAAGGCAAGATTCATGTTGTCGGCACGCCGGTAGTCCCTTCCGGCGGTGACTCACTCTTCATCGATGTTGAGGGCGCGCCGGACCGCAACTTCTACTATTTGGTAGGCCTTCGCCACCATGGTACCGGAGAACCCGTGCAGTGGTCGTTCTGGGCCGACCGCCCCGAGGACGAAGGCCGAATGTGGCGACAATGTCTCGACATCCTCCGTCAGTTCGAAGACCCTCGGCTCTTCCATTACGGCGCGTACGAGAGCCGCTTTCTTAGACAGATGAGGGAACGGTGGCCGCCGGAAGACGGCGATACCAACTTCGTCGACCGGTTGATCGAGCGGGCGGTGAACATTCTCGCGATCATTTACGGACGAGTCTATTTCCCCACACACACCAACGGTCTGAAAGAGGTCGCCCGGTGGCTGGGCTTCGAATGGCAATGGCCACACTCGTCTGGCCAGGCAGCGATCCTTGCCCGGCGCCACTGGGAACTGACGAGCGACGACACCCTCAAGCAGGAACTTATCGGCTACAATAGTGACGATTGCCATGCCGCCCAAATCGTGACCGAGGCCTTGGTCGGCCTTAGCGGCGAGAACAGCGAACAAGGGCTCGACACGATCCACGTGGGCTCGCTGGAAGTGCCGTTCCAGAGGACATTTGGCAAACTGCAATGCGCCCTTCCAGAGTTCGAGAAGATCAACGCAGCGGCTTATTGGAACTACCAACGTTCGCGCGTCTATATTCGCACCGACAAGACAATCGCCAAATCGACTCGCAGGACGCGACTTTCCAGGGCGACCACCTCCGCCAACCAAGAGGTAGCTGTAGATGACAAGCCGGAAGGTTGCCCGAAATGCGGTTCTTTGAAGCTCTGGTCCTTCGGCGAGACGGTCAAGATTCTTTATGACCTAAAGTTTGTTAAGGGTGGGATCAAGCGGTGGATAATCCGATATCGCTACCGACGACATCGGTGCGGAATCTGCCGTGCCGAGAAGACGATCTTCCAGCAGAAGACGAAGTATGGCCCCACTCTTCGCGCCTACATAATCTATCTCGTCATCGAGCAGCGCCTGTCAAACCAGAAGATCAGCGAGCATCTCGCGCAGGTGTTCGGGGTAAACATGGTAGCCACGACGGTTCACGATTTGAAAGCTGAGGCCGCGCGGATGTATGAGCCGATGTACCGTTCCATTTTGCGGCAGATTACGGGAGGCCATCTCGTCCACTCGGACGAGACAAAGGGGGTGGTCTACGGTGGTGGCCACTATGTTTGGGTCTTCACCAACCTAACCTCGGTTGCGTATGTTTATTCCCCTTCACGAGAGTCCTCCGTACTGAAGGACATCCTGACAGGATTCGAAGGAGTGCTGGTTAGGGCCCGTCACGAAATAATCGAATCGAGACGGGTTGAATAACGCATTTAAAGAATCAACCGATAGATACAAAGCCTGCAAGTAATACGATATCTTGTGTGAGTGATCGACTCCGACGCTATTCGTATGCGCTATGAGGCCGTGGCTGGCCATCTCGATGAGAAGGGCCTGCGCCTATTCGCGGCCAGCGAGGCGCGCGCCGCCGGGCGCGGCGGCATCGCCTTGGTGTCGCAGCTTACGGGCATCGCCCGCAGCACGATCGGACGAGGCCTCAAGGACCTCGACAGAGAGGCGACGGAATGGCCTCACGGCCTGATCCGTCGTAGCGGCGGCGGCCGCAAGGCGGCAAGTGTCGAGCAAGCAGGCTTACGCAAGGCCTTGCTGCGTCTGGTGGCGTCGGCTACGCGCGGCGATCCGCAGGCCGACCTGCTGTGGGTCAGCCGCAGCCACCGCCATCTGTCGGCGGCTCTTGCCGAGCGAGGATTTCGCGCCAGCCGCAGCCTGGTCGGCCGCCTGCTCAAGGACCTCGGCTTCAGCCTGCAAGCCAACGCCAAGACCCGCGAAGGTCGCCAGCATCCCGATCGAGACGACCAGTTCGAGCACATCAACAATGCCATCCGGCGCTTTCGCCGTGGCAGGCAGCCGGCCATCTCGGTCGACACCAAGAAGAAGGAGCTGGTCGGCGATTTCAAGAACAACGGTCGGGAACTGCGGCGCAAGGGCCGGCCCGAGGCGGTCCGCGTCCACGACTTCGTCATCCCCGGTAAGGGCAGAGCCGTCCCCTATGGGGTCTACGACATCGCCGCCAACGAAGGCTGGGTCAGTGTCGGCATCAATCACGACACCGCAGCCTTCGCCGTGGAGAGCATCCGTCGCTGGTGGCGGCGCATGGGCCGAAAGCGATATCCCGCGGCCACGCGCCTGCTCATCACCGCCGATTGCGGCGGCAGCAATGGAGCGCGCGTCAGGCTATGGAAGGTCGAGTTGCAGAAACTCGCCGATCAGACCGGACTGACCATCACTGTCGCTCATCACCCACCCGGCACCAGCAAATGGAACCGCATCGAGCACCGCATGTTCGCCTTCATCAGCCAGAACTGGCGCGGCAAACCCTTGCTTACGCACAAGGTCATCGTCCAGCTGATCGCCGCCACCAAGACGACCGCAGGCCTCAACATCGTCTCCGCCATCGATGTCAATCAATATCCCAAGGGACACAAAGTCTCAGGACCCGAGCTCGCAAAGATCAAGATCAAGTACAATGCTTTTCATCCCGACTGGAACTACACCATAATTCCACGGCAGCCTCTCAATGCCTGCTCACAATGAAGCGTTTATTTTGTGACAAGCCCTTAGTGACTTTTACGGTGGGTACGACGGCATTCCCTGTCGCCAGCAAAAGTGCCTCATCCACCTAATGAGAGACATCAACGAGGACCTTCTCAAGCAACCCTTCGATGACGAACTGGCGTCTATTGCCCGGCAATTCGGCTCGCTCCTGCGGGAGATCGTTGAGACCGTCGACAGGTGGGGCCTGAAAAAGCATCACCTGGCAAAGCACAGGCGAGCGGCCGAGCGCTTTTTCGACGAGGTTGCCGCCATGCCCTGCTCCACCGGGGTGGCGGCAGCGCTTCAGAAGAGGATTGGCAAAAATCGCGAGAACCTGTTTACCTTCCTGCACTACGACGGTGTTCCCTGGAACAACAACAACGCTGAGCACGCTGTCCGAGCGTTCACCCGCCTGCGCAACACCATGGCCAGCAGCACAGCGAAGGGAACGGCCGACTACTGCATCCTGCTCAGCGTGCAGCAGACCCTCAGGTATCGCGGCATTGGCTTCCTGGATTTCCTTAGATCTGGGAAAACAGAGATTGATATCTGACGCGGCACCTCCTCAGTGCCCGCATTGCGGGCATCTGCGAAACGGCCACTTACCCACGCCTTGGGGGCCCACAAGCTGTACCGATTCCACGTCAGGCCGCCCCGAAAGGGCGAGGCAAGCGCACGACAGGCGGCGCACGACTAGAACCGGCGCGTCTCGGTTGCCAGTATCAGAGGCCCCCGTCATCGACCAGCTCCGGGCGCTGCAGAAGTTGCCGGAGGTCGTCATGGCGACGTGGCGCGCTGCACAGGCGGAAGGGGCCACAGCCGAGTTGCATGAGGCGAAGGTCCGCGAGGCCCTCGATCGGCTCGACCCGCTTGGGAGGAATTGTTTCCCGCCGAGCACGCTCGCATTGTCCGCTGCTGGTCCAGCGGATCGAGCTCAAGCCAGACAGGCTCGAGCTGTAGCTGCGGACGCAGGGGCTTGGGCAAGTCGTCCACGAACTCGGCGACCTCCGGAGGGCCGCCTAGTTCCTGGACCAGAGTCCATTGTGGTCACCATCAAGTTGCCCTTCGGCGTCCGCAAGCGTGGCGGACGCAAGCTGGTCCTGGCACCAGACGGCGCGCCCATGCCGCCCACGTCGACAGCACGCGGGTCAAGGTCATTGCCCGCGCGTTCCGATGGCAGAAGATGCTGGAGACTGGCCGGTACGCGACGATCAAAGGAGATCGCCAAGGCCGAGAAGATCAATCCATCCTATGCACGCACAACGGTTTTCGAGACCGTCCCGATCGACCACTCCGGCACCTCTCCCGCGGCCCGCCTCATAGGGGGCGCTCCTGTCAGGGCAGCCGGCCACTTGCGGTAAGAGACGACGGGCGGCTGGGGCGTCTTGCCTTCGCGTCGAATGTGGACATAGTCGGACGAGGGCGGCGCTACCGCCGGGAGGGCGACGCGTGCAATGACGCATGCAATCAGGTGCACAAAGTCGTGGCTGCAGAAGAGAGCCAACGCGGCTGGCGCGCCTGCCATCGCGCGCGGTGTCGTGACAAACTGCGTCCGGCAAGATGCAGACCGAACCAGCGGCCCCAACCCTGTTCAACAGCGCTGACGCACGCCGCCTTCCCGCTGACGCAGCGATTTTCGCTTGCGTCAGCGCCAACTCCTTGATTCCAAAGGCTGCTGACGCACGGACGCAACGGACGCAAGATTCGGCCTCGACTCTCACGGGCGCCAACTTGCCCCTTCGACCTCATTGCCGGGAGCGCGCCACGGGTGGCGGGAGTAACCTCCGCCAAGATGGCGCTCATCTTCTCGATCACCGATCCCAAGAGGCGCCATCACGGCGGAGATTACTCCGCCTCAGGTGGCGCGCTCCCAGGCAGTGAGCTCATGCCCCGCGCGCTTCGAAGACACGACCGTGATCGCCAGCATCGACGCAAACCGACACCCTGCCGACGTAACGTCACGCCGTTGCGCCACGGCCAAGGTCCTGATTTCAAAGGCCAATGACGCTGTGACGCAAATGACGCAAGTTTTCAGGCGGATGCTTCGAGGGCGCTCGCAAGCGAGCGGCACGGGAGCGCGCACGCGCCGATGCGACCGGAAGACCGGCAGTGCGACCGCAAGAGACCTTCGCTTGCGGTCGCTCCAACCCCTCGATTCGAAAGGCTGCGACCGCAAGCGACCGCAGCGACAGCAAGAATTGGGGCTCGATATACCTTTTCGGCGCGTGAGCGGCGCTCGCCGCCAGCCATGGCATGCTCCGGCTCCCGTCTCTACGGAGAAACTGTTCGCATTTTCCCTGTCTCAGCTCCCCCGGATTACGGGGCCCGATTGCGGGGGGAGGGTTGCATTTTGACGTTGTCAATATTGGATGACGCTGGAAGCTGATGCCACCTGCAGCAGGCGCCAGCCACGGCCTCGCCATTTTCCCGAACCGATTCAACGCCTTGTAGTCGGCACTCCATGATTTTGGGGGAACGGTGACATCGTCACCCCCGATATGGTAACGGAGGATCAACAGCTAGAAAGGGACCAGCCGTCGAGATGACGGAGAGCGCCATCGCGGTCGCGTCGGATCATGCCGGCTTCGATCTCAAGGAGATTCTCAAGCGCGACCTGCAGACCGCGGGACACGAGGTGCTCGATCTTGGCACCGGCTCGACGGAATCGGTCGACTATCCTGACTTTGGCAAGGCCATGGCCGAGGCCATCGCGTCGGGCAGGGCAGAGCGCGGCGTTCTCGTCTGCGGGACCGGGATCGGCATCTCGATAGCCGCCAACCGCAATCCCAACGTCCGGGCAGCGGTGGTCCACGACGCGACGTCTGCACGTCTGGCGCGCGAGCACAACGACGCCAACGTGGTTGCGTTCGGCCAGCGGCTGATAGGCGTCGAGGTGGCGCGCGAGGCGCTTCAGGTCTTTCTGAAAACCGGCTGGGATGGTGGTCGCCACGTGCGGCGAGTCGAGAAGCTTTCGAAGGGTTGCCAAAGATGAGTCAAGCTGCTGCCAAGTTGAGCGACGCGCCGTTGCCGATGTTCACGCGCGACCTTGCCGAGTCGGATCCGGCGATCGACGCCGTCCTCAAGGGCGAGTTGCACCGCCAGCGCGAGCAGATCGAGCTGATTGCCTCGGAGAACATCGTCTCCCGGGCGGTGCTCGAGGCCGCCGGCTCGGTGCTGACCAACAAGTACGCCGAAGGCTACCCCGGCCGGCGCTACTACGGCGGCTGCGAGGAGGTCGATAAGGCCGAGCAGATCGCAATCGATCGCGCCTGCAAGCTGTTCGAGTGCAGCTTTGCCAACGTGCAGCCGCATTCCGGCGCGCAGGCCAACCAGGCCGTGTTCATGGCGCTGCTGAAGCCCGGCGACACCTTCATGGGCATGGCGCTCGACCAGGGCGGCCATCTCACGCACGGATCGCCGGCCAACCAGTCGGGCAAATGGTTCAAGGTGGTGTCGTACGGCGTCAAGCCCGACAGCCATCTGATCGATTACGAGCAGATGGAGGAAGTGGCGCGGCGCGAGAAGCCCAGGCTGATCGTCGCCGGCGCGTCGGCCTATTCCCGTCACATCGACTGGGCGCGCTTCCGCAAGGTGGCCGACGAGATCGGCGCCTGGTTCATGGTCGACGTGGCGCACTACGCTGGCCTGGTCGCCGCCGGCGTCTATCCGAGCCCGCTGCCGCACGCCCATGTCGTGACGACGACGACACACAAGACCCTGCGCGGCCCGCGCGGCGGCATGGTGCTGTCGAACGACGTCGAGGTCGGCAAGAAGATCAACTCGGCGGTGTTCCCCGGCCTGCAGGGCGGTCCGCTGATGCACATCATCGCCGCCAAGGCCGTGGCGCTGGGCGAGGCGCTGCGCCCCGAGTTCAAGACCTATGCCCACAACGTCGTCGACAACGCGCGCGCGCTCTCGGCGTCGCTGATCGAGCGCGGCCTCGCCATCGTCTCCGGCGGCACCGACAGCCACGTCATGCTGGTCGACCTCAGGCCCAAGAAGGCGACCGGCGTGGCGGCGGAAAAAGTGCTCGACCGCGCCGGCATCACGGTGAACAAGAACAGCATCCCGGGCGATCCGGAGAAGTTCACCGTGACGTCGGGCGTGCGGCTGGGCTCGCCGGCCGGCACGACGCGCGGCTTCGGCGTCGCCGAGTTCCGCCAGATCGGCCATCTGATCGCCGACGTGCTCGACGGCATCGCCCGCAACGGGCCGGACGGCGACGCCCAGGTGGAGAGCCAAGTGCGCACCAAGGTGCACGCGCTCTGCGCCCGCTTTCCGATCTACCGCGACTGACAAGAGCGCAGGCAAAAACGGGGGGGGGAGAACATGCGCTGTCCATTCTGCGGTCACGAGGACACCCAGGTTAAGGACTCGCGACCGACCGATGACAACTCGGCGATCCGCCGGCGGCGCTATTGCCCGTCCTGCGGGTCGCGCTTCACCACGTTCGAGCGCGTGCAACTGCGCGAGCTCACCGTGATCAAGAAGAACGGCCAGCGCGTCGCCTTCGACCGCGACAAGCTCGCGCGCTCGATCTCGGTCGCCTGCCGCAAGCGGCCGGTCGACCCGGAGCGGGTGGAGCGTGTCGTCAACGGCATCGTGCGCCGCCTCGAAAGCTCCGGCGAGAGCGAGATCCCCTCGACGCAGATCGGCGAGCTGGTGATGGACGCGCTGCGCGCGCTCGATCCGGTCGCCTATGTCCGCTTCGCCTCGGTCTACCGCAATTTCCGCGAGGCCCGGGACTTCGAGGAGTTCATCTCCGATCTCGCCGAGACGGCCAGCCTCAAGGACTGACCGGATGATGCGCGCGGCGCTCGCGCTGGCGCGCCGATCGTTGGGGCGCACGTGGCCCAACCCGGCCGTCGGCTGCGTGATCGTGCGCGATGGCCGGGTGGTCGGCCGTGGCCGCACCCAGGATGGCGGCCGCCCGCATGCCGAGGTCGATGCGTTGCGGCAGGCCGGCGACCTGGCGAAGGGCGCCACGGTCTACGTCACCCTTGAACCCTGCTCGCATCACGGCCGCTCGCCGCCCTGCGCCGACGCCCTGATCGCGGCGGGCGTTTCCTGCGTCGTCTCGGCGCTCGAGGATCCCAATCCACTGGTCAACGGCCAGGGCCACGCCCGGCTGCGCGGCGCCGGCGTCGCGGTCGAGGTCGGCGAGGGGGCGGCGGAGGCGGCCGAGATCAACGCCGGCTTCCTGCTGCGCGTGCGCGAGGGCAGACCGCTGATCCATCTCAAGCTCGCCACGTCGCTCGATGGCCGGGTCGCCACGGCGTCAGGCGAGAGCCAGTGGATCACCGGTCCGCAAGCGCGGGCCTGGGGGCACCGCATGCGGGCGACGCACGACGCCATCCTGGTCGGCGCCAACACCGTGGCGCAGGACGATCCCGAGCTGACCTGCCGCCTGCCGGGCCTGGCACGATACTCGCCGATACGGATCGTGCTCGATTCGCGGGCACGCCTCGCGCCGACCTCGAAGCTGGCGTCGACGGCCCGCGCTCATCCGGTCTGGCTGATGTGCACCCCGGCCGCGCCCGCGGCCAGGCGCGAGGCCCTGCAGGCGCTGGGCGTCGAGCTCATCGAGGTCGCTTCCGATCCGGCAGGACGGGTCGACGTCACGGGCGCCGCCCGCGCGCTCGGCGCCCGTGGTATCATGCGCCTCATAGTCGAAGGCGGAGGCGAGGTGGCGGCGGCGTTCCTCAGGGCAGGCGAGGTCGATCGCCTCAGCATCTTCCGAGGTGGCCTGGTGCTGGGTGGCGACAGCCGCTCTGCGGTCGGCCCGTTGGCGCTCGAGCGGCTGGGTTTCGCGACCCGGTTCACCTTGGTCGCGACACGTATCGTCGGCGGCGACACGCTGGAAACCTGGACCCGAGGGGCCTAAGTACGCGCATGTTCACGGGAATCGTCACCGACGTCGGCGAGATCACCGCCATGACCCCCGGCGGCAACCAGGGCGATCGCCGCTTCGCGGTACGGACGAGGCACGATATGGCGCCGATCGCCATCGGCGCGTCGATCGCCTGCTCGGGCTGCTGCCTGACCGTGGTCGAGAAGGGCAAGGACTGGTTCGCCGTCGAGGTTTCCGGCGAAAGCCTCGCCAAGACCCATCTCGGGGACTGGCGCCAGGGCAGCCGGCTCAATCTCGAGCTGTCGCTCAAGCTGGGCGACGAGTTGGGCGGCCACCTGGTCTACGGGCACGTCGACGGCGTCGGCAGCATCGTCTCGATGACGCCGGAAGGCGGCAGCGTGCGCTTCGTGTTCGAGGCGCCGGCCGAGCTGGCGCGCTTCATCGCGGCCAAGGGCTCGATCGCGGTCGACGGTATCTCGCTCACGGTGAACGAGGTCGACGGCAACCGCTTCGGCATCAACGTCATCTCGCACACCCAGGCGGTCACGACCCTGGGACAGGCCAAGGTCGGCCAGCGCGTCAACCTTGAGGTCGACATGCTCGCGCGATACGTTCAGCGACTGTTGGAGCACGGAAGATCATGAGCGCGCTCGAAAAGGATGCCTGGCGGATCACCTTCTCGGAGGTGAAGGCTGCGGCCGAGGACATCATCGAGGAAGCCCGGCGCGGCCGGATGTTCATCCTTGTCGACGACGAAGATCGCGAGAACGAAGGCGACCTCGTGATCCCCGCCCAGTGGGCGACGCCGGAGGCCATCAACTTCATGGCCAAGCATGCGCGCGGCCTGATCTGCCTGGCGTTGACCCGCGAGCGGGTCGAGCAGCTCGGGCTGGCGCTGATGGCGCGCAACAACGGCACCCGGCACCAGACGGCCTTCACCGTGTCGATCGAGGCGCGCGAGGGCGTGACCACCGGGATCTCGGCCGCCGACCGGGCGCGCACCGTGTCGGTCGCGATCGACCCGTCGTGCGGGCCTCAGGACATCGTCTCGCCGGGCCACGTCTTCCCGCTGGTGGCTCGCGATGGCGGCACGCTGGAGCGCACCGGCCACACCGAGGCCGCGGTCGACCTGGCGCGCCTTGCCGGCCTCACGCCGGCCGGCGTGATCTGCGAGATCATGAACGACGACGGCACGATGGCCCGTCGCAACGACCTCATCACCTTCGCCCAGCGCCATGGCCTCAAGATCGGCACCATCGCCGACCTGATCGCCTACCGGCGGCGCTACGATTCGATCGTCAAGCGGCTCTCGGAGACCACCTTCGAGAGCATCTATGGCGGCGACTTCCGCTGCGTCATCTACGTGAACAAGGTGACGCTGGCGCAGCACATCGCCCTGGTGAAGGGTGACCCGGCGAGCGGCGGGCCGGTCACCGTGCGCATGCATGCCGTCAACATCTTCACCGACGCGCTGGGCCAGCGCGACACCGGCCGCGGTGGCGAGATCGAGGCGTCGATGAAGCTGATCGCCGAGGAGGGGCGCGGCGTCATCGTTCTGATCCGCGAGCCGTTGACAGTGATGCTGGCCGAGCAGCGCCGGCGCGCCGGCGAGCCGATCGCGCCGTCGGGCGGCGAGCTACGCGACTATGGCGTCGGCGCCCAGATCCTGATCGATCTCGGCGTCAAGGAAATGGTGCTGCTGAGCAACAGCCGCCGGAGCGTCGTCGGTCTGGAGGGCTTCGGCCTCAAGATCGTCGGCCAGAAGCCGGTTCCCGGCCGCGCGGCACGCTAGCCATGTCGACACGAACGGAGACGCCGACGGCCAGGCCGCCGGTCGCCGGCGTGGCAGGCGCGCGCATCCTGGTGGTGGAATCGCGCTATTACCCGGAGATCGCCGATGCCCTGATCGCCGGCGCGGAGCGCGAGATCGTGCGCAATGGCGCGGTCTTCGAGCGCATCGTCGTGCCGGGCGCCTTCGAGATCCCGGGCGCCGTTGCCCTGGCGGCACGCCACTACGACGGCTTTGTGGCGCTGGGCTGCGTCATCCGCGGCGAAACCTCGCACTACGACTATGTGTGCGGCGAGAGCGCACGTGCCCTGATGGATCTGGCGGTTCAAGGCAAGCTCGCCATCGGCTATGGCATCGTCACCGTGAACAATTTCGAGCAAGCGCAGGCGCGAGCCTTCATCGATCGCGGCGACAAGGGCGGCGACTCCGCTCACGCCTGTCTCGCCATGGTGGCACTGCGCCGGCGCTGGCCGCCGCGATGAGCCAGCAGGCGACGCCGAGCCGCCGACAGGCCGCGCGGCTTGCGGCGGTGCAGGCCCTGTATCAGTGGCAGGAGGGCGCGCACGGTCCCGGCGAGATCGTCGAGCAGTTCCTGAAGGTTCGCACCGGCGAGGCGGGCGAGGGCGGCATGCGGCGCGATGCCGACCGGCCGCTGTTCAAGGACGTGGTCGAAGGCACCGTCGCCAACAAGGACGAGCTCGAGCAGACAGTGTCGGCGGCGCTGGCCAAGGACTGGACATGGGCGCGCATCGATCGCCTGGTGCGTGCCATCCTGCTCGCCGGCGCCTACGAGCTCCTGCACCGCAAGGACGTGCCGCTCCGGGTGGCGATCAACGAGTATGTCGAGATAGCCCACGCCTTCTACGATCAGGGCGAGCCCAGCTTCGTCAACTCGGTGCTCGATCGGGTCGGACGTACGGCCCGCCCCACCGAGCTGGCAAGCTGATCGGCCGATGGCGCGTGCCAGGCGCATCGGCGAGTTCGAGCTGATCGCCCGCTATTTTGCACCGCTGGCCAAGGGCTTTGCCGGCGCCGGCGGCCTCGAGAGCGACAACGCCTTTCTCCCGGGCGACTCGCGGCACGATCTCGTCGTCAAGACCGACACCGTGGTGTCCGGCGTCCACTTCCTGAGCGACGAGAAGCCCGAGCTTGTCGGCGCCAAGTCGCTGCGCGTATGCCTCTCGGATCTCGCCGCCGGAGGCGGTACGCCGTTCGTCTACCAGCTCTCGCTGGCGCTGCCCGAGACGTGGACCGAGGCGTGGATCGCCCGCTTCGCGCGCGGGCTAGCGGCCGACCAGCGTCGCTACGGCATCGTCCTCTGCGGCGGAGACACTGTGGTTTCGCCAGGACCGCTCACCATCACGATTACGGCCTTCGGGAAAGTGCCGCGCGGGCGGGGGCTGACCCGAGCCGGAGCGCGCGCCGGCGACGAGCTGTGGGTGAGCGGCACCATCGGCGACGGTGCATTGGGCCTGCGCGCCGCCCGCGGCCAGCTCGCGAGCCCGGCGCTCGAGCGTCGCTTCCGCCAGCCGCAGCCGCGCACCACGTTCGGTCCCCGCCTCGTCGGCATCGCCACGGCGGCGGCGGATATTTCCGACGGCCTGCTGGCCGACGCCGGCCACATCGGGGATGCGTCCGGGCTAGGCGTCGTCATCGAGCGGGATTGCGTGCCACTGTCAGCCGCGGCCCGCCGCGCCGTCATCGCCGATTCCGGTCTGTGGCCGGAGATACTGGGAGGCGGCGACGACTACGAGCTCGTGTTCGCCCTGCCGAAACGCCGGCGCCGGGCATTGCTGCAGGCAGCGAGTGCCGCGGACGTGGTGGTTACGAAGATCGGCACCCTGGGCGAAGGTCGTGGCGTACGGCTGACCATCGGGGGACGACCGGCCCGCGCCGAGCGTCGCGGCTACGTCCATTTCTAGCCAGGCAAGCGAAGCACCCTCCACTTCGACCTGATCGAACTGATCGGAACGTGTCTACGGATATGTGTTCCGATCTTCCCAGGGCCAGCGCCACGTTCTCTTGGGCTGCGGCGGGGGTGGCGGCGGCTGTCTGCGCAGCTCCTCCAGGCGGCGCTGCTCCTCGAGATAGGCGCGACGCTGCGCTTCTTCCCAACGTGCAATGGCCGGCGCCGCCTTGGTGAAGAGCGTCGCCTTGTCGTCGGCACTGATGAAGCCGGTCGGCGGCTCGCCGTTTGCGCTCTGCCAATCGGCGATCTTGGTGCGGGTGCGGGGGCCGAACACGCCGTCGGCGCCGCCGGCATCGAAGCCCAGAGAGGTGAGAGCGACCTGAATCTTCTGCCGATCGCGCGTGCTGAGCTTCAACGTCGCTTCCGCGTGCTCGGCTTCCACCTTCAGTTGCTCCTCGCTCTTCTTCGGCTCTTCCGGTCGTGCAGCCTCCAGCACCGGGCGATCCCGGCGACTTTGACCCTCCTCGATGGCGCGCGAATCGGCATCCTGCACCTTCGGCTCATCGAGGACGGGGGCAGTCGCTGCAACAGGCGCAGGTCGAGGAGCAGCAGGCGTCGGTGCGGCCGTCCGATCCGCCGGTGCCGTCGGCGTTGCAGCAGGAGCCAGAGCGGGATCGGAGGGAGCGACTGCCGTCGGCGCCGAGGCCGATGTCGGCGGAGCCGGTGGTGCGGCTGCGGCGGATGGTGCCGGTGTCGGTGTCGCGGTCGGCAGGGGCGGCGGTACGACCGGGGCGGGCGGAGGGGCCGAGGCTGGTGCCGGTGTCGGCGCCGCGGTCGACTGAGCCGGTGACGTGGCCGCGACAGCCGAGGCGGGCGATGGCGGCGATGCCGTCGTGGCGGGCAGAGGGCCTGCTCCAGGAGTCGCGGTGGCAGCCGGCAAAGGAGGTGGCGTGGCCGTGGAAGCCGGTGCCGGCGTTGCGCCCGGCGGAGGGGTCGGTGCATCCGTCGTCGCCGCAGGCGACGGTGCGGAGGGTGGCAGCGAGGTCGTGGACGGTGTCGTGGCCGGCGTGGGCAAAGGGGGAGCGGGTGGCGAGGCGGTCGCGGACTGCACCGGCGCAGGCTGTGGCGTCGAGGCCGGGCTGTAGGCAGTCGAACCGTTCGCCGCCGTCGACGCGGTCGCTGATGGCGGCGTCGATGCAGTCGCAGCCCGCTCGTCGCGCGCCGTGAGGGCGAACAACGCATAGCCGACCCCCAGCGCACCGACGAGGGCGCCCGCAAGCAACCCGTATCTAGGGCGATTGGGGGAGGCGATAGCGGGTGCAGTCGGCGATGCGCCTGAAGGTGTCGCCGCGGGAGCCACATCGGCGGCAGGCTCTTGCCTGCTGAAGAGGATCTCGCGCCATGCCGCGATGCTTTGCGGCCTGGCTTCGATCGGCAGGCGCAGGCCGGCATCGATGCCCGACAGCAGGCCGGTCGAGTAGCCGTGCACGACGGCTTCCGGCGGAAACACCGTGGCGCCCTCGAACACCCGCTCCATGACGCTCGGCGGAACCTTGCCGGTCACCGCAGTGAAGAGCGTCGCCGCCAGCCCGTATATGTCGGTCCACGGACCTTGCTTGCCCGAGGTCGATTGCTCCGGCGCGGCATAGCCCGGCGTGAACACGGCGGTGAGCGCCTGCGAGCGGTCGGCGATGGCTACTCGCGACGCGCCGAAGTCGATCAAGGTCGCGGCATCGCCCGGCCCGAGGATGATGTTGGCCGGCTTGATGTCGCGATGCAGGAAGCCTGCGGTGTGGATCTGCTCGAGGCCGTCGAGCAGCGGCGGCAGGATGCGATCGATGGCGGCTTGCGAAAGCTGTGGCTCGCTCTTCAGGCGTTGCGACATCGTCTCGCCCGAGAGCAGCTCCATCACGACGTAAGCCGTGCCGAACGCCTCGAGGAAATCGTGCACCCGGACGACCGCCGGCACGTGCCCCAGCTTCGCGATCGTGCGCGCCTCGTCGAGGAAGCGATTTCGCCCCCACACGAAGTCGGTCGACATCTCGGTCGACCGCGGCAGCACGGTCGAGCTCTCGTGGCGGATGGCGATGCCGGTCGGCAGGTATTCCTTGACCGCGACATCGCGGCGAAGATGGGTGTCGTAGCAGCGATAGGTGATGCCGAATCCGCCGAGGCCCAGCACCGACTCGATGCGATACCGTCCGATCATCACGCCGGCCGCCAGGGCCGCGTGATGTTCGGTGCGATCGACTTCTGGTCGTTTCGCAGTCGGCGCGTCGTCGGTCATTGCTGCCGTGCAAGCCTCGGGGAGGTGGAGAGCGATCTTGAAACCCGGCCGCCCGCCTGTCCATGGCCGGTTCACCGGGCCAATATTACATCGAGTCGCTCGGAAATAGCAGATCTGGGCTGCGCCGGCCCTACTTCTAATCGCTTGGGGCGGGAAAGGACGGCGATTATGGTGCGCCCCCAATGGATGGGTCGAACAAGGTAGAGAGAACGGCGGCAGCGTCTACCGGAGGGGCCATGCCGCGTCGTGCGCTGCGCAACATCGCCTTGCTGGCGATCTGCCAGGCGCTGACCCAGAGCAGCAACACGCTGATGTTCGCCTCGTCGGCGCTGGCGGTGCTGACCATCGTCTCTCCCGACATGCGCATGTGGGCCAACCTTCCGGTCACCATGCAGCATCTCGGGGTCATGCTGTCGGTCTTTCCGGCCTCGCTGCTGATGATGCGACGGGGCCGCAAGCTCGGCTTTCGCTCGGGCTCGGTGATGGGCATGGCCGGCGCATCGTGCGCAGCAATCGGCCTCGGGCTCGCCAGCTTCCCGATCATGTGCCTGGGCGGCCTGATGATGGGCTACGGCATCGCCAACATGCAGCTCTACCGCTTTGCTGCCGTCGAGCTGGCGCCCGGGCACTTCCGCGCCCAGGCGATTTCCTACGTGACCGCCGGCGGCGTCATCGCCGGTATCCTCGGACCGGGTCTCGCCCGCATCACCCCTGACTTGTGGCTGCCGACCTTCCAGGCGAGCTTCTGCGCCGTCATCGTGGTCCATGCCGTCGTGTTCGTGGTGCTGGGCTTCATCGAGTTCCCGGCGGTCAAGGCGGAGGATGTCAGTGGCCCGCAGCGGCCGCTGCTCACGATCGTGAGCCAGCCGGCGTACCTGGTGGCCGCCGCCGGCGGCATGATCGCCTTCGGCGTCATGTCTTTCGTGATGGCGGCATCGCCGCTCGCCATCGTCATGTGCGGCCTCGACAAGGGAGAGGCACCGATCACGATCTTCGTCCACGTCATGGGCATGTTCGTGCCGGCCTTCTTCACCGGCCACCTGATCCAGCGCTTCGGGCTCTTCAATACAATGACCGCGGGCATCGCCCTGCTGGTGGCTGGCGTCGTCGTCGCCCTGATGGGCGAGACGGTCTGGCATTTCCGCATTGCGCTCGGCCTGAACGGGGTCGGGTGGAACTTCATGTTCGTCGGCGCAACGACGCTGCTCACCACGACCTATCGGCCGGCGGAACGCGGCAAGGCGCAGGCGTTCAACGATTTCATGGTCTTCGGGACGACCACCGTGGCGAGCCTGATGGCCAGCGTCGTGCTCGAGCTCGAGGGCTGGGCGATGCTCAACTACTTTGCCCTGGCGCTGGTTGTCGTCGCGCTCGCCGTGATCAGCGCCTATCGCCTGTTGCGCCCGTCGCGGACGTAGAGCCGAGGTCGCAGGCCGGAAGCCAAGCCCTTGAGGCAACGGGGTTTTTCCCGACGCGGGTTGCGAACCGGGAAGCGTTCTGCCATTTTCCGGCCCGCCCAGCGCCGGGGAGAAACCGTACTTCAGCACGCGCCGGGCGGAGATCGCCGTAAAAACAACAGGTTAACTCAATATGTCCACCATCCTATGGGCCGTCATCGCGTGCGGTGTCATCGCCGTCTTGTACGGCGTCGTCACCGCCTCGCGGGTCATGGCGGCCGATTCGGGCACTGCGCGGATGCAGGAGATTGCTCAGGCCGTGCAGGAGGGCGCCGCCGCCTACCTGCGCCGCCAGTACACCACAATCGCCATCGTCGGCGTGATCGTCCTCGTGCTGCTCTTCATCCTGCTCGGCAAGTATGCTGCGATCGGCTTTCTGATCGGCGCTGTGCTGTCTGGCGCAACCGGGTTCATCGGCATGAACGTCTCGGTGCGCGCCAACGTGCGTACAGCCGTCGCTGCCCAGAAGAGCCTGGGACAAGGCCTCGACCTCGCCTTCAAGGCAGGCGCGGTCACCGGCATGCTGGTCGCCGGATTGGCCCTGCTGGGCGTCGTCGGCTACTTTTCCGTGCTGGTCAAGATGGGCGTGACCATCGGCAGCCGCGAGATGATCGACGCGCTGGTGGCGCTGGGCTTCGGCGCCTCGCTGATCTCGATCTTCGCCCGCTTGGGCGGCGGTATTTTCACCAAGGGCGCCGACGTCGGCGGCGACATGGTCGGCAAGGTCGAAGCCGGCATTCCGGAGGACGACCCGCGCAACCCGGCGACCATTGCCGACAACGTGGGCGACAACGTCGGCGACTGCGCGGGCATGGCGGCCGACCTGTTCGAGACCTACGCCGTGACGATCGTCGCCACGATGGTGCTGGCCTCGATCTTCTTCACGGGCAACCAGGCCCTTGTCGCCAAGCTGATGCTCTACCCGCTGGCCATCGGCGGCGTCTGCATCATCACGTCGATCATCGGCACCTACTTCGTTCGCCTCGGCTCCGACGGCAACATCATGTGGGCGATGTACAAAGGGGTGATCGCGGCCGCCGTGCTGTCGATCCCGGCGATCTGGTTCGTGACCGAATGGGTCGTCGGCACCGGGACGGTGCTCAAGGTCGGCGATCGCACCTTCAGCGGTGCCACCTTGTTCTGGTGCTCCCTGGTCGGCCTCGCCGTCACCGGCCTGATCGTGTGGATCACCGAATACTACACCGGCACCGACTACCGCCCCGTCAAGGCGGTGGCGCAGGCCTCGGTCACCGGCCACGGCACCAACGTCATCGCCGGCCTCGCGATGTCGATGGAAGCCACCGCCCTGCCGGCGCTGCTGATCTGCAGCGGCATCGTGATCTGCTACCTGCTGGCCGGCCTGTTCGGCATCGCCATCGCGACCACCGCCATGCTGGCGCTGGCCGGCATGGTGGTGGCGCTCGACGCCTACGGCCCGGTCACCGACAATGCCGGCGGCATCGCCGAGATGGCGGGGCTGCCGAAGGAAGTGCGCAAGAACACCGACGCGCTTGACGCCGTCGGCAACACCACCAAGGCCGTCACCAAGGGCTATGCCATCGCCTCGGCCGGTCTCGGCGCCTTGGTGCTGTTCGCCGCCTACACCTCGGACCTCGACTACTTCATCGCCCAAGGCAAGCTCGGGATCACGGCGGTGGATTTCTCGCTCAAGAATCCCTACGTCGTCGTCGGCCTGCTGGTCGGCGGCCTGCTGCCGTATCTCTTCGGCGGCATGTCGATGCTGGCGGTCGGCCGTGCCGCCCAGTCGGTCGTCGAGGAAGTCCGCCGGCAGTTCAAGGAAAAGCCCGGCATCATGGCGGGCACCGACCGGCCGGATTACGGCCGCGCCGTCGACATGCTCACCAAGGCCGCGATCAAGGAGATGATGATCCCGTCGCTGCTGCCGGTGCTGTCGCCGATCGTGCTGTTCATCGTCATCAGCGCCATCGCCAACCGCGCCGACGCGTTCGCCGCGGTCGGCGCGATGCTGCTCGGCGTCATCGTCACCGGCCTGTTCGTCGCCATCTCGATGACGGCGGGCGGCGGTGCCTGGGACAACGCCAAGAAGTACATCGAGGAGGGTCACTTCGGCGGCAAGGGCTCGGAAGCCCACAAGGCTGCCGTCACCGGAGACACCGTCGGCGATCCCTACAAGGACACCGCCGGCCCGGCGGTGAACCCGATGATCAAGATCACCAACATCGTAGCCCTGCTGCTGCTCGCCGTGCTCGCGCACTGAGCTGGTTGGCGCCTGCCAAGGCAAAAGCCCCGGCCGCAAGGCCGGGGCTTTTCGTTTGTCAATCCAGGAAAGGACCCGTCGTCAGCCGCCGCCGCCGGTCGGTGCGCCGGGGTTGCCGCCGGTCTGCTTGGCCGGTCCGGTGAACTTGCCGACGTTGCCCAGGAGCTGCTCGAGGACGGTAAGCTCCTTGCCCGACGTCGGCGTGATCCGCGCGACCATGGTGATGTTCTGGGCGTCCTCCAGGTCGTAGTACCTGAGCGACGAGATCCGGCCGGACTCGTTGAACGTGATCTGGATGACGTTCTGCTCGCTGATCCAAGGCCGGTAGGGACCCCAGTATTCCTGCTTCTCGCTGATGTAGTACCAGACGTTCGGGTTGAACGTCGCGACCGCCGACGGCGATCCGATCAGGCGTTGAACGTCCTCGCGGCTCTGGCTGTTGACCTCGAGCTTGTCGACCGTGCCGGGCGACGGCGAGAAGCCGCGGATGATGGAGACGTCGTTGCACCCGGTGATGGCGACGAGGGCGAGCGCAAGGGGGGCGAGGGCAAGCGGGACGGCGCGACGCATGGACTGGTTCTTGGTTTCGTCGGAGAGAAGGGCCGGGCGGAAGATGTCGCGACGGGCGCGGCAGGTCAACCGCGCCGCAGGAGGTCGAGGTCCGTGTTCCGCCGCCGCAAGCCCGAGGACGCCTTTGCCGCCGCGCTGTACGCCCGAACCGCCGAACGGGCCCGTGCCCCGGTTCTGTTCGAGGCCTGCGGCATCCCCGACACCCTCGATGGACGCTTCGATTCGCTCGCCTTGCATGCCGCCTTGACGATCGACCGCCTGCGCCGGGAACCCGACGGCGACGTCTTGGCGCAGGCGTTTTTCGACGCCATGTTCCGCCACCTCGATCTCACCTTGCGCGAGATCGGCGTCCAGGACCTGGGCGTCGGGAGGCGCATCAAGATCATGGCGGAAGGCCTCCACGGGCGGGCGCTCGCCTATCGCGAGGCGCTCGCGGGAACCCCCGGGCAGTTGCCCGAGGTCTTGCGCCGCAACGCCTATGGCGGTAGGCCACCGGTCGACGATCGGGCCGTGGAACGGCTGGCCGACCACGTGCGGCAGCATGCTGCATGGCTCGCTGAAACACCGCGCAATCTCTTGGTCAAGTAGATCATAAAAATGTCTCAAGCACCTGAAAAAGAACCAAAATCAGAAATCGAAAGAATCGTCGACCTGGATCGGATGGGGTCGGGCGGCGCGGCCCTCGAGATCGTCGCCAGCGACAGCGAGCGGGCGGCACTGGCCAAGCGTTTCGGGTTCCTCGGCCTGCCGGCCTTGTCGGCCCGGGTCACCGTCGACCATCGGCTGGGCGGCCAGATCGTCGTCGAGGGGCGCCTGCGTGGGCGGATCGTGCAGGCCTGCGTTCTCTCGCTCGACCCCGTGAACCAGGATCTCGACGACGCTTTCCGCATCGTCTTCAAGAAGGATCTTGCCGACGACCGCGACCCCGAGAATGGCGAGGCGGTGCTGAGCGCACAGGCCGACGCGCCGGAACCATTGACGGGAAACCTGCTCGACGTCGGCGAGATCATCGCCGAGCAGCTGTCGCTCGCCGCCGACCCGTATCCCCGCCGGCCGGGTGCCAGGCTCGAGGATGTGCTGCCCAAACCGCGCAATCATGGCCGCCGCGGCCCGCCGGACCAGCGCCGCCATCCCTTTGCCGGCCTTGCGGCACTCAGAGACAAACCCGGCCGCGGGCGCTAAATTCTTGCGGTGATGGTGGGTTTTGGCTAGAGAAGCCGGCCCGCCGCGCCGCCAGAGCGCGGCTGCAGTGTTTTCCGGGGCTGGCATCGGGGCCGCTCCGTCGTGGAGATCGTCATGGCAGTTCCCAAGAAGAAGGTTTCGAAGTCCCGCCGCAACATGCGTCGGGCTCATCACGCCATTCCCTCGATGGCCCATGTCGAGTGCAAGAATTGCGGCGAGCTCAAGCGGCCGCACTCGGTCTGCTCGCATTGCGGATACTATCGCGAGGATATGCCGGTCCTGGCCGACAGCGCGTCGGCCGAGAAGTAGTCCAGGCACGCTGCCGGCGATGCGCTGGCACCCGACAAGCGGGAAGACGTAGTGAGCGGGGACAAGATCGTCCTGGCGCTCGACGGCATGGGTGGTGACCACGCCCCCGACGTCGTGGTGGCCGGCGCCGATATCGCCCGCGAACGCTATCCGGGCACGACCTTCCTGTTGTTCGGGGATCAAGCGCGACTGACGCCACTGGTCGACAAGCGCAAGGGCCTGGCGTCGGTGCTGGAGATCGTCCCGGCGGAAGACGCCGTGCTGGCCGACGACAAGCCGTCGTTCGCGCTGCGCCGTCGTCGCAAGTCTAGCATGTGGCTCGCGGTCGAAGCCGCAGCCCAGGGTCGCGCCGACACTGTAGTGTCGGCCGGCAACACAGGCGCCTTCCTGGCGATCTCGATGGTCGCGATGCGGATGCTGGAAGGCGCCCACCGGCCGGCGCTGGCGTCGTTGCTGCCGACAGCACGCGGCGAGACGGTGATGCTCGACCTCGGCGCCAATCTCGATTGCGATGCGGACAATCTTGCCGAGTTCGCCGTCATGGGCAGCGTGTTCGCACAGGTCCTGCTCGGCCTTGACCGTCCGAAGGTCGGCTTGCTCAATGTCGGATCGGAGGAACTCAAGGGGCACGAGGAACTGCGCCAGGCCGCCGCGATGCTGCGGCTAGAGGGCTCGCCGGTCGACTTCCACGGCTTCGTTGAAGGAAATGATATCGGTGCTGGTACGACGGATGTGGTAGTGGCCGACGGCTTCACCGGCAATGTTGCGTTGAAGACGATCGAAGGTACCGCGAAGCTCTACACCCAGTTCGTGCGCGACGCCTTCCGGACATCGACCTTCGCCAAGATCGGATACCTGTTTGCGTCAGGTGCCTGGGTGAAGCTGAGCAAGCGCGTTGATCCGCGACGGCGCAACGGCGCCGTCTTCCTTGGCCTCGACGGTGTGTGCGTGAAGAGCCATGGCGGCACGGATGAGCTGGGCTTCGCTTACGCCATCGGCGTCGCCGTCGACCTGGTGCGCTACGAGTACAAGAGCAAGCTGATCGAGGGATTGGGCAAGCTGCAGCAGGTGCGGTCGGCCGAGGCGCCAGCGACGTCGGCGCTGCAGGCAAGCGGAGGGGCTGCGTGATTCGTTCGGTCGTTCAGGGGTGCGGCGCCTACCTGCCGGAAAGGGTCGTCACCAACGACGAGCTTGCCAGGACCCTGGAGACGTCGGACGAATGGATCCGCCAGCGCACCGGCATCCGCCAGCGCCATATCGCCGCCGAGGGCGAGTTCACCTCCCATCTCGCGATCAAGGCGTCGCAGCGCGCGCTCGACCATGCCGGGATCGGCGTCGCCGATCTCGATCTGATCGTGCTTGCCACGGCCACGCCCGACGAGACGTTTCCCGCCACCGCGACGCGCGTGCAGGCGGCTCTCGGCATGACCAGGGGGGCGGCCTTCGATGTCCAGGCGGTATGCGCCGGCTTCGTCTATGGCGTGTCGGTGGCCGACAGCCTGCTCAAGAACGGCGTTGCCTCGACGGCGTTGGTGATCGGCGCAGAGACCTTCTCGCGCATCCTCGACTGGAACGACCGCGGCACCTGCGTGCTCTTCGGGGATGGCGCCGGCGCAATCGTGCTCAAGGCCGAGCAGGGCAAAGGCACCTCGGCCGATCGCGGCATTCTCGCCAACGCGCTCCACTCCGACGGCCGACAGCACGACATCCTGTATGTCGATGGCGGCCCGTCTTCGACCAAGACCACCGGCTTCCTGCGCATGGAGGGCAAGGAAGTTTTCAAGCATGCCGTGGTCAACATGGCGGCGGTGGTCGGCGAGGTGCTGGCGAAGGCGGGTCTTCAGGCCACGGACATCGACTGGCTGGTGCCTCACCAGGCCAACAAGCGGATCATCGACGGCACCGGCCGCAAGCTTGGCCTGCCGCCCGAGCGCGTCGTCGTCACGGTCGACCATCACGCCAATACCTCGGCCGCCTCGATCCCTCTCGCCCTCGACGTCGCCGTCAAGGACGGCCGGATCAAGCGCGGCGACCTGCTGCTGCTCGAGGGAATTGGCGGAGGATTGGCCTGGGGGGCCTCGCTGGTCCGCTGGTAGACGGCGTCAAGACGCGCGAAAGGCAACGGAAGGCGAACAGACGCCAATTAAAGGCCAGCGTCTATCCTCCTGATATTGACCGCTTTCCCACCTTAGAGTAAGGATTAACTAAGGGGGAAAGAGGGTACCGGATGGAAGCCCGGACGATTACGCGTGCTGATCTGAGCGAGTCGGTGTTCCAGGAAGTGGGCCTGTCTCGCAATGAATCGAGCGACCTGGTCGAGACAATCTTGTCAGAGGTTGTCGAAGCCTTGGCGCGCGGCGAATCGGTGAAGGTCTCGTCATTTGGAAGCTTCACGGTTCGCGACAAAGGCCAGCGTGTCGGCCGCAATCCAAAGACCGGGCAGGAGGTCCCGATCCTACCCCGGCGGGTACTCGTCTTTCGAGCGTCGAACGTTCTCAAATCTCTGATCAATGGAGCGCCCGACGAGAGTAAGGGACAGTAGTCTATCGGGGGGTAGGTCATGGCCGTTTCGGTTCAGGCCACGGAAAGGCGGGTCGAGAAATCGGCGCAGGCGTTTCGCACCATAAGCGAGGTCGCCACCGAGCTCGACGTGCCTCAGCACGTGCTACGCTTTTGGGAAAGCAAGTTCAGCCAGGTCCGTCCGCTGAAGCGCGGCGGCGGCCGGCGTTACTACCGGCCGGAGGATATCGATCTCCTGCGCCGGATCCGATCCCTGCTGTACGAGGATGGCTACACCATCAAGGGTGTCCAGCGACTGCTCAAGGAAGGCCGCGGGCGGCTGCCGCCTCAGCAGCAGCGGCTCGATCTGGCCGCCGAAAGTGCGCTGGAAAGCCTGCGGATCGTATCGGCGCGGGCCGAGGCGATGGCTCAAGGCAACCAGCGGCAGCCGCTGCCGCGCACCGGACCGCAGCCGGCGACCAGCACGCCGCGGGCGACCATGCTCGATCTTCATAAGCGGCGCGAAATCGAAGCCGTGCTCGAGGACCTCGAGCAGGCGCTGACCCAGTTGCGCAGCACGCTCAAGGCGAACAACTGACGCACGGCCTGACAAGCCGCCGGGGGGCGGTGAGTCGGCCTTGCCAGGAGTTCGGTTACCCACGTGGTCGGGTGGAGAACGCGAAGAAGGATCTGTAACCACCTGATTTGCTTTAATTTTTTTCTCAACGGCAACGTCAGAGGGGGACGCCGCCGTGTTCGCAGATTTGGATCGCGTTCCTGACTGGACGCACCTATTTCATCTCGAGGCATTGAACGACAACGAGTTGGAGATCACGCCTCCGACTCTGTCCGAGTTGCTCTACCTGCGGCGGGGGCTCACCCAACCAGGCGGCAAGCTCCCGCTGTTCGATCTTGACGGGCAAGAAGTCGATTCTGCCCTAGTGAGGCGCTGCCTGAAGGTAGGCTGGGCCGAGCCGTGGTTCAACAACCCGCTCAAACCGGACTGGCTGGTCTGCAAGTTGACAGCATCAGGGCGAGGGATTGCGGACGCTCGGTAGTTCACACGCCGAGGCGCGCCGACCGAAGACCTCACCCTGAGGAGCGGCCGGGAGGGCCGCGTCTCGATTAGGGCGAAGTAACCTTCGCCCTTTGGTCGGCTGCGAATCGGGCTACGACGCCGGTTTTCCACCGATCTCGTGTGTCGCCCATCCTTCGAGACGGTCGCTACGCGACCTCCTCAGGATAAGGAGACTTTGCCGGACCGGCCAAAGTCAGCGCCTATGGGGGCGCCACTCCAGTGGCGCGTCTTTGCTTGGCGCAAAAGATGATCGGCCACGGGAGTGGCGCGCCCCCCAGCACAAGAGCACGCCGCGTCGTCCAGTCATTGTCAGGATACCAGGATGCGCAGAGATCATGCACGCAGGGCTTGATCTCGCGCTCCCGACTCGTTCTGATCATCGGGTCATACCGAATCGCTCACCGCACGAACAGGACGAACAGCCATGACCGACACCGACAACAAGTGGATTGGCAAGCGTACACCCAGACCCGATGGCGCGGACAAGGTCACGGGACGGGCGGCCTATGCCGCCGACACCACCATGCCCGACATGATCTGGGGCAAGGTGCTGCGCAGCCCCCATCCGCATGCCCGCATCAAGTCGATCGACACCTCGGCGGCCGAGGCGTTCCCGGGCGTCAAGGCTGTCGTGACGGCCAAGGACATCGTCGACTTCCCGATCGACAAGGGGCCGGTGATGCTGGGCATCCAGGACATGCGCTGGATGTGCCGCAACGTGATGGCGCGCGAGAGGGCGCTGTTCCACGGCCATCCCGTGGCCGCCGTCGCCGCGACCACCCAGGCGATCGCGGCCGAGGCCCTCGGGCTCATCAAGGTCGACTACGAGGTCCTGCCGTGGGCGATCGACGTCGAGGACGCGATGAAGCCCGGTGCGACCCCGCTGCACGACCACATCAAGTTCGAGGGCAAGCCCTCTAACATCGCAGGCACGCTCGAGCACAAGAAGGGCGACGTCGAGGCGGGCTTCAAGGAAGCCGACGTGATCGTCGAGCGCCGCTTCAAGACCGAGGCCGTGCACCAGGGCTACATCGAGCCGCATGCCTGCCTGGTCAGCGTCGTCGACGGCAAGGCCACCATCTGGAGCTCGAGCCAGGGCCAGTTCATGGTCCGCGCCATGTGCTCCTTGATGACCGGGATGGCGCAGAGCGACATCCGCGCCATCCCGGCCGAGATCGGCGGCGGCTTCGGCGGCAAGACGATCGTCTACCTGGAGCCGCTGGCGCTGATCCTGGCGCGCAAGTCGGGCCGGCCGGTCAAGATGGTGATGTCGCGCGAGGAGGTTTTCCGCGCGTCCGGCCCGACCTCGGGCTCGGTGAGCACGGTCAAGATCGGCGCCAAGAAGGACGGCACGATCGTTGCCGGCCAGGGAATTTATTGGCTGCAGGCCGGCGCCTTCCCGGGCTCGCCGATCCGCGGCGCCGCCGGGTGTGCCTTCGGGCCCTACGACATCCCCAACGCCTACACCAAGGGCTACGACGTGGTCTCCAACCGCTCGAAGGTCGCGGCCTACCGTGCCCCGGGCGCGCCGATCGGCGCCTATGCCGTCGAGTGCGTGCTGGACGAGTTGGCCGAGAAGCTCAAGATGGATCCGCTCGAGCTGCGCCTCAAGAACGCCGCCAAGCAGGGCACCAAGGCGGTCCATGGCCCGGTCTACCCGGTCATGGGCTACCAGGAGACGGTGAAGCAGGCGCTCGCGCATCCGCACTACAAGGCGCCGCTCAAGCCCAACCAGGGCCGTGGCGTGGCGAGCGGCTACTGGTTCAACGCCGGTGGCGAGTCGAGCGCCACCATGCGCATCAACGAGGACGGCACGGTCGTGGTGATGACCGGCCATCCCGACATCGGCGGCTCGCGCGCCTCGACCGCCAACATCGCAGCCGAGATTCTGGGCATCGACCACAGCAAGGTGACGGTGCTGATCGGCGACACCAACAGTGTCGGCTTCTCGAACCTGACGGGCGGCAGCCGCGTCACGTTCGCCTCTGCCATGGTGGTCACGCAGGCCGCGGAGAAGGTCATTACCGACCTGCGTCGCCGCGCGGCCAAGATCTGGAAGATCGATCCCGACGCCGTCACCTGGGACAACGGCGAGGCCAAGCCGGCTGGCGACAACGCCGGCAAGTTCGATCCGCTGTCGCTGGCCCAGCTCGCGGCACGCGCGAGCGAGACCGGCGGGCCGATCGGCGAGGCCGCGGCGAGCAACACGATCGGCGCGGAAGGTGGCTTCGGCACCCATATCTGCGACGTCGAGGTCGACCCTGCCACGGGACGTGTCTGGGTCGTGCGCTACACAGCCTTCCAGGATGTCGGCCGCGCGATCCATCCCGACTACGTCGAGGGCCAGCTGCAGGGCGGCGTCGCCCAGGGAATCGGCTGGGCGCTGAGCGAGGAGTACATCTACGACAAGAACGGCAAGCTCGATAACGCGGGCTTCCTCGACTATCGCATGCCCGTCACGTCGGACCTGCCGATGCTCGATGCCGTGATGATCGAGATCCCCAATCCCAAGCATCCCCAGGGCGTGCGCGGCGTCGGCGAGGTGCCGCTGGTTCCCGTCATGGCGGCGGTCGCCAATGCCCTCCATGGGGCGCTCGGCATGCGCTTCCACAGCCTGCCGATGTCGCCTCCCAAGGTCCTGGCGGCGCTCGAGCCCGAGCCGCTGCCGCGCGCGGCGGACTGACCGCCGCCTCGGGTCGCGATCGGCAGGGTCGGGGCGTCCAGGCGGACGCCCCGAAGCAGTAGCGTCATCCCGGCTGGATCGGCCATCTGCCGATCCCGAACGAGAAGGCCGCGGTGTAGATCCTTACGCTGCGCGATCCGTCGCCCGGGCCGAGCCGGTCGGTGAACGCCTTCAGTCCCGGCATGTAAGCGTCGGCGAAGCCCAGCCCGGTGAGGCCCCAGAAGAGCATCGCCGACAGCATGCCCCTGGGCGAACAGGCCGAAGCACACCGTGCCGGCCGCATGCAGCAGCGATCCGATGACCAGTATCCTGCGGGCGTCGATGCGGTCGGTCAGCGTGGTCAGGACGAGAGCCGCGAGCATGTAGCCTATGGCATAGGCGCTCGCCATCAAGCCCGCCTCGGGATAGCTCAGCCCCCACTCGGGAATGAGGAACGCCGGCATGGCCGACGGCACGGCGACGTGCGGCAGCAGCCCGCCGACCTGCCCCGCCGCCATGGCGACGACAAGCGTCTCCCCCGGGTTCATTCGAGGGGACCCTAGCAGAGGTGTGCGCTCGGTTCGCTTGCGCACCGGCCAGCTTCGGATGGGCCGGCTTCCTGCCCAGGCTGGACGCGACGAACGCTGATGGTGGAGCCGGGAACGTCAAAGCGTGGGTGGTGGCAAGGCCCAGCAAGCGCTATTCTGACAACGTGAGCGCGGAAATTTTTCCCCGGGTGACCGTCGACCCCAAGATCTGCTTCGGCAAGCCGACGATCAGGGGAATGCGGATCCGCGTCAGCGATGTCCTGAGCATGCTCGCGGGGGGGATGACTGCCGAGCAGATCCTCGCCGATTTTCCGTATCTGGAGCGAGAGGATATACAGGCGGCGATTGCCTACGCCGCGAAGGCGACCGATCAGAGACTTGCCTTCGCGCCGGATTAGTCGATGCGTTTTCTCGTGGACGCGCAGTTGCCGCCTTCGCTGGCGCGCTGGATTGCGTCGCAGGGCCACGACGCGGACCATGTGGCGTTCGTCCTGACACCTTCCGCGCAGGACGAAGCCATCGCCGCCTATGCCATCGCCAAGAGTGCGGTGATCGTCACCAAGGACTCGGACTTCCTGAACCTCGCGCCGCCGCCGCCAATCCTGATCGTTTCCACCGGCAACGTTCCGAACCATGTTCTGTTGTCGGTGTTTCGGGAGCGGTTCGCGGCCGTGGTGAAGCAGCTGTCCGGCGGGCAGTCCGTCGTCGAGATCGGCTGAGCCGACTCACAAGTCGGCTGGAGCCGCAGCGAAATCTTCAACCCAGTTCGGTCGAAGTACACGGCTCATGTCCGACCGCCTCTCGTCGGACCCGTCGCCCAACAGGCGCGGCAATCGATCGAGTTAGTTGGTCGGGGCGGCCGGATTTGAACCGACGACCCCCAGTCCCCCAGACTGATGCGCTACCAGACTGCGCTACGCCCCGACCGGTGCCACGGCATGCCGCCCCGGCAGAGCGGCTTTAGCGCGAATGGCAGCGATGCCGCAAGCCGCCTTGCACAGGGAACGGGCAAGGAAGATACAGGCACCATGACGAGCGTCGCTTCCGCCGACCCGGCCATGGGCCGGCGTGTCCTTGTGTTTTCCTCGATCGGCCATGCGCTGATGCACATGATGACGGCGTTCTATGCCGTCATCGTGCTGACCCTGGCTGTCGCCTGGGACATTCCGGCGGAGAACCTGCTCGAGCTTTACGCGCCCGCCACCGTTCTGCTCGGTATCATGTCCCTGCCGGCCGGCTGGCTGTCGGACCGTATCGGCGCACCGCTGACCATGGTGATCATGTTCTTCGGCCTCGGCGTCTCGTCGATCCTGTGCGGCCTGGTGCCCACGGGTGACACGCTGATGCTGTCGGTGGCGCTGTGCGGCCTGGGCGTGTTCGGCGCCATCTACCACTCCGCCGGCATCGGCTGGATCATCCGCACCGCGCGCAGGCAGGGCCATGCCATGGGTGTCAACGGCCTGTGGGGCAGCGCCGGCCTGGCCCTCTACGGCATCGTGCCCGGCGTGCTGATCACGCTGGCCTCGTGGCGGGCGGCCTTCATCGTGCCCGGAATCGTCTGCCTGATCGTTGGCGCCGGGCTGCTCTGGGAGATCCGGCGCGGGCGGGTCGGGGACCGGCCGATGCCGGCGACCGCCGGTGCGCAAGCAGGCCGAAGCGAGTTCTGGCGGGTCTTTTCCGTCCTCTCCGTCACCATGGCGCTCGAGGGGATCATCTGGACCGCCGTGATGTTCGGCGCCGCCCTGGTGTTCGAGACCCGGCTGGCCGGCGACATCGAAAACCTGCGCGCCGGGCTGGCGTCATGGGGCGTGGTGACCCAGGCCGTGCTGTGGGTCGGGCTCGCCACGTCGATGATCTACGTCGTCTCGGGCTTTGCGCAGTACGCCATGGGCCGCACGATCATCGATCGCTTTCCGCTCAAGGCGACCTATCTCGTCGCCTCGGCCTTGCAGATCCTCGCCATGATCGCGCTGGCCCTGGGCAACGGCTATCTCGCCATCCTGGGCGCCATAGCCTCGGCCGTGCTGAGCTCGGCGACCGGCCCGATCGAGAACATCCTGATCGCGCGCTACACTCCAAGCCGCTACCACGGGCTGGGCTTCGGCGCGAAGTTCGTGGTCGCGCTGGGCACCGGCCCGATCGCCATCCTGCTGATCGCCTGGGTGCGCAAGGAGACGGGCGAGCTCGATCTGCTGTTCTACGGCCTGGCCGGCGTCGCCCTGCTGATCACGCTGGTCGCGCTGCTGCTGCCCGGCGGCGAGCGTGCAGAGGCACAGCGCGCCATCTCGGCGGCGGCGCAGCCGGCGGAGTAGGGGGCCTCAGCAGTCTTCCTAGTAAGAAACTGGCGGCTTGCCGCCAGTTTCTTGACACGGCGGCTCGGCCCTCGGGCCGGTGGGGAACTCCTATGAAGATCGGGGCGGGTACCGCCCCGATCTTCATAGGAGGAAGCTCACTTCCTCGCCGCCTTGTAGGCCGGGCGGGCGAGGCAGCGGTCGAGCCAGGCCTGGACGTTGGGGAAGGGGCTGAAATCGTACCTGATGGGCTTGGCCCAGCTGCAGATCGACGCCAGGTTCAGGTCGCCCACGGTGAAGGTCGAGCCCAACAGGTAGTCTCGCCCCTCGAGCGCGCCGTTCAGCACGCCGAACGGCTTGGGAAGCGCCTTCAGCGCCTCGGCCACCGCCTCCGGCTTCTTCTTGTCGGGCGGCGTCATGAACATGTCGATCAGGACGGTGAGCAGGGACTTCTCGATCTCGGTCATGCCCCAGAAGCTCCACTGGGTGCACAGCGCGCGGTCCTCGGCACTCGCCGGGAAGAAGCCGTCCTTGCCGTGCTTCTCGGCGAGATAGAGGTTGATGGCCATGGATTCGAACAGCTTGAAATCGCCGTCGACCAGGGTCGGCACCTTGCCGTTGGGATTGACCTTGAGATACTCGGCGCTCTTCAGGTCCTTCATCTCGACGGCAACGTGCTCGAACGGGATGCCGAGCTCGTGCACGATCCACAATGCACGCGATGCCCGAGAGGCCGATGGCCCATAGATCTTGATCGTCACGGAATGTCTCCCCCGCCGTTACGGCGTCGGACGATAATGCAGCGCCGCGCGACGGTCTAACTCAATCCCCCAGCCCGTGCTCGTTTCCGACATAGCCGTGCCGGTGGCCGAAACGCTCGGTCATGACCTGATCGAGATCGCGCTCGGGCGGCGCCATCCAGCCGCCGGCGCGCACGGCGTAGCGCCGGGCGCTCCGCGTCGCCTTCGGCTCCTCGCCTTTTTGCAGAGCCCGCGCAGCGCCCATCACCAACTTGCGGAACTCGACGATGCCGAGATCGGTCGGGCCGAGATGCTCGCGCGTGCGGTCCTGGATCGGCCCCTGGCTGTCCTGGATCGCCGCATCCTGCTCGCTCACGCCCATGATCCCGGTGAAGCTCTCCGTCTTCTGCTTGGCGCGGTCGAGCATGTAGTCGTTGCGGATGTTGCGCACCGGCACGTAGTCGGCATCGACCTCGGCGTGCAGGCTGAGGCCGCGCGCGTACTTCTCGCGCTCGGAGTTGGTGAACGGCCGGTCGGGCAGCCAGCTGTAGGTGTAAATCCAGCAGTTCACGTCATCGACCGGCACCCAGCACTGCCCGTGATAGACATCGCCCGGAAAGGCGACCGGGACGAGCGCGTGGTTGGGCATCAGGAACTGCGAGATGCGCCAGTACTTGTCCTCGGAATCCGTCTTGCGCGCCGCGCCGATGACAAGCCCGGTATCGTGGCCGGAGATCGCGAATTTCGGGCGCGGGTCGTCCATCACCCAGCGGATACGGTCCTGCAGCTCCTGTCCGGCACCGATGGCCGAGGTGCTGCGGAAGATCTCGAGCCTGGTCTTCTCGTCCCTGGTCGGCACCTTGTGCAGGAAGGAAAAGTGGGCGGTGTCGATCGCGCCCTCGAGGCTCTGTACCCAGTTGCAGTCCTGCCACTTCTTCGAGACGTAGCGCTGTGCCACCGGCACCAGCCCCAGCTCGAGCTGGGGCAGCTCGGGCATGCGCTCGCGCGGGCCCATGTAAACCCAGATCATGTCGCCCCATTCGCGCGTCGGATAGGCGAGGAGCCTGATCGTGTCCTTGTAGGTCGACTCCGGCGGTGATGTCGGCAGATCGACGCAGGTGCCGTCGACGTCGAACTTCCAGCCGTGGAAGGCGCAGCGGATGCCGCACTCCTCGTTACGGCCATGGTAGAGATTGGCGCCGCGATGCGGGCAGTGCGGCTCGACAATGCCGACCCGGCCGTCGGTCGCACGGAATGCCAGGAGGTCCTCGCCCAGGATCCTGATCTTCTTCGGCGGCCCGTCGCGCTCGGGCAGCTCGTCCGAAAGCAGGGCCGGCATCCAGAAGCGGCGCAGCAGGTCGCCCATCGGCGTGCCGGGCCCGCCGCGGGTCAGGAACTCGTTGTCAGCCTTGCTCAGCATCAGTCACCCAGCCCGTAGTGGTTGCCGACATAGCCGTCGCGGTGGCCGAAGCGCTCGGTCATGACCGCGACCAGGTCCTTGTCCGGACCGGCGACCCAGCCACCGGCGCGCACGGCATACCTGCCTGCCTTGCCCGCCGCCTTCGGCGTCTCGCCCTTGCCCAGGGCGCGCGCGCTGCTCATCAGAAGCTTGCGGAACTCGACGATGGCGACATCGGTCGGCCCGAGATGCTCGCGCGTGCGGTTCTGGATGGGGCCCATGCTGTCCTGGATGGCGGCGTCCTGCTCGCTGACGCCCTCGATGCCGGTGAAGCTCACCGTCTTCTGTGCCTGCCGGTCGAGCCGGTAGTCGTTGCGCGGATTGCGCAGCGGCATGTAGTCGGCATCGACCTCGGCATGGACGTTGAAGCCGCCGTCGAACTTGGCGCGCTCGGAGTTGGTGAAGGGCCGGTCGGGATTCCAGCAGTAGGTGTAGATCCAGCACGACACGTCGTCGACCGGCACCCAGCACTGGCCATAGTAGATCTCGCCCGGGAAAGCCGTCGGCGTGTAGGCGTGGTTGGGCATCAGGAATTGCGAGATGCGCCAGTAGAGGTCGGCGCCGTCGGTCTTGCGGGCCGCGCCGATCAGCAGGCCGGCATCGTGGCCGTGGATGGTGAATTTCGGCCGTGGGTCGTTGTGGATCCAGCGGATGCGATCGTCGGGCTTCGACTGGTCGGCGATCGCAGCCTTGGCCAGCGCGGCGCGCGCCACGGACTCGTCCTTGGCCAGCACGGCATGCAGGAACGAGAAGTGCGCCGTGTCGAGCGCCCCCTCGACGCTCTGCACCCAGTTGCAGTCCTGCCATTTCTTGGTGACGTAGCGGTGTCCCGCCGGCAGCAGGCCGAGCTCGAGCTGCGGCAGCTCGGGCATGTGATCGCGCGGGCCCATGTAGACCCAGATCATGTCGCCCCATTCGCGTGTCGGGTAGGCGAGGAGCCTGATCGTGTCCTTGTAGGTCGATTCGGGCGGCGAGGTCGGCAGGTCGACGCAGGTGCCGTCGACGTCGAACTTCCAGCCGTGGAAGGCGCAGCGGATGCCGCATTCCTCGTTGCGGCCGTAGTAAAGATTGGCGCCGCGATGCGGGCAATGCGGCTCGACGATGCCGACTCGGCCGTCTGTGGCGCGAAAGGCCAGGAGATCCTCGCCCAGGATCTTGATCTTCCTGGGCGGCCCGTCGCGCTCGGGCAGCTCGGCCGAGAGCAGGGCCGGCATCCAGAAGCGGCGCAGCAGGTCGCCCATCGGGGCGCCGGGCCCGGTCAGGGTGAGAAGGTCGTTATCGGATTTGCTCAGCATCGCACCATCGCCTCGTCGAGAGCCTGCACCATCGAATTCGTTGCCTTGCCGACGGCTTGCACCGTCACGTCGTCGCCTTGTCGAGAGCTTGCGCCAGATCGCGGATGATGTCGTCCACCGTCTCGATGCCGATCGACAGGCGCAGCACGTCGGGGCCGGCACCGGCCGCGACGCGCTGCTCGTCGGTAAGCTGGCGATGGGTGGTCGAGGCGGGATGGATGATCAGGCTCTTGGCGTCGCCGATGTTGGCGAGATGCGAGAACAGGTCGACGTTGTCGACCACCTTCACCCCCACATCGTAGCCGCCCTTGACTCCGAACGTGAACACCGAGCCTGCGCCCTTGGGCAGATATTTCTGCGCCAGCGTGAAGTATCTGTTCGAAGGCAGGCCGGCGTAACTGACCCAGGCCACCGCCGGATGGGTCTCGAGGAAGCGCGCCACGGCGAGCGCGTTGGCGCAGTGGCGCTCCATGCGCAGGCCGAGCGTCTCCATGCCGAGCATGGTGATCCAGGAGTTGAACGGCGCCTGGCTGGGGCCGAGATCGCGCAGGCCGACGGCGTGGCTGTGGAAGGTGTAGGCCATGTCGCCGAAGGTCTCGAAGAAGTTCAGCCCGTGATAGGCAGGCTCGGGTCCGGCGAGGCTCGGGAACCTTCCGCCACGCGTCCAGTCGAACTTGCCCGAATCGACCACGGCGCCGCCCATCGAGGTGCCGGTGCCGCTGAGGAACTTGGTGGTCGAATGGACGATCAGGGTCGCGCCGTAGTCGATCGGCTTGCAGAGGTAGGGCGTGGCCAGCGTGTTGTCGACCAGCAGCGGCACGCCGACCGACTCGGCGATGCGGGTGATCGCCTCGAGGTCGCTCACCACGCCACCGGGGTTTGCCAGGCTCTCGATGAAGAAGCACCGCGTCCTCTCGTTCGCCGCGCGCCTGAAATTGTCCGGTTGGTCGGCGTCGACGATCTTGGCCTTCCAGCCGAACTTGGGATAGGTGTTGCGCATCTGCTGCAGCGAGCCGCCGTAGAGGCGCGAGGAAGCGACGATCTCGGCGCCCGGCGACATCAGCGGAAACAGCGCCAGCACCTGTGCCGCATGGCCGGACGAGGTGACGGTGCAGCCGCGCCCGCCCTCGAGGGTCGCCAGCCTGGTCTCGAGCGCGGCGTTGGTCGGGTTGGTGAGCCGCGAGTAGATGAAACCCACGGTCTGCAGGTTGAACAGCGCGGCCGCGTGGTCGGCGTCATCGAAGGTGTAGGCCGTGGTCTGGTAGATCGGCAAGGCGCGTGCGCCGGTCGTGGCGTCGGGGGCGGCACCGGCGTGGATCGACAGCGTCTCGAAGCCGTAGGTCTTGTTGCTCACGAAGGGCTCCTGAAATTCATTGGCTTCCGCCGTAGTCGGGCGGAGCATTCGCATATTCCCAGAAATTCCCGTCATCCCGAGTGAAGCCGCGCGTAGCGCGGCGCAGTCGAGGGACCTTTCTTGCCGAAGCTGCAGTAAGAGAGGTCCCTCCACTGCGCCGCGCTACGCGCGGCTCCGGTCGGGATGACGGCTTTTATGTCATGCACAACGCCCTGAGATGACGGGGGAGAATGGGAAACGTGTCGCCTCCGAGCAAGGTTAAGTGTTGCTGAACACGATGCAGGCCGGGCTGCCGACCTTGACCCTGAGACGGGTCGGCGTCAGCCGGCCATCGCGACCCACCCGGTAGCCGACGATCGAGCGGCCATCCTGGTTGGCGACATAGAGGAAGCGCTGATCGGGATCGAAGGCGAAGAAACGCGGTGTGCTGCCATGGGTCGGCACCCACTGGCGCGGCGTCAGGGTCCCCTTGCCGGGATCGATGCCGAACACGCCGATGCTGTCATGGCCGCGATTGGAGACATAGACGTTGCGGCCCGCACGATCGACCCAGATCTCGGCGCCGGTGCTGTAACCGGTGAACTCGGAGGGCGTCGAGGGGATGGTCTGCAAGGGCAACAGGGCGCCGGTCTCGCGATTCTGGCGATAGGTGGTGAGCGTCGAATCGAGCTCGTTGATCACGTAGGCCAAGGCCTTGCGCGGATGGAAGTCGATATGGCGCGGGGCGGCGCCAGGACGGGCTTTCACGCGAGACGACTCGACCAGGATCTTTTTCCTGGTGTCGAGCCGGTAGGCGATGACGACGTCGGAGCCCTTGCAGGGCACGTAGAAGAAGCGTCCCTGGCGATCGAGCGGGATGTGATGCACGCACATGCAATGCTGTTGCACGCGATGCGGGCCGAGCGTGCCGGTTACGGTCGTCAGCGTGCGATAGGGCAGGAGGCTGCCGTCGTCGGCGATCGGCAGCACGGCCAGCGAATCGGTGCCGTAGTTGCACACCGCGAGGTATCGGCCGGTCGCGTCGAAGGCGAGGTGAACGGGGTTGTAGCCACCCGTCGGCTGACGATTGAGCGGCGAGATGTGGCCGGTCATGGGCTCGATGACGAACGAATTGGCTTCGGTGCGATCGCCGTGCACCGAGTAGAGCCGCGTCCCGTCGGCATTGATGGCGAGAAAAGATGGATTCTCGAGGTCGCCATGGTGCTGAACATGGGTGAACGCACCGCTGGTGCGATCGACCCGATAGACGTTGATGCCATTGCCATGGCCACGCCGTTCCGGCGTCGTGTAGCTGCCGACATAAGCGAATAACGGGCGCGTGGTCTTCTTCATGCCGGCAGTGTGGCGTCTGTGCACGCCCACGACAACTGCCGCGACCCGCGTTTGAACCGCCGCAGCCAGCGCTTGTGCGCCCGAAGGGGGAACGAACTACCGCCTATTGAAATCCGTTCACCCGGGCTTCGCAGGCGCAACATCGGCCGCTCCCACGAGTTGACTTCGCAAGCGGCCCACAGGCCTACGCAGCGGAGAGCGGCATGATCGACGACACCACCCTATCGCGCGAGCTGGCGGACGCGGCACGGCGCGCCATCGAGGCGAAGCGCCATCTTCAGGCCCTGTCGCAATTGGACACCGGCTACCAGGCGGCGCTGATCGCTTATCTGCAGTCGACCGTCCTGCACCTGTCGATCGTGTCCGTGGCACAGGCGCGTCAGTACGAGAACCTCGCCGCCGAGGTCGACGAGCTGCGCGACGAGATCGCCCGCGTCAGGGCCTGCTGACTTCCAGCGCGCAAGAAGCGATCACGCTGATCACCCTCCTCCCCAGCTTCGCTGGGGAGGAAAAGAGGCGTCACGCGCCGATCACCACGCCGAGCCCTGGCTTTCGGTCCTCGAGGCGGATGGTGAGGCCGTGCAGGCCGGCGATGGCCTTCACCAGGGGAAGGCCGAGGCCGCTGCCGGCGGTCGAGCGGCTGCGGTCGAGGCGGTAGAAGCGGTCGAACACCTTGTCGTGCTCGTCGGGTGGAATGCCGGGGCCGTTGTCGGCAATTTCCAGCGTGAACCCTGAAGCCGCCTTGGCCAGCGCCAGCGACACGGTCGAGCGGGCAGGGGTGTGATTGAGCGCGTTCTCGACCAGGTTCGAGATCATCTGGGCGAGCAGCTGACGGTCGCCGGTCACGACGATGCCGTCGTCGATCCTGCAATCGAGCCGGTGGTCGGCATCCTCCGCGGCCGGTCGGTAGGCCTCGGCGATGCTGCGCGCCAGCGCCGAGAGATCGACCTGGGTGAAGGCGCTGCGCTGTGCCCCGGCCTCGATCTGGGCGATGCGCAGCAGCGCGGAGAAGGTTTCAAGCAGCGCGTCGGCCTCGACGATCGCCGAATCGGTTGCAGCTTCGTACTCGCGCGTCGTCGTGGCGCGCTCGCGTGCGTCCTCCAGGTGCTGACGCAGGCGTCCCAGGGGCGTGCGCAGGTCATGGGCGATGTCGCTCGAGACCTGGCGCAAGCCGTCCATCAGCTGCTGGATGCGGGACAGCATGGCATTGAGGCTGGCGACCAGCTGGTCGATCTCGTCGTTGGTGCCGCGCGCCGGTATGCGCGCCGAGAGATCACCTTCCATGATCGTCCGGCTGGTGCGGGTGATCGCATCGATGCGGCCGAGGAAGCTGGAGCCGATCAGGGCGCCGCCGGCGATCGCGAGCAGCAGGGTAAGCCCGCTCGCCCAGGCGAACGCCGTGATGATGGCGTGCTGCATGTCGGTGAGGCGGTTGGCGTCCTGGGCGACCAGGAGGAAGGCGCCGTCGGGCAGGGTGAGGCCGAAGCCGGTGAGCTTGGCCCGCTCCCCATCGGCCTCCGGCGCATCGCTCTGGGGCACGAAGTCGATCGCGCCGTTGACCGGCGGCATGCCCGGCAGGTTGCCGACCACGACGCGGCCGCCCGGCGCCTGAAGCAGGTAGAAGATCGGCCCGCGCGTGCGAAAGCTGATGCGCCGCGTGATCTGGTCGGTAAGTCCCTTGGGCCCGGTGCGGCGATGGACGTCGGCCAGCTGATAGGCCTCGGAGCGCAGAACCGCCGCCATGTCGTCCTGCATCGCCGCCGTGGCGATCCAGTAGACCGCGGCGAACAGCGTGCCGGCCGACGCCATGAACAGCACGGCGTAGAACAGGGTCAGCCGGAAGCTGGCCGAGCGCAGGATGCGCGAGATGGTCTGCCCGAAGGTCGTGGCCGGCTCGACGGCCTGACCTTGGCCAGCCTGACCGTGGCTAGTCCTGGGCGCGGATGACATAGCCTGCTCCCCGGACGGTGTGCAGCAGGGGCTTGTCGAAGCCCTTGTCGATCTTCGAGCGCAGGCGGCTGATGTGGGTCTCGACGATGTTGGTCTTGGGATCGAAATGGAAGTCCCAGACCTTCTCCAGCAGCATGGTGCGCGTCACCACCTCGCCGGCGTGGCGCATCAGGTATTCCAGGATCTTGAACTCCTGCGCCAGCAGGTCGAGTCGCTTGCCGGCCCGCATCACCGTGCGGGTCAGCAGATCGACCTGCAGGTCGCCGACACTGAGGGAGGTCGTCGCCACGATCGGCGGCCGGCGCGCGAGCGCGCCGACCCGCGCCAGCAACTCGGCGAAGGCGAAGGGCTTCACGAGATAGTCGTCGCCGCCGGCCTCGAAGCCGTTCACGCGATCGTCGATGCCGCCCATGGTCGTGAGGAACAGCACCGGCGTGCGGACCTGCGAGGCGCGCGCCGCTTTGACCAGCGACAGCCCGTCCATCGCCGGCAGCATGCGGTCTACGATGATGACGTCGTACTTCTCGCCCGTCGCGAGATAGAGGCCGTCGCGCCCGTTGTCGGCGCGATCGACGACGTGGCCGTGCTCACGCAAGCCCTTGCTGATGTAGTCGGACGTCTGCTTGTCGTCTTCGACGAGGAGGATCTTCACGTCGCCACCCGCTGCTGACCATCGCTCCCTTGCCAGGCCGGGAAAACGCCGCAAAGACGCCGTCCATATCGGGGCAAAGGGGCCGAACACCGCGCCGTTTGCGCGGTTTTCCCGGCAAAAGCAACGTTCCCCAACTATACAAACATTCAATGCGGCGGCCATCCGGGCGCCATGGGCCCAGTCCCATATTCCCTCCTGCCAAGCCCCTTCAAGGAGGATGAGATGACGAAGACCAGGACCATACTTTCAGCCCTGGCGCTGACGACGGCGCTGACCGCGCCGGCGCTCATCGCCCCCCTGTTCTCGGCGCCGGCGGCGATTGCCGCGGCTCCGACCGCCCCGACCGTGTCGGGCGTGCAGGA
>JALHMO010000002.1 GCA_022844015.1 Reyranella sp. | reverse complement strand
GGTCATGCCGCCCGATGCGGCGGGCGCCGTACCGGCCATCGCCGGCATCGCCAGCCGCGCGCTGCGCACCATCGCGCCGCACGAGAATGGCGGCAATTTCGACATCAAGGCGCTGACCGAGGGCGCCACGCTCTACCTTCCCGTGCAGGTGGCGGGCGCGCTGTTCTCCGTCGGCGATGCGCATTTCGCCCAGGGCGACGGCGAGTCCTGCGGCACCGCGGTCGAGACCTCGGCGATCTTCGTCGCCCGCTTCGAGCTGCTGAAGGGCGAGGCGCGCCGCCGCCGCCAGCGCGATCCGTCCTATGCCCTGCCGGGCCATGCCCATCACGGCGCGGCCGGCGTGCACGGCGCCCACGGTGTGACGCCGAGCAAGGGCTTCTATGCCACCACCGGCATGTCGGTCAGCGCGGACGGACGCGCCGAATCGGAGAACATCACCCTGGCGGCGCGCAATGCCCTGATCAACATGATCGACTACCTCGCCGACGCCTACAGCCTGTCGCGCGAGCAGGCCTACTGCCTGGCCAGCGTCGCCGTCGACCTGCGCATCAGCCAGGTCGTCGACGTGCCCAACATGACGGTGTCGGCGGTGCTGCCGCTCGACATTTTCGGGCGCTAGGCGGATGAAGCCTGCGCCGCAGCACGCCGCACCGGACGATGCCGGGAGCCGTCGGGCAGTGCCCGCGGTCGTCGTCTACGAGGGCCAGGGAATGCCGGCCTATGACCGCGCGTTCTACGAGGCGGCGCGGCACGGCATGAGCAAGGTCGGCGAGACCATCGTGTCGCCGCGCGAGGCGCGGACCTTCGAGGTGCCGGCTGGCCATTTCTTCCGCATCGTCAGCATCGAGGGGCCGCAGGTCGGAGATCTCAACCTGTGGCACGCCCACGACCTCTCGGAGCGCTTCTTCAGCGGCAAGACGCGGGCCCTGCACGGCACCCATGTCGGCACCGGCGATCGCTTGTGGAGCTGCCTGCCGCACCTTCGGCCGATGGCCACGATCACCGCCGACACGCTCGACTGGTACGGCTTCGACGCCGACGGCGGCGGCATCCACGACGTCATCGGCACGCGCTGCGACCCCTACACCCAGCTCCTGCTGGCCGGCACCGAGTACCACCATTGCTGCCACTCCAACCTGACCCGCGCGCTGGCAGCAGCCCGGAGGCTCGCCCTGGTCGACGCCGAGCCGCACGTCCACGACGTGCTGAACGTCTTCATGTGCACTGGCTTCACCCGCGACACTCACCAGTATTTCATGAAAGCGAGCCCGGTCCGGCCCGGCGATTTCCTCGAGATGTTTGCCGAGATCGACCTCCTGGGCGGGCTGTCGGCCTGCCCGGGCGGCGACTGCAGCGCCACCCATTCGAGCGACGCGGCGCGCTGCCATCCCCTCGGGGTCGAGGTCTACCGGCCCGGGGAGGGCGCCCTCGGGGCATGGCAGGCCCCGCAAAGAAGCGCGTACTCCCGGTCGCATGGCGCTTTGCCTGCGGCGTGAAATGCGTTAGCTGATCGAGGGTGGGGACTTGAAAGGTGAGCGTGAGTCGCAGGCATGACTAAACCGGTAGTGGGCGTGATCGGCAACTCGTCCGTCGTCAACGACCGTCACAACGTGCAGCTCGTGGGACAGCGCAATCTCTGCGCCGTCGCCGAGGTCGCCGAGGCCCTGCCGCTGATGTTCGCCGGCACGCCGCAGATCACCGACATCGATGCCCTGCTGGGCGCGGTCGACGGCATCCTGCTGACGGGCGCTCGCGCCAACGTCCATCCGACCTGCTTCGGCGTCGAGCCCGACCCCAAGCACGAGCCCTACGACCTGGATCGCGACGCCATGGCGCTGTCGCTGATCGAGGCCTGCGTCGAGCGCGGCGTGCCCCTGTTCGGCATCTGCCGCGGCTTCCAGGAGATGAACGTGGCGTTCGGCGGCTCCCTCCATCCGGAGATCCGCGAGTTGCCGGGGCGCATGAACCATCGCATGCCGCGGCTGGAGAACGGCGAGGTCCATCCCGACCCGCTGGTCGTGTTCGCCGACCGCCACGAGGTGCGGCTGACGCCGGACGGCGTGTTCGCCAAGCTGTTCGGCCAGGCGACGATCCGCGTCAATTCCCTGCACGGCCAGGGCATCCTCGAGCCGGGCAAGCGCGTGGTCTGCGAAGGCATTGCCGAGGACGGCACCATCGAGGCGATCCGCATCGCCGACGCCCCCGGCTTTGCCCTGGGCGTGCAATGGCATGCCGAGTACGACCCGCAGATCAACCCCATCAACCGCGCCCTGTTCCAGGCCTTCGGCACGGCCCTGAGGGAGCGCAAAGAGACAGTGTAGGCGTCGGCTGGCGATCGGTCGCCCACCACACCACCTCACCCTGAGGGGCGCCCGCATGGGGCGTCTCGAAGGGTCGGGATCAGGCACGGTGCGCGCTGCCCATCCTTCGAGACGCCGCGCTTGGCGCGGCTCCTCAGGATGAGGTGGTGCTGGGCCTCTTGTAGTAGACTGCGCCTCCACACGGAGACCCCGCCATGGCGCAGAAGACCTGGGAAATCAGCGGCGAGTACATGGAGAGTTGCAACTGCGACTATCTCTGCCCTTGCATCTTCACCAATCCGCAGGCGGCGGCGACGCATGAGCATTGCACGGCGCTGATGGTCTATCGCATCGATCGCGGCCGGCATGACGGCGTCGTGCTCGATGGGCTGAAGTTCGCGCTGGTCATCCGCTCGGGCCGGGTCATGGCCGATGGCGGCTGGGTGTTCGGCGTCGTGGTCGACGAGACGGCGAGCGAGGCGCAGCGGCAGGCTCTGGCAGCCATCGCCGCCGGCACCGCGGGCGGGCCGCCGCAAATGATCCGCGACAACCTGGTGAGCGACTTCCGCGGCATCGAGTACCGGCATATCGACTTCACCATGAACGGCCTCGAGCGGACTGCCGGGATTCCCGGCGTGCTCGCCTTCGCCATCGAGGGCGTGGCCTCGCGCAACCGCTCCGGTGAGCCGTTCTACATCGACAACACCGCCCATCCGGCCAACCGCCGCCTGGCGCTGGCGCGGTCGAGCAGGACCGAGGTGCAAGGCTTCGGCCTCGACCTCGCGCTCGCCGGCAAGGGCAACAACGGCCACTTCGCGCCGTTCGCCTGGGCGGCCTGACGGCCGTTGCCTGGAGAGCCTGACCGGCCACTCCCTGGGCCGTCGCCCGGGCTGCTGCGGCGGCCTCGGCTGCTGATCGGCACCGCGCTGGCCGCCATCGTCGGCCTGAGCTGGCTCTATCTCGCCGGCATCGCCCGAGACATGGCGGCGATGGACCCGGACATGACCATGCCGCCGATGGGCGCCCGCGACCTCGCGCTCCTGCTCGTGATGTGGTGCGTCATGATGGCCGGCATGATGCTGCCGAGCGCGGCGCCGATGATCCTGACCTTCGCCGCCATCAACCGGCGGCGGCGCCAGCGTGGCCAACCCTATGTCCCGACGGCGTTGTTCACCGCCGGCTATCTCGCGGCGTGGGGCGGCTTCAGCATCGCCGCGACCCTGGCGCACTGGGGGCTCGAGCGGCTCGCCCTGCTGGCGCCGATGGCGATGAAAGTCACCAGCCCGCTGCTGGCGGGCAGCCTGCTGATCGCCGCCGGCCTCTACCAGCTGACACCTCTGAAGCAGGTTTGTCTCGTCCACTGCCGTTCGCCCTTCGACTTCCTCGTCAACCGCTGGCGCGATGGTGTGGGCGGCGCCTGGCGCATGGGCTGGTCGCACGGCCTCTACTGCCTGGGCTGCTGCTGGATCCTGATGGCCCTGCTGTTCGTCGTCGGCGCGATGGACCTCCTGTGGGTGGCCGGCTTCGCTGCCCTGGTGCTGGTCGAGAAGCTGGTGCCTGCCGGCCTGTGGATCGCCCGGGCGGGCGGTGTCGCGCTGGTGGCGTGGGGCGTCTGGGTGCTGGGTGTCGGCCTAGCGCCCTGAGGCGCCGTGACGCCGCGCCATTCTTGCGCGGCGCATGCGCGTGCGCGTCGGGCACTTGGAACCCCAATGACCGATCTGCGTTCTATTCCGTACCGACGCGATGGCGCGTCAAGGAGACGATACGATGATGATTCGGCGCACGGCCGCCGTGCTGATCGGCGGACTGGTCCTGGCACCCCTTTCGACAATGGCGCAGAGCACCAACCTCGCCTATGCGACGGGGCAGCCGCGCTCGGAATACATGGTGTTCCTCGACAAGGGCGCCGGCCCGTTGCCCGCGGTTGCCGCAGCCACTGTGCGCACCGCGGCGCGTGAAGGCGCCGGCAAGGCGATCCATGTGAGCGGCCGGGCCGAGCACGCCCAGCTCGTCAGGCAGGAACTGATCCGCGACGGCATCCCGCCGACCTCGATCTTCGTCTACCGTGACACCGGGCCGACGCTGACACGCATCAATGACGGGATCAGCTCGCCGAGCGATCGCAGGGTCGAGATCAAGTTCTGATGTCGTCGACAGGCGGCCGGGACGCCGTTCGAGGCATCCCGGGCAGGGCCGGAGACACAATCGAGAAGTGCTATTCTGCGGCGACCCGGCCTGGGTCGCCGCTTTGCATTGCCCGGCTCCGGAGCGCTTCGGTCAGCGCGCGCAGCCGGCGGATCGCTTCGATGTCATTTGTCACTGGCTCCATGGAAAGCGGGAATGTTCTTCGGGACGGCCCCTTTGACCGCAAGGGAGATGCGGCAGGTCGCCATCGCGTCCCGGTTCGGCGCGGCAACGGCATGAGTGGCGCCGGAGCCACCGATCGGGAGCTTGCCTCGGCGAGCGTCGAGACTCATCTCAGCTCGAACGGATAGACGACCTTCCAGTCGTTCTTCATGTCGGCGACGACCCAGCGGCGCCGGACCGCTTCGTCCCACGCCTTGTCGAGGCGGCCGACCGGCGAGTTGCGGTCGTAGGCATATTCGCGCACGGCGTCGGTGTGGTGCACCAATCCCATGAAGCGTGCCCCGGCGCCGGCGGCGGTCCATTCCAGCATCTGCTGGTCGCCATCGGAGTTGCCGAAGGAAAAGATCGGTCGTCGCCCGATGAAGCGATTGATGCCCGCGGGCTTGCCCGGCCCGTCGTCGATGAACTCCACCCTGGGTTCCTTGACGAGAACCGGCTTGTCGGGCGAGCGCATCTCGAATCTCGTGACACCCGACGAGCCGACGACCTGCTCGGGCGGTATGCCGTAGGTCCGCTCCGTCCAGGGGCGCATGAAATCGATGCCGCCACCCGAGACGATGAAGGTCTTGAAGCCGTGGGCACGCAGGAAGGCCAGCAGCTCGAGCATGGGCTGGTAGACCAGGTCGGTGTACGGACGATCGAAGCGCGGATGCCGCGCCGCGGCGATCCAGTCGACGACCGTCGCGGCGAACTCGTCAGTCGTGCGGCCGGCATGGGTCGCCGCCATGATCTGGAGGATTCCCTTATCGCCCATGGCGGCGAGCGCGGCGCGATTGTCCTCGAGCACCCAGCGGAAGGGTTCGAGGGTCTTCCAATCCGGATGCCGGTCGGCCTGGGCCTTGACCCGATCCATCGCGAAGATCACCTGGAAGTAGAGGGGCTGCTCCGTCCACAAAGTCCCGTCGTTGTCGAAGCAGGCGATGCGCTGCGGTATGTCGATAAACTCGCGACTGCCCGGCGTGGTTGCGCGGGTCACGAAATCGAGGATCGTCTGCTTGGTCGATCCGGCATTCCACGACGGCAGGGGATCGCCCTGCGCGGCACCCGGCAGCGTGGCGCCTTGCGTCAGGAGAAGGGCGCTGGCCCCCAGGACGGCTCGACGGAGCAAGAGATTTCGGCCCTGGCCGCCCGCAGCCGGAGCATTGTCGTTTGACATGATCGAGCCCTCGCGCCCGCAATTTGCCAGATAGCCGTTGAGTTTAGAACCACCCGGCCGCAGAGTCGGCGGACATTCGGGGGCACGCATGGCAGCAACTGAGACCGTTCCCGCCGGCCACGGCAAGGCCCTGCGCCTCAAGGCAGGGCAGCGCGTCAAGCTCGTCAATACGCACGGCGGGCAAGTGGTCGACTGCTGGGCGTTCAACGCCAACGACGTCCGTGAGCACCTGTCGATGGACTGCACGCGCGTCTGGAACCAGCGCATCAACCCGAAGCTCGGCGACACCCTGGTGAGCAACCAGCGCCGGCCGATCGTGACGCTCGAGCAGGACACATCGCCCGGCATTCACGACACCCTGATGGCGGCGTGCGATCAGCGCCGCTACGAGCTGCTGGGCGTGAAGGGCTATCACCGCAACTGCCAGGACAACCTGGTCGAGGGCATGCTGGCGCTCGGCGTCACGCCGCCGCCGCGGGTGCCGTCACCGCTCAACATCTTCATGAACATCCCGGTCGGCGACGATCGCAACTCGCTGAGCTTCCAGCCGGCGCGCTGCAAGGCCGGCGACTACGTGGTGCTGCGCGCCGAGATGGACTGCGTCGTGGTGTTCTCGGCCTGCCCGCAGGACATCGCCCCGATCAATGGCGAAGGCGGCGCCACGCCGCGCGATGTCCAGTTCGAGATTGTCGGGTGAGGGAGACACCGTTCGCCTCCCCAGCGTCGCTGGGGAGGTGTCCGCGCCTGCCCTGAGCGAAGCCGAAGGGTCATCGCGGACGGAGGGGTCATGAGTCACAGTCACGCTGCTCATGACCCCTCCGTCGCGTATGACGCGACACCTCCCCGGCCTCGCCGGGGAAGGACATGAGAAGGGGTAATGACATGTTCGACCTGCTGCTGAAGAACGCCACCGTCGCCACGATGGATGGCGATGCGCCGTTCGGCCTCGTCCCTGACGGCGGGGTCGGATTCGCGAAGGGAATTATCGCCTGGGTCGGGCCGGCGGCCCAGGCGCCGGCCGGGAATGCAGGCCAGGTGCGCGATCTCGGCGGCAAGGTGGTGACGCCGGGACTGGTCGATCCGCACACCCATATCGTATACGGCGAGGAGGGGCTGGTCGACTTCGAGGTGCTGTCGCAAGGCGGCGGGCGCTGGGACCTGGAGGCACGCAGCGCCGGCGTCGGCGGCATGATGCGCCGCACCCGCGTGCTCTCGGAGGAGGCCCTGTACGAGGCCAGCCGCAAGCGCATGAGCCGTCTGATCGCCAACGGCGTCACTACGGTCGAGAGCAAGTCGGGCTGCGGCATGGACAAGGATACCGAGCTGCGGGCGATGCGGGTGTCGCGCGCGCTGGGACGCGACCTGCCGATCACCGTGGTCTCGACTTTTCTCGGTGCCCACGGGCTCGCGCCGGAGTTCGCCGGCCGGCGCGACGACTACGTCACCTTCATGTGCGAGGAGGTGCTGCCCGAGGCGGTGCGCCAGGGCGTCGTCGACCAGGTCGACGGGTTCTGCGACAAGGTCGGCTTCAATCACGAGCAGATGGGCCGGCTGTACGCCAAGGCGCAGTCCTATGGGATGGGCGTCAAGGCGCATGCCGACCAGTACACCGACTTCGGGGCCGGCGCGCTGGTTGCCCGCCATCGCGGCCTGTCGGCCGATCACATGGAGTACGGCTCGCTGGCGACCATTCGCAAGATGGCGGAGGCGGGGACGGTGGCGACCCTGCTGCCCGGCGCCCATCTCACCCTGCACGAGACGCGCAAGCCGCCGGTCGAGATGTTCCGCGAGCTCGGCGTGCCGATGGCGCTTGCCACCAACTCCAACCCGGTGAGCTCGCCCACCGTGTCGCCGGCGTCGCAGATGCATCTCGCCTGCTACCTGTTCCGGCTGACCGCCGAGGAAGCGCTGAGGGGCTTCACGGTGAACAGCGCCCGCGCTCTCGGCCTTGCCGACAGGGCGGGTCGCATCGCCGTCGGTCGCGCCGCCGATCTCGCGGTGTGGGACACCGACGATCCGCGCGGCATCGTCTACCCGATCGGCGGCGCGCCCTGCCTCGCCGTGGTCAAGAACGGCGCCGTCGTCCACGAGGCGCCGGCGCCGGACTTCCGCCGCGCATGAGCCCGCGCGATCGGCTGGTCGGCTGGCTCGACAGCGAGCGCGACCGGCAGCTCGAGTTCCTGCGTGCCTTCACCCGCATCGACACCTGCAATCCGCCGGGCGACACCACGGCGGCGGCCGACCTGTTCCGCCGCTTCCTGGACGACGAAGGAATCGGCCATCGCACCGAGGCACCGCAGGCGACGACCCCCAACCTGATCAGCAGCTACACCGGCTCGGGCGACGGCCATCATCTGGTGCTGAACGGCCATCTCGACGTGTTCCCGGTTGGTGACGCCGCGCGCTGGTCGCGATCGCCATTGTCGGGCGATATCGTCGACGGCCGCGTGCATGGCCGCGGCACGGTCGACATGAAATGCGGCACCACGGCGCTGCTGTTCGTCCATGCCTACCTGCATCGCCTGCGCGCCGAGCTGCCGGGGCGGGTCACCCTGACGGTGGTGTCCGACGAGGAAACCGGCGGGCGCTGGGGTTCGGACTGGCTGGTGAAGCAATGCGCCGGCGAGGTCCTGGGGGATTGCGTGCTCAACACCGAGCCGAGCGGGGTGCAGACTGTGCGGTTCGGCGAGAAGTCGATCTACTGGCTGCGTTTCCGCATCGCCGTGCCGGGCGGCCACAGCGCCTATCCGCACACCAGCCCGAGCGCCAACAAGATCGCCGCCAGCCTGATCAAGGATCTGGAGGCGATCGAGGCGCTGGGGCCGGACGAGCCGGAAGTCGTGCGCCGCACCCTCGATCGGCCCGACGTGCAGGGGGCGATCGACCAGTCGCTCGGCGCCGGCGCCGCCGGCGTGGTGCGCCGCGTGTCGGTCAATATCGGCGTCATGCAGGGCGGCGTGAAGATCAACATGCTGCCGGCCGAGTGCGTGCTCGATGTCGATTTCCGCCTGCCTGTCGGCCTCTCCCGCGCCAGCCTGCTGACGGCGGTGCAGGCGATCGTGGCGCGGCACCCGGCGGTAACTTGCGAGGAGCTGCTGGCCGGCGGGCCGGAAGCCAACTATTCCGACCCGACGCACGAGATGGTCGGCCATCTCGTGCGCAATGCCGCGGGACGGCTGGGCTACGAGCCGAAGCCGATCGTCAGCCTGGGCGGTACGGATACCCGCTTCTGGCGCGTCGCCGGCGTACCGGCCTTCGTCTATGGTTGCTCGCCCGCCGGCATGGGCGGCATCGACGAAAGCGTCAGCATCGAGGAGTTCCACCACGTCCTGCGCGTTCACGCCCTCTCGGCGTGGGACTATCTGTCAGGGGCGCGGTAATCATCCTTTGGGATTAGTGCACACATAAAGGGTCGACCATTCCGATGCTCGGAGAATGGGACGGCCGGGTGCGACGGGAACAGACCGGTAGAGTTGGCACCCCCGACCCGTTACCGCGCCGACCCTGCTCCATTGCCGGCGTTTCTTCATCGAGAATCGGCGAGGCAACCTTTTTCGTGCTCTGTCGTTAACTACACACAGCACCCCCGCAACCCGTACTGGTCTCTCCCTATCGGGTTGCACAAGGCCCGCTCGTCAGCCCCCGCGACGAGCGGGCCAATCTGTTTTTGAGCGCCAGTTGCCGAGCCGCCCGCCGCGAGACGTTGCGCAACCATGCAACCGACGGCCCGTTGCCCCCGCACGAAAGCGAGGTTGAGACCATGAAGCAATTTCCTTTGATCATCGTCCTGGGAGCCGTCCTGGTCGGCGGATGCGCCGTGAGGACGACCGAGCGCGTCGTCGAGAAGCCTGTGCCGGTGCCGGCGCAGACCGTCGTCTACGCCGATCCCGCCGTCGTGCCGCCTGCAACGACGACAACAGTCTACACGACTCGATAGCACCGCCGCTGCGGCGGCGGGGTGCGATGTACCTGTTCGGCTTCATCCGGGCAGGCGTTCCCGAGCGAAGTGGGCGGTCGGCGGACCGCCCTTTTTCTTGGACGGAAGGAGGCCACAGCTGCGGGGTTCTCCGCGGCCGCCTGCTCCGTCGACGCAAGCGGTGGTCGGCCTATGTCGAGGGGCGTGCGGCGCGATCGGGCAACTGAGAAAGTCGAAGTGCTGAAGGGACAAGGCGGAATGGAGCCGTCTCGAGGCGATGGGCATTCACACAGGCTGCATTGCGCGCAACCCGCTCCGCTTTGACGCCGTTGTCCCTCCGACTGTCCCCGATCAACAGGAGAGGCTGGAGGTTCTCATGAAAGGCGATCTCACGCCAACCGAGTCGCGCAGCGGCGTCATCAGCGGCCGTGTCATCACCGTGCTCATCGTGTCCCTGGGGGGCGCAATTCTGGCGCTCGGTGCCTTGTGGCTGGCCTTGGCAGCCTGAGGATCGCAACCCAGACGGCCAACCAGGATTGCTGGATCCCAAGTGCCAGGGGGATGCTCGAACTGTGGCCACCGTCCCACAGGCGCTGACTCTACCGAAGGCTTCACCCTGAGGAGCGGCCCGTCCTTCGACGCGCTCTCCCTCCTCACCCTGAGGAGCCGCGCGAAGCGCGGCGTCTCGAAGGGTGAGGACGGGAGCTTGTTCAGGATGGAGGCCGCGTCTCGATTCGAGCGTAGGTACCTGCGCCCATTGGTCGGCTACAAATCGGGTGCTGCGACACCGGTTCTCGAACGGTCTCGTGTGTTGCCCATCCTTCGAGACGGTCGCTACGCGACCTCCTCAGGATGAGGACGTTGCTGGACCTACGGCGTCAGAAGGCGGCAGGGGACGCGATCGACGAACAGGTTGGTTCGCGGACCCTGCACCGGCACGCTCACGCGCTGACCTGGAGCCACCGCGGGGACGACGATGTGGGTTTCCTGCACCACCCGGTCGGTGTTCATGAACCGGCAATTGATCTCGGGATTGACCACGCCGGCGCTGTTATTGGCTACATACATGGTCGTCCGCCAGTGGTCGCTCGGCACGGCGATCAGCGTGCCGCTCTCGAGGGTCGCAATGGGGACCGTCGGGCCGGCAGTGATCGGCACGGTGGAGACCAGCGTGACGACCGGCCGTTGCACCACCACGCCCGGGATGGCGGCGACCTGGCCCGCGGGATCGAATGCGCGATCCGCCGGCGTCGCCGGCCCGCTCGGCCAGTTCGGCGGCCGGCTTTCCTTGCTCACGTTGTCCTGCGTCCAGACCTGGCCGGTCGCGGGATCGCGGAATCCCTGCGCCATGACGGCGCTGGTTGCCGCCATGGCTGCTAGAGACCCCAGGATGGCGGACTTCAGGCACTTACGACCCACGGCAATCATTCTCGTCTCCTTCGCCTTCGATCGACGCAACGGCGCTGCAAGCCGAACGTTGCGATCGGCTCAGGCTGCGACTGGCTCCGCCGCGGCGGGCATGGGAAAGATGACAACGAACCGCAGGCCGCCCTCGGCGCCGTTGGAGACATGCAGCTCGCCGGAGAGCTGCATGGCAAGACCGCGGACCAGGGTCATGCCGAAGGTGCGCAGTCTCTCCTTGGCAGGGTTGCGGAGGCCCGGCGCGAGGTCCGCGATCGTGAGCTCGACGATGCCCCCCTTCTCGGACATGTCGATATCGATCTCGGGCATGGCGGTGGCCGAGACGTCGTTGTCGAGAATGGCGTTGACGGCTTCGGTGACGATCAGCCCCACCGGGATCGCGATGTCCGGACCGGCGGTCAGGGACGATGCCCTGATGTGATAGCGCAGCGAAGGCCCGGCGGCGTCCTGGCGGCTGAGAGTCACCTGCCGGACGACGTCGCCGATGAATTCCTGGAAGTCGACGAGCGACCAGTTCGACCTTTCGTAGAGATGAACGTGCAGGATCGACAGCGCCAGCACGCGATGCTGGGCATCCCTGAACAGCCGGCGGATCCGCGGAGAGCGGATCTCGCCAGCCTGCAGGTTGAGCAGGCTCACGATCATCTGCAGGTTGTTCTTCACCCGGTGCTGCAGCTCGCGCAGCAGATGATCACGCTGCTCGAGGCCGGCCCGCAGATCGGCCTCGCGCTTGGCGAGCGCGCTCGCCATTGCGGCGACGCCATCGGTCATCAGCCCGAGCTCCAGGGTTTGCGGTCGCCGTCGGGCAATCTCGATCGCCTCGCCTCGCACGATCCGACCGGCGATGTCCTCGATGTAGCGGAGCGGGCGAATGCACCAGCGATCGGCGCCGAACCAGACGGCGAGCAGAGCGATGGCCAGGGCCGTGGTTGCCACCGCGAGCACCGCCCAGCTGCCGATCGACGGCGAGAGCGGCAACGGCCGGGCGAGCACCGCGACCGTGTCGGCGCCGGGAATCGGCACCAGCTGGAACTGGCGAAGCTGCCCGTCCGTTCCATAGTCGACGACCGACGCCTGATCGGCCGCGATGGCCTTGGCGAGCCGTGAATCGGGCGGCAGGAGCCCCGGCGGGTCCTGCGCGCCGACCGGGATGCCGGTCCGGGCCACGACGATCGCGGTCGGCTGAGTACGATCGAAACCGTATCGTTCGCTGGCGATCGTATATCCTGCCGAAACAGCGACGACCGGCAGGAACGCCAGCGCGACGACGGTCAGGAGCTTCGTCCTGAGCGACCTGGTGGCCCACCAAGCGGCCCACATGAGGATCCGACCCTAGATGGAGACGGTGTCGAGCGCCTGCGCGATCGCCGCCCGAAGAACATCGGGATTGAACGGCTTCGAGATGATGAAAGCCGGTTCGACCTTCTCGCCGGTCAGCAGTCTCTCGGGGTAGCCGGTCACGAAAATCACGGGAACCGACATGGAGCTCATGATCTGGCTGACCGCCGAGATGCCGCTGTCGAGCCCGCGCAGCTGCACGTCGGCCAGAACCAGATGCGGCGAATGGCGTTTGGCGAGCTCCACGGCGGTCTTCTCGGTGGCCGCGATGCCCACGACCTGGTGCCCGGAATTGCGGACGATCTCGGCGACGTCGAGGGCGATGATGGGCTCATCCTCGATCACGAGCACGCGGATACCGGCGACGCGCTGCAGCTCGGCTCGCGCATCCTCGAACGCGCGCGAAACGCGGGCGACGTCGATGTCGAGGATATGCGCGACGTCGTTGGGCGAGAATCCTTCGAGCACCGTCAACAGAAGCACTTGACGCTGCAGCGGCACCATCTCGGTCAGCGAATCCTTGAGGCGTCCCTTGACGGTATCCTCGCTGCCGCCGGCTTCGAGATTCCCGAATGGCTGTCGCAGCCTGTGGAACAGGGCAAACAGCCCGAGCTTGGTGCCCTTCGCCTCGGCGATCAGCTCCGGCTGCCCGAGCGCGACCTCCGCCGACATGCGCACCCACTCGTCGCCGAGCTTCTGCGAGCCAGTGAGCGCGCGCGCATAACGCCGCAGGAACGGAAGCGCCCATGCCAGTGCGTCCGAGATCGGGGGGGCTGCTGCTTCTGCCACTGTGTCTCTCCCTTTTCAGATGCCGGTCGGCGATGCTTCGCCCCGGCAACAGCAACGCTGGATCGGCCGCCTTGCTCGACACGCTTCTCGGGACGCCGCGACGATCGATCCGATCGCCCCGGCGCCCCTCGGAGACGCTCAATCACAATACAGCACGTAAGCTTCCCCGCAGGCAAACCGACGAACTGGTGCGGAACTAGTAGTAGTAGGTCCGCTCCGGCGCCGTCACTGCGCCGATGGTGGCACCGGCCGCGCCGCCAATGAGCGCGCCGCCGACCGGCGCGCCCACGGTCGAGCCGACGACGGCGCCCGATGCTGCGCCAATGGCGCCACCGGTCAGGGCCCGGTCGACCGGACGATCGCCGCAGGCCGCCGTCGTCAATGCAACGGCGACGCCGAGAGCTGCGATCTTCATCGAACTATTCAGCACATCTACCTCCTGCTTCGACCACGTCAGTGCAGCCAACCCAGTGCCCACATCAGCAGGAGCACCGGGATGGGAACGCCCAAGAACCACAGTAAGGCTGCCCGTCCCATCGATCGTTCCTCCGTAGCCCGGACTGCCGGCTAGATCCGGTTGATCCAGCTCTCGACGTCGCGCTGGGCAGCGTCCTTGGTGATGCCGTAGCGCTCCTGGATGCGGCCCACGAGCTGGTCCTGCTTGCCGCTGATCACCGTGAGGTCGTCGTCGGTGAGCTTGCCCCACTGCTCCTTGACCTTGCCGGAGAACTGCTTCCAATTGCCTTCGATACGATCCCAGTTCATGTCGAGTGTCCTTTCGATTGGGTTCACCCGCACACAACGCTTGCTCGTGACATGCGGTTCCGGCAGCAGTTTTTCTTTGCGCCGGCCCGCCCGCTCGCCCACATAGAGTCTTCGTGCGGGAACTGGCGGGCATCAGGAGCGTGTCACTCCAATGATGAAGGACGACATCGTGACCTTGATGCCGGAACTGCGTGCCTTCTCGCGATTCCTCTGCCGTGATCGCGAGGCGGCCGACGATCTCGCCCAGAACACGATCCTCGCCGCCCTCGACAAGCAGGCACAGTTCTCGCCCGGCACCAACCTCAAGGGCTGGCTGTTCACCATCATGCGCAATCGCTTCTACTCGGATCTGCGAGCGCAGCGTCGCCAGGTCATCTCTATCGACGACGACGTCGCCACGCCCATTCCCGCGGCCGACAACCCGGAAGCCGCGTTGGCGCTCAAGGAACTGTCCTCGGCGATCTGGGAGCTCAGCCCCGAGTCGCGCGAGGCGCTCGTGCTGGTCGGCGCTGGCGGCTTCTCCTACGAAGAAGCGGCTGCCCTCTGCAATTGCTCCATCGGCACGCTGAAGGCGCGGGTCTCGCGTGCACGTAAGCGTCTGGCCTGCAAGCTCGGCTGAAACTGTCGTTGAATCTCAACGGCTTAGGGGTGGATAGGGAACCCGATGTAACCTTTTGCCGGCTCTGGAGTTGTTTCCTGTACCAGATGCGGGAGTACACCATGTTCACCGAAGCCAAATCGATCGACGAGAATGCCAGCACCGCGAGCTTCCATGATCAGCTCAAGGCGGTGTTGCCGCGGTTGCGCATCTATGCGCGGTCGCTCACCCGGGATCGCGATACGGCGGAAGATCTGGTTCACGACACGGTCGTCAAGGCGCTCGCCGGACGGCACAGCTTTCAGCCCGGCACCAACCTGGCAGCGTGGCTTTTCCGCATTCAGCGAAACGAGTTCATCTCGGGGCTGCGTCGTCAGCGGCCGACGGTCCCCGTCGATGCGGCGGCGGAATCGATTTCCCATCCTGCCCATCAGGAGAGCCGCCTGATCATGCGGGAGTTCATCTCGGCGTTCGGCAAGCTCCCCTCGGCGCAGCGCGAAGCCCTGGTGCTCGCGGTGCTGGAGGGCCTGCGCTACGAGGTGATTGCGGCCCATACGGGCGTTTCCGTCGGGACGGTCAAGAGCCGAATCTCGCGGGCGCGTGACACGCTCGAGCGGTTGTTGACGGAGGGCGATGCGACGCCTGCGACGGAGGCCAAGGCGCTCCTGTCGCGGCTTCAGGCACGCGCCGCCCAGGAGGAGGCTCGCCCGGGTTGATCGCGGGGCGGGCGGCACGGGGCCCGCGTGTTTCCTGTGTCGCCGGGGATCGGGGAATTTGCTATTATGCGGCAGGTGGGAAGACCTTGTTGAAAAGGGTGTAAACCCGAGGAACGGCCGTCGTTTCCGGGAAGAGTCGTCATGAGCAACGATAACAAATCCAACGGCGGACAGAGTGAGCGAGAGAACTTGCCGCGAACGAAAGTGCCCGACAAGGACCCATTCGCCTCCTGGTTGCAGAAGCAGCTGCACACCATGTACGACGAGATCGTCAGCGAGCCGCTCCCGGATTCGCTGGTGAAGCTCATCGACAACGATGCCGCCGCAGGCAGCGACAAGAAAGACAAGCCCGCCTAGACGCAGACGGCTCGAGAGCGTTTCGAGTCGGTTCGAGAAGCCCCTCGCTGGTGTCGAGGGGCTTTTCCGTTTTTGCGGATCCCGTGCCCGGTTCCGGGCTGCCGCGGGCAGCCCCGTCGGAACTCCACGCCCGCGCTGATCGTTGACCGCAGGAAACTAACGACAGGGGCAATTGCATATGTTGAACAGTCACGACAAAGCCAAGGCTCTCACCACGCCGTCCAGCCTGTTCAAGACGCCAGGCGAGGTAGTGTCATGCGTCGATCTGAGCATGGCGGATAAGACGGCGGTGCTGAAGCAATGGGAGATCGATGCACGTCTCCTCCAGGTGGCGAGCGAGGAAGGTATGACGGGAGGAGAGCTCAACCAGCTGGCCGAGGTCAGGAAGGCGCAGAAGTCGCTGGGCGTCGCTCACATCGAGGAGGACGGCGCACCCAACAAGACGGGGCCGTGAGCATCGAACGCATTCCGTCTCTTGCAACGAGGGAGAAAAAGAATGCCCGCCGTTCGGCGGGCATTCCTCGTTCAGCGAGTGACGACTACTCGTCCCTCTGGGGATGGGGCTGCTGAGGCGGTCGGCGGTCGTCGGTCTTCTCGCCCTGCCTCTGGCGCTGCTGCTGCTCGCGCTGGATCTGCTCCCGCTGCTGGCGCTCGCGCTCCTGAGGGGTCTGGTTCGGCTTGTTGGGGTCGTTCATGGCTTTTTCTCCATGCTGCTGCGACGACCACGATTGGTGCCGCTGCTTCCTCCAACGCGCCGTTTTGGCAACAGGTTGCTCGCTTGCACATCCGGCGCCAATGGCTCGCGGCGCCATTATTTGGCCGCGCTTCGCAACGTGCCCTGTGGGTACCGCGTTGACTGTGCAGAAGTCGAGACGCGGAGGTGCAGCAATGAACTCCATCATCTATCTGGTCGGTGCGGTGGTCATCGTCGCCGCCATCCTGTCTTTCCTCGGCTTCCGGTGAGGAGGGCTCGATGGACACGATCCAGCCCTCGCCCGCCGCGTCGATCAGGCCAGGCGGCACGGAAGAGTCGCAATGGCGGCCGGTTCTCCTCGGCGCCGTCGCCGCGATGGTCGTCTCCGGCATGCTGATCTCCGTGGTCGCGGGAATTGGAACGACGGTGGCGCAGCTGAGCACGGTGATGGCGGCCGCCAGCACGGCGACCCGCCATGCACCGGCCTACGCACTGTCCCCCTGTGGTTTGGCGTCGCGCTGATTGGCCGACCTGGCGGCTCCGCAGGAACGGATTCGCTCTCCGGGCGTTTCAGGCATGTCGCCCGTGAGCGCTGGAGCTGCCGGGCGTCGACAAAGCAGCTGAAGGGATACTGTCGATGCGCGATCATCCGGAGAAGATGAACGAGGAGTCCGCCGACGCGTCGAACCGGCACGCGGCGGAAGTCGTCACGGCACCCCTGTCGGACTATGTCCGCCACGCGGCTGATTACACGCGGGAGCTGGCCGACCGACTGCAAGCGCAGAAAGCGGACGAGCTGGTCGCATCGGCGCTGACGTGGAGCAGGAAGCAACCGCTGCTGCTCGTCGGCGGAGGGATCGTACTCGGGTTCGTCCTTTCGCAGCTGATGAAAGGCAAGTCGGGCACGGCGCGATCCTCCGAGCCTGGCGAGAGCTGAACATGGCGGTCGACCACCCGCGTGGAGTGTTTGGGGTTGCCGGCGAGGCGATGGTCCAGGCCGCGAACCTGATCAGCGTCGAGTTTCGGTTGGCGCGCGCGGAAATGGCCGAGAAGGTCAGCAGCCTTCGCACGGGCGCGGCATTCGTGGTGGCCGGCGCGGTGTTCCTGACCGGTGCATTGTTCCTATTGCTGCAAGGGGCGGTCGTCGCCCTCGTCGAGGCCGGGCTGCCGCCGACGATGGCGACCATCGTGGTCGCCGTGACGTGTATCCTCGTCGGCCTCGTGTTGATCCTCGCGGGCCGGCAGAAGCTCGATACGGGCTCCGTCCTTCCCGAGCGAACCCTCAACCAGATCGCGCGCGATGGCGCGATGGCCAAGGAGAAGCTGTCATGAGCGAGAGCGCTGCCGACCTCCAGCGCGAAGCCGAGAGCACGCGCGCCGGTCTTTCCAACACCCTCGACGAGCTGCGCAGCAGCCTGACGACTGCCGCCATCGCCAATGGCGCGATGACGATCGCCAGGGACGGCAGCACGACGCTGGCGCGCGTGGCGGTCGAGCGTGCACGAGCCAACCCGCTGGCCGCCCTGTTGATCGGTGCCGGTGTCGCGATGCTGCTCAGCAACGGCAAGGGCGGCACCGGGCGGCTCGTTCGGCGTGTGACCGGGGCCGCGAAGGAAGCGGGGGCGACGGCCGGCGCCGCCGCGGGAGATGCCATGCATGCGGCCCGCGCGATGTCCCACGATGCCGCCCACCAGGCGCGCGGCGTCGTCGAGGACGCCGCCGGGCAGCTCGAGGACGGGGCGGCGCATGTCGCCGACCGCGCCCGGCACGCCGTGGAAAGCGGCGTCGAAAGGGCGTGCGAGGTCGCCTCCGACGTGCAGGAGAAGGCCGCGCATCTCGTCGACGAGAACCGACATTACCTGACGCCGGGTGGAATGGTTCGCCTGGCGCACGAGCAGCCGATCCTGGTGGCAGCCCTCGGCCTCGCAGTGGGGGCTGCGATCGGGGCCGCGCTGCCCCTGGCCAAGGCGGACGGCCGTCCGCCTGCGTCGACGAAGGAAACCGACGATTGTGCACATCCCGACGGCGCGGGCGCCTGACGGACGTGCCCGACGGCGGCACGACTCGGGAGAATGGGCACATGCAAATGGGCGAGCCTTCGTCGACAATGGCCGCGGCGCCGACGGCACGGCATGTCGTCGTCGTGCGCGTGCCGATGCGCGACGATGATCTGCTGGTGGCGCTGCGCGATCTTCAGAACCTGCTGATCCGCTACCTGCGCAAGAAGCCGCCGGAGGGCGACTACACGATCCTGATCATGCGGCAGGACGGCGTTCCCGAGGTGCATTGCGTCTTCTCGGGGAGCATGGATGCCGAGCGTCTCGCGGCGTCGATCCATGGCGGCCCGGCGACCGCGGGTGGGGGCGAGGCATCGCGCCATTTCGTCGAGCTCGACGACGAGATACTCTTCGAGGTGGCCAAGGTCGCGGGACCGCCCTCCTTCAAGCGCGCGAAGCCCGACGCTTCCGAAGCGGGCGGCCCGATGCGCAGCGTCGGTGCGATGCGGCGGCGATGAAGACGGTGTCGCGTCAAGGGAACCCATGAAGCTCTTCAAGTGCCAGAACTGCCATCAGATCATTCATTTCGAGAACACGCTTTGCGAGAGATGCTCGAGCCGCCTCGGCTACGTTCCGCATGAAGGGGTCTTGACCGCTCTGAAGGCCGATTGCGATTCTTGGCGTCGGCTGCGCTCGGCGCAGGACGAGACGTTTCGCTTCTGCGCCAATGCCGACCATCAAGCCTGCAACTGGCTGATCGAGTCCGCCTCCCCGGATGCGTTGTGCCTGTCGTGCCGGCACAACCGGACGATTCCCGATCTCTCCGTCGAGGACAATCTCGTGGGCTGGCGCAAGTTGGAGCTCGCCAAGCACCGCCTGTTCTATTCCCTGCTGAAGTTCCGCCTTCCGATGCCGACCCTCGCCGAGGACCCGGAGAACGGCCTGGCCTTCGATTTTCTCGCCGAGCCTCCGGGCGGGAAAGTCCTGACGGGGCATGACAACGGTGTCGTGACCATTGCGCTCGCCGAGGCGGACGATGCCCGTCGCGAGAGCCATCGGGTGGCGATGCGCGAGCCATATCGCACCCTGCTCGGGCACTTTCGCCACGAGTCCGGCCACTTCTTCTGGAACAGGCTGGTTCGTGACGGCGGGCGACTGGCGGCGTGCCGTGCGGTCTTCGGCGACGAGCGTCAGGACTATGGCCTGGCGCTGCAGGCCTACTACGCCGACGGCGCGCCGGCCGACTGGCAGGCGGGATTCGTCAGCGCCTATGCCACGGCGCATCCCTGGGAGGACTTCGCCGAAACGTGGGCGCACTACCTGCACATCGTCGACACCCTGGAGATGGCCGCCTCCTTCGGCGTGTCCACCCATCCTACCCTGGCCCGCGACGACAACCTCGATTCGACGGTCGATTTCGCGCCCTATCGGGCCGAGACGGTTACCCAGCTGGTCGAGAGCTGGCTGCCGCTTTCGGTGGCGCTCAACTGCCTCAATCGCTCGATGGGTCAGCCCGACCTCTATCCGTTCGTGCTGTCGCAATCCGCAGTCGACAAGCTGGCGTTCATCCATGGCTTGGTTAGACCGGCCTGACGTGCACCGCGGTCGCGTCGCTGGCCTGACGGGCGCGGAAGAGGTGGTCATGAGCACGATTCCCCGTTCGACGGTCGATCGTCCCGATACCCCGCTGCTCAGGCTGACCGCCCTGTGCCTGCTGGGCGGCATGGCAATCCTCACCCTCTACTTCGGTCGCGACGTTCTCTTGCCGTGCGCTGTGGCCGTGCTCCTGGCCTTCGTTCTGGGCCGGGCGGTGTCGCTGGCGAGCCGGTTCATGCCGTTGCCGCTGTCGGTCACGGTGGTGGTGCTGGCCGCCATCGTTTTCATCGGGTTGCTGGCCGTGCTGATCACCGTGCAGCTGGCCGAGGTGGCCGGCAGCCTGACGGACTACCAGGCGAACCTCCACAAGAAGGTCCAGGACATTCGCGAGATCCTGCAGGGAGGCGGTGCGGTCGGCCGCTTCATGGCGATGCTCGTGGCGCTCGGCCAGGAGTTCACGGCGAACGTCGAGGCCGCGCCCGAACGCGTGGTCCAGCTGCAGACCGATTCCGGGTTCGAGCGGATCGCGGCCCTGCTGGCGCCGCTGGTCTCTCCGGTGCTGAGCATCAGCATCGTCGTCATCCTGGTCGTCTTCATCCTGCTCGATCGCGAGCATCTCAGCGACCAGATCGTTCGACTGTTCGGCGCCAACGACGTGCACGCCACCTCGGAGGCCATTGCCGACGCGGCCCACCGCCTCGGCCGCGTGCTCACCCTGCAGGTCGTCACCAATCTCGGCTTTGCCACTGTCGTCGGAGCCGGGCTGTTCGCGCTCGGGCTGCCCAACGCCGCGCTCTGGGGTCTGCTGGCCGGCGGCTTTCGCTTCGTCCCCTACATCGGCGCGGTCGTCGGCGCGCTCCTGCCCACCCTGATCGCCTTCGCGATCGCCCCGGGTTGGCTGCATCCTCTGCTCGTGCTGGGATGGATCGTCCTGTGGGACATCCTCATCGGCCAGGTCGTCGAGCCCGTGCTGTTCGGCGAGTCGGTCGGGGTGACGCCCCTGGCGCTCGTGCTGTCGGCGATCCTGTGGGCCACGCTGTGGGGACCAGTGGGCATCCTGCTGTCGACGCCGCTCACCATCTGCCTGCTGGTTCTCGGCCGGCACGTGCCGCAGCTCCGCTTTCTCCAGATCCTGCTCGGCCACGAGCCGGCCTTGACGCCCTATCAGCGGATCTATGGTCGGCTGATCCGGCGCGCCGTCGTCGACGCGTCCGGTGTGGCGCTCGCTGAGATCGAGGAGAAGGGACCCGAGAAGGGCCTCGACGACGCCATGGGGCGCATGGTGGTGCTGGCCGAGGCTGATCGCGTGCTGGACCGGCTGACCACGGCCCAGGTCGACGCGATCGTCGACGGCACCGACGAGATCCTCGATTTCATCGACGTTGACCCGGCCGAAAGGGCACCGCAGACGCCGGCCGCCGCCGATGCCGCGGCCCGCGTACGCTTCGTCTGCATCGGCGGTCGTGGCCAGATCGACGATGCCGCGGCGGCGATTCTCGGCCATGCGCTGCGCCGGATGGGCTTCGAGGCGATCCGGCAGCGCCATGGCGACAACCTGCCGATCGGGCCGCTGCAGGAAGGCACGCTGGCGATTCCCGTGGTCTGCTATGCCTCGCGGCCGTCCGTGGCGGTGCGGCGTTATACGTCTCGCAAGCTCGGCGTCGACGTCGGCAATCGCGCTTGCCATGTCGTCATCGACTACGAGTCGGCGACGATGGCGGCTCGGCCGGTCGAGACGATCGTCGCGGCGCGCGACATCCTGGCGGGCGACATCGCCACGATCTGCCGCGCAATGGCCCAGCACGCCGTCGCCGTCACGAAACCACCGGCTGTGGCGGTCGCGGCGGGGAGTTGAGGCCCATGCCCGCAAAGACCTCATCCTGAGGAGGCCGCATAGCGGCCGTCTCGAAGGATGGGCTACGTACGAACCTGCTGAAACAGCAGTGTCGCAGCATTTGCCGGACTCTTCGAGACGCGACCCTGCGGGTCGCTCCTCAGGGTGAGGATTCTTTGTCGTTTGGCGCCTATGGCTGGTAGGGTCCACTCTCCCGACCCCAAGGAATCGAGCCGGTCATGTCACGCATCCGCCCGTCGCGCTTCGTCCACGTCGTCTATCGCACCCGCCAGTTCGACAGGATGATCCAGTGGTATCGCGATGTCTTCGACTGCAAGGTTCAGTACCAGAACCCCGTCCTGGCGTTCCTGACCTACGACGACGAGCATCATCGCGTCGCGCTGGTCAACCTGTCGGCGGTGAAGCCCGAGGCCGACGCGGGCGAGCGGCGCGGCGTCATCGGCGTCGATCATGTCGCCTACACCTATGGCTCGGTCGAGGATCTGGTGGAGAACTACGCCCAGCTCAAGGAGAAGGGCATCCTGCCCTACTGGTGCATCCATCACGGCGTGACGATGTCGATGTACTATGCTGATCCCGACGGCAACCAGATGGAGATGCAGGTCGACGCCTTCGGCTCGAGTGATGCCGCCAACGACTACATGAACGGCCCGCATTTCGCGACCAACCCGATCGGCGTCGAGTACGATCCCGAGGAGGTCCTGACCAAGATACGCGCCGGCACGCCCGGGTCGGCGTTCCTGACACGGCAGAGCGATCTGCCGGTATCGCCGATCCGCGGGGCTCTTACGGCATAGCCTCGGCGTCGACGCTCTTGCGGATCTCGGGTGCCGCCCGCTGCTTGCCCGAGGCGGTCAATGCGGCTTGTGTCCGCCAGCGGGAGTCAGCAGGCGGGACAGGGAGCGGATTTCGGCGGTCGAGGCGCCGTAGGCACGCCGTTCCATCTCGCGGTAAAGGCGGACGATGTCGTTACCGGTCTCGGTCACGATCGTGCCGCCGCCGCCACCACCCCCCGTCTGTGCGACGATCACCGGCTCGCGGAACATGTGGTTGAGCTCGTCGACCAGCAGCCATGCCTGGCGATAGGACATCGCCAGGGCGCGGCCCGCGGCCGAGATCGAGCCGGTCTCGTTGATCAACTCGAGCAGGCGGATCTTTCCCGGCCCGATCGAGCGCTCGCCGCCGAAGTCGATGCGCAGATGCAACGACGTCCTGTCACCGGCCGTGCTGGCCTTCCTGGTGGTGGCGCGTGCCATGTCGCTTACTATGCGATGGGACGCGCCACGATGCCAGAGGCAGACGAGAGCAGTCCCTGGGGCGTTGCGCCGATGCGCGAACTTGTTCGAGACCGGTCGGCATGGAACACTCGCTGCTCGCATGGACTGGACCGGAAGACGCCATGGCCGCTCTTGCCTACAGGAAGCTGATGCCCTCGTGGGGCGTCGAGGTCGATCACGACCTGTCGCGGCCCCTGACCGACGACATCGCGGGCGCGCTCATCGAGCTTTTTAGTGAGCATCATCTGCTGCTGTTCCGGCGGCAGAAGTTCGCCGAGGAGCAACAGGTGGCCTTCGCCAGGCTGTTCGGCCCGATCTCCCATCGCAGCCCGGCGATGAAGACCAAGGATACGGTCCTGGTGTCCAACGTGGCGCCCGGCGGCGTGCTGGGCGACGGCGAGCTTCTGTTCCACTCCGACAATACCTTCTTCCAGCATCCGCTGAAGGCGATCGGCCTCTATGCGATGGCGATCCCGTCGATCGGCGGCGACACACTGTTCTCCAACGCCTGCGAGGTCTACGAGTCGCTGGCCGACGATGTGAAGGCGCGTCTGCGGGACCTCGCGTCCGTGCAGGCTTTCGACTATGCCGGCGACTACAACAAGCGGCCGACCCCGGAGGCGATGCCGGCCGACGTGCAGATGGCCCGGCATCCGCTGCTCTGGACCGACCCGGCAAGCGGGCGAACCGCCCTGTTCCTCAGCGAGCATACGACCCTGCGCCTCGAAGGCGTCGCGGACCGGAACGAGGAGGACGCGCTGATCGCCCTGCTGCGCCGGCAGATCGCCGACCCTCGCTTCTGCTACCGGCACAAATGGGCGGTGGACGACTTCGCGTTCTGGGACAATGTCTGCCTGCAGCATGCGCGCGAGACGTTCGATCGCAGCCAGGCGCGGACATTGCGTCGCACGCCGGTGCTCGACCCTGATGGCGATCGCCGCTTCCCGCAATCGCTCGACCTGACGCGCCAGGCGGCATGAGCCGATGAAGGGACGCCTCGGATGACTGGACGCTTCGACGGCAAGCTCGCCCTCGTCACGGGGGCGGCACGCGGTATCGGCGCCAGCATCGGCCAGCGGCTGTTGTCCGAGGGCGCCGAGATCATCGCCGTCGATCGCGAGCGTTGCGACGCGACCTTTGCCCAGGCGCCGGCGGGATGCTGGCAAGCCCACGTCCTCGATGTCGGGGCTGTCGAGACGGCGGCGGCGGTCGAGCGGCTGGTGCGCGAGCGCGGCCGGCCGCTCGACTTCCTGGTCAACAATGCCGGCATCGGCGGGGCGCGGCCCCTGGCCGAGACCGAGGAGGCGGACTGGCAGCGCTTCCTCGACATCAACCTCACCTCGGTCTATCGGCTGTGCCGGATCCTGCTGCCGCATTTCCGGCGACCGGGCGGCCGCATCGTCAACATCTCCTCGGTGTTCGGCTTCACCGCTTTCCCCGGCTCGGTGGCGTACTCCGTCGCCAAGGCTGGCGTGGCGCAGCTCACGCGCCAGGTCGCCGTCGAGTTGGCGCCGCAGGGCATCACCGTGAACGCCATCGCGCCCGGCGTCATCGAGACGCCGATGACCGCGCAGCGGATCGCCGGCGACGCCTGGTACCGCAAGGCCATGGTCGAGCCGACCCCGCTCGGCCGCGTCGGCAAGCCCGCCGACATCTCGGGCGTCGTGGCGTTTCTCTGCTCCGAGGATGCGGGCTTCATCGTCGGGCAGACCCTGGTGGTCGACGGCGGCTGGCTCGACTCGAAATACCTGCCGCGCGAGGCATAGTAGTGGGCAACCAGGTCGGCAACAGCTTCTCCTCGCCGTAGATCCTCGACGGCATCATGCGCTGGGCGGCGGTCGAGAGCCCCTCGGTGACGCCCGAAGCGGTCGCCCGCATGTTCGACCTTGCCGAGCGCGACTTCCGGCAGGCCGGCGCCGCCATCGACAAGGAAGCGGCCGGCGGCGATTGCGGCCCGATCATGCGGGCGCGCTTCGAGGGCAGGCAGCAGGGTCCTGGCATCCTGGTCCTGGGTCATCTCGACACGGTTCATCCCATCGGCACGATCGAGGGACCGTTGAAGCTGCGCATCGAGGAGGATCGCCTGTTCGGGCCCGGCGTGTTCGACATGAAGGGCGGCCTCTACCTCGCGCTCTATGCGCTGCGGCGGCTGCAGGCCGAGAGCGGGAGGACGGAGCTGCCGGTCACCTTCATGATGATCCCGGACGAGGAGCTCGGCAGTCCGAACACGCGTGCCCTGATCGAGCGCGAAGCATTGCGCCACAAGTATGTGCTGGTGCCGGAGCCGTCGCGCCTCGGCAAGCTCGTGAGCGGCCGGCACGCCTTCGTGCGCTACACGATCCGCACGCGCGGCAGGCCCGCCCATGCCGGCGCCGACAACGCAGTGGGCCGCAGCGCCATCCGGGCCATGGCGCGCCTGATCGAGACCATCGAGAGCGCGACGGACATGAGCCGGCTGGTCTCGTTCAGCGTCGGCGTGGTCAATGGCGGCCTGTTCGTCAACGTGATCCCGACCGAATGCACGGCGCAGGTGCTGTGCGTCGCCTCTTCGCCGGACAATCTCGCTTGCGTCTATGACTTCATGGCGAACCTGAAATCGCCGATCGCCGGCGTCGAGCTCGAGGTCGTCAAAGGCGCCGAGCGGCCGCTGTTCCAGGCCTCGCCCGGCACGTTGCAGCTGTTCGAGATCGCCAGGTCGACCGCGGCCGAGCTGGGCATCACGCTCGAGCATGGCCAGTTCGGCGGCGGCAGCGACGGCAATTTCACCGGCGCGCTGGGCATCCCGACGCTCGACGGCCTGGGTGTCGTCGGAGGCGGCGCCCATACGCTCGACGAGCACCTGGTCATCTCCGCGCTGGCGCCGCGCGCCCGCATCTTCGCCGGCCTGCTCGCCCAGCTGAGGTGAGAGGTGGCGCCGGCCCACCGGAACCGCGAGTGTGAGTTCATGGTCTTCCGGACCGCGAGCGTCCCGCTCGCTCTTGATCACGAGCGAGCGGGACGCTCGCGGTCCGGAAGAGCAATGAGGTCGACCCTGAACTGGTTCCGGCGTGCCGGGGGCGCGCCCGGCTTCCCGGACGCGCCCCGTTCGCCCGCTCGCCTATCGGCCGGCGGTCTCGAGATGCTTCACCGCCGCCTGGGTGACGGCCGTGGCATCGGCCAGGTTGGTCATGTCGAAGCTGTAGTCGCCGACCTCGATTCGCCCCTGGCGGCCGCGGAACAGCGCCTTCAGCATGTCCTTGCTGGCGTCCGCGACCTCCAGCATGCCGTGCCCGTTGACGACCGCCGTACCCTGGTACGCGTCGCCGTCGATCGTCACCTTGATCGACGCGCGCTGGCCCTGCTTCAGCCGCCATTCGGGATGGGTCAGCACCAGGCCGAACCGCCCGTCGGCGCGGGCAACGATGGCGAACCTGGCGCCATTGTTGAACTCGTCGACGATCACCGCCTGCTCGCCCACCAGGTGGGCGCTCCAGCTGCCGCGCTTGGCGATCAGCTGCGACCGGGTCGCGGACGGTGCCGGCTGCGCGCTCGGGCCCGTCGAGACGCGGCATTCGCCGAAGTAGCAGACCTGACCGGGCGCCGCCGAGGCCGGGATGGCCGTCATGCCGGCCAGCGCGGCGACCAGGCCGAGGGCAAAGAGGGCGGAAACCGCCATGCGAGACCGCTTGAACATCGAGCTCTCCCTGAGAGGAGGCAGCCGCACCACGCGGCTCCATGCCCCTCAGACGGGCGAGGTTCGGTCGATTGACAGGGCCGGTGCTGAATTTCAGCGGATCATTGCGCCGCCAACCGGATGACGTTCCACGATGCCGGGGCGAGGGACGCCTCTATCCGGCCGCAATCGAGGCGGACGCCGGCAAGCGGCCTGGGCGCGATGCGGTCGGGCTGCTGCCTCGTATTCACCGCCTCGAGGTCGGGGTCGCAGAGCTGCAAGGCCTCGGTCACCATGGGCGCGTCGAACCCGGCGGCCTGCACGCGAAGCGGCAGCGATTCCGTCAGGCTGCGGTTCACGGCGAACAAGGTAAGGGTGCCGGCCGCATCGTCGTGCACGGCGGCGAGCTTGAGGTAGGGCACGGCCGGCATGGCGAAGAGCTCGTCGTTCGGGCCGTTGGGATCGTTGTAGCGTGCTGAATAGGTCGGCGAGTCGATCTGGGCGCGCAGCACGCGGCCGCGACCCATTCGGCTGAAATGGGCGAACGGATGGAAGATGGTCTGGCGCCACGCCGCGCCGCCGGTCTCGGTCATGATGGGCGCGATCACGTTGACGAGCTGGGCCAGGCAGGCGGCGGTCACCCGGTCGGCATGGTTGAGCAGCGAGATGCAGCAGCCGCCGAAGGCCAGCGCATCCCCCATGGTGTAGATTTCCTCCAGGATCGGCGGCGCGACCGGCCAGCCCTCCCTGACGCGATCACGCCGATTGCACCGCGTGCGATACCAGACGTTCCATTCGTCGAAGCTCAGCATGATGCGCTTGGCCGAGCGGCGGCGCGCGGCCACGGCGTCAGCGATCGCCACCACCTCGTCGATGAAGTCGTCCATCAGGTCGGGGCTGGCCAGGAAGGCCGGCGTGTCGCCGTCGTAGTTGTTGAGATAGGTGTGCAGCGAGATGTACTCGACGTGGTCGAACGTGTGCTCGAGCACGGTCTGCTCCCAGGCGCCGTAGGTCGCCATGCGCCGGCCCGACGAGCCGCAGGCAGCGAGCTCGAGCGACGGGTCGATCCATTTCATCATCTTGGCCGCCTCGACGGCGATGCGGCCGTACTCGGTCGCGGTCTTGGCCTCCATCTGCCACGGCCCGTCCATCTCGTTGCCGAGGCACCAGAACTTCACGCCATGAGGCCGCTCCCAGCCGTGCTGGCGGCGCAGGTCGGAGAGCGTCGTGCCCGAGGGATGGTTGCAGTACTCGACCATGTTGCGGGCGGCATCGCCCGCGCGGGTGCCGAGATTGACTGCCAGAATCGGCTCGATGCCGGCCATTCGGCACCAGTCGATGAACTCGTTGGTGCCGAACTGGTTGGTCTCGGTCGACATCCAGGCAAGGTCGAGGCGGCGCGGCCGCTCGCTGGCGGGCCCAACGCCATCCTCCCAATTGTAGCCCGAGACGAAGTTGCCCCCGGGATAGCGCACGATGGTCGGCGCCAGCTCGCGCACCAGCGCCATGACGTCCTGTCTGAATCCCCGGGCATCGGCGGCGGGATGGCCGGGCTCGAAGATGCCGCCGTAGATGCAACGGCCCAGATGCTCAAGGAAGGCGCCGAACAAGCGCGGATGGGTCGTGCCGATCGCGAAATCACGATGCAGGCGGACGTCGACGTTACGCATGGCAAGCGGCTCCGGTGGGACAGTGGTGCATTCGCACATCGACGCGCGTCTATGTCCCACGTGTCCACGATTTTGTCTCAGGTGTCGCTCGCCACAAGCTGCTAATGACAGGGGATGCACCGCAGTGTGCGTCATTCCGGAGCATCATGCAGGAGCAACATCGGGATCCGCTGATCGAGGAGGCGCTGCGCTGGTTCGGCGTGCTGAAGGACCCGAAAGCGAGCGATGACGATCGTCGAGCGTTCTCGCTCTGGCTGAAGGAGAAGCCGGAGCACGAGACGGCCTGGCGCAATGCGCAGCGCGTCTGGATGCGGGTCGGCAAGATCGGCCCGGCCTTCGCCAACAGCCCGCAGGCCACCGTGGTGATCCCGGAGCCGCCAACCGTCGTGATGAGGCGGCCGCCGCCCTTGCGCGCCGACCCGGCCTTGCGGCCAACCGCCTTGAATCGTCCGCCGGCGAAGCGCCGCCGCGGATTGTTGGTCGCGGCCGTCGCCGCCGTATGCATCGCGGCGCCGGCAGGGGCGCTGCTGTGGCGTCCGGGATTGCTTGCCGATCATGCCACCGCCATCGGCGAACGCCGCTCGGTGACGCTGGCCGACGGCTCGAGCGTCGAGCTGGCGGGCGCGTCGTCGATCTCGGTCGATCTCGCCGCCGGCGTCCGTCGCGTCGTGCTGCACGAGGGAGAGGCCTTCTTCAAGGTCGTCGGCGATGCCGGTCGGCCCTTCGTGGTCGAGGCCGAGGGGACGCGCATCCGCGCCCTCGGGACTGCATTCGACGTCAAGCTGGGCGATGGCAACGTGACGGTCGCCGTCAGTGACCAGTCGGTCGAGGTCACGGCCGGGGGACGTCCGCCGGTCGTCGTCGAAAGGGGCCTGCAGGTGCGCGCCAGCCGCGGGCTCCTGGGCGACCTGCGCGAGGCCGATCTCGAGAGGGTCGAGGCCTGGCGGCAGGACCGACTGGCCTTTCACGAGACTCCGCTCGTCGACGTCGTCGCCGACCTGCAGCGCTACCGCATGGGCCTCATCGTGCTGACCGAGGCGCGGCTCGGCGACATCCCTGTCAGTGCCGCCTTCGAGGCCGGCCAGGCCGACGCCGCGATCGACTCGCTCGCTGCCACGCTGCCGATCCACATCCGGCGTTTCACGCCTCTGCTCGTCGTCCTGTCGCCGCGCAACTGACCGTCAGGCAGCGGCGGCGCGCGGTCCGAGGCCACGCCGGCGCGCCACCAGGAACAGCACTACCGCGAGATTGAGCAGGTTGAGCGTCCAGGGGACCGTCGACTGGTCTACAGATTGCATCGCTTCCACTTGTTCCATGATGGAGAGGTGTGCATTGGCGGCCAGTCCCTTTCACCTCGGTTGGTTCCTGGGCAACAGCTACGGCGTGCATGGCTGGAACCAGGAATGGGGCGGCTCGGATGGCGAGGACTGGACCCAGCCCGATCTTCACATCGACCTCGCCCGGGCGCTCGAGCGCGCCTGCTTCGACTATCTGCTGCTCGAGGACTCGCTGTTCGTGCCCGACAACCACGGCGGCTCGATGGAGTTCTATCTCGCGCGCGCCCTGCGCGCGCCGAAGAACGATCCGTTGCCGCTGGTGCCGCTACTCGCCCAGGCGACGACGCATCTCGGCATCGTGCCGACCATCTCCACCAGCTTTTACCCGCCCTTCCTGCTGGCCCGGCTGATCGCCACCCTGGACCTCATGTCGAAGGGTCGCGTCGGCTGCAACTTCGTCACCTCGACGGCTGAGCGCGCCGCCCAGAATTTCGGCCTGGAGGCCCATCTCGAGCACGACCTGCGCTACGAGATGGCCGAGGAGTTCGTCGACCTCGTGATCCGGCTCTGGGAATCGTGGGAGCCCGACGCCATCGTCCAGGATCGCGAGGCGGGCGTCTTCGTCGATCATCGCAAGGTCCATGCGATCGATTTCAAGGGCCGCTTCTTCGCCTCGCGCGGCCCCCTCAACACGGCGCGGCCGGCGCAGGGGCGGCCGGTCCTGGTGCAGGCCGGCGGCTCGCCGCAAGGGCGGGCCTTCGCCGCCCGGCACATGGATTCGGTGATCGTTGCCGTCAGCACCATCGCCGAGATGAAGGAGTTCCGCGGCGACATGCGCCGCCGCCTCGTCGCCGAGGGCCGCGATCCCGGCAGCTGCAAGATCCTCTATGTCGTCGCGCCGACCCTGGGCGAGACCAACGAGGAGGCACGATCGCGCAGCGATCGCCGGCAGGCGCAGCGCGAGCAGTCACCTGCCGTCACCCTGGCGATGATGGGCAGCCTCACCGACATCGACTTCTCCACCTTCGACCTCGACACGCCGATCGGCGAGCTCACCACCAACGGCCAGCAAGGCACGCTCAAGCGCTTCCTGGCGCAGGGCCGCACCTTGCGCGAGATCGCCGCCAACTACCGCTATGGCTACGAGGACCTCGTCGGCACGCCCGAGCACGTCGCCGGCGCCATGGCCGAGGTGATGCAGGAGGTAGGGGGCGACGGCTTCGTCTTCACCGGCCCGCTGACGCGGCGCTATGTGGCCGAGATCACCGACGGCGTGGTGCCGATCCTGCAACGCCGCGGCCTGGTGCGGACCGCCTATGCGCACCGGCACTTCCGCGACAATCTTTTCGCGTACTGAGCCTGCGATGTGATCGGGCGCACGCGCATCCATCCTGTCGCCCCGTCTTCCCGGCGATCCAATCCCACGAAACCTGGAGGCGCACTCGTGGCATTGGCAGCGAGACCCTCCGCGCCGCTCGGGGCGACCGCAGGGCATTCGCATATGGACAATAAACTCCGTCATCCCGAGCGGAGCCGTCCGATCAGGCGCTGCTTGCAGCGCCATTGGCGGCGTAGTCGAGGGACCTTTCTTGTTGATGCTGCAGGAAGAGAGGTCCCTCCACTACGCCGCGCTACGCGCAGCTCCGGTCGGGATGACGGAGTTTATTGTCCATATGCGAATGCCCTGGGGGCGACCGGGATGCGACCCCGCGGATGCGCCTCAGGCCGACAGCAGAGGCCGGATGACTCGCTGGAAGGCCATGACCTCCGCTTCAGGCATGGCGTAGCCGCCCGCGAGATCGTGCGCCGGGAAAAGGAAGACGTCGTCGACGCCGGCCTCGTCGCGGGCGCGCAGGAGATGCTCGGCACAGCGTTCCGGCGAGCCGAACAGGCCGAAGGCATCGGCAATCTCCTGCGCGCGATCCTCGGGAATGGCCGTCGGGTCGTGCGATTCACTGATGTCGAAGCCAGCCTCGCCGAGCCAGCGCAGGTTGGACGCGCTCGGATAGGCGAGGAAGGGTTGGCCCGGGGCGAACCAGCTGCGCATCCAGCGGGCGCCGATCTCGCCGTCTTGGCCGAGACCGAGCGTGACGACGAACGTCACTGGAAAGCCATCCAGCGAGCGGCCTGCCCGCTGCGCTCCGGCCTCGAGGTGGCGCCGCGCGGCGCGCACGGCAGCCGGATGCAGGCCGACCATCAGGAAGGCACCGTCGGCCACCTCGCCCGCCAGCTCGATCATGCGAGGACCGGCCGCCAGCAGGTGGACCGGCGTCGGCCGGGCGCTGCGGTTGCGCAGGCGGAGCGACGTCGGGCCGAACCCGACCTCCTCGCCGGCGAGCAGGCGGCGCAGGTCGCGAATCGCGTCGCGCATGACGGCGACCCCGGCGCGCGGCTTGCCGATGCTGCGCGTCGAGAGGAAGCCGGGCGCCACGGTGAGGCAGGCGCGCCCGGGGGCGATCTCCTCCAGGGAGTGGGCGAGCGAAGCCAGGACCAGCGGGTGGCGGACGACGGGGCTGGAGGTGGCGGGGAACAGCCTGAGCCGCTGCGTCGCCCGAGCCGCCAGCGCCAACGCGAGGTAGGCGTCCCGGCCACTCGAAGGATGGTCGTGGATGCCGACGCCGTCGAAGCCTGCGTCCTCGCACCGGACGATGAAATCGGTGATGTCGGGCAGGGGCCGGCCGACCGGCACGCGAAGGGCGACCCGCAGCCGGGTCATGGGACGAGCTCATTCATTGCCGAGCGAGTGGACCACAATTGTCGACAGGATGCGACGCGTCCGGCCGTCGCTTGAGCTCGGGCGCGAGGCTAGCGTCGCATCTGTCGCGACAGGTTCGCCGGATTGAAGAACGCATTGAAGGCCAGGGTGCCACCCAGCACGTCCATGAAGCTTGTCGTATCCTCGGGGCTTTGCGCGATCCTGGCGTAAGAGCGGCAGGGCGGACGCCGGATCACCGAGGCCGGCAGCTCTGACCGTATAGTCGAACGCGGCCATGGTGCGCTGACGAGAATCGGCCTGACGCTGCTATCTCACCAGCCCGAGCGCCAGCAGGCTCTCGGCGCTGGCGACGATCGCATCCTCGTTCGAGAGCGGCGACCAGCCGAGCAGGCGTCGCGCCTTGGCGTTGCTGGCGTTCTTCACCTTGCCGAGCTCGGGCAGCACCTGGCGCACGGCCGGATCGGCGATCGCGGCCAGGCGGACCAGCCAGTCGGGCAGCTGCCAGGTCGGCACGCGCCGCGCCCGCGCACCCAGGCGACGCTTCAGCACCCGGGCGATCTCCAGCACCGACAGGAAGTCGCCGGCGCCGGCCAGGAAGCGCTCGCCTCTGGCGGCAGGATCGGTCATGGCGCGCAGGTGCAGGTCGGCGACGTCGCGCACGTCGACGACACCGAACTGGATCCACGGGCAGCCCGGAACCGTGCCGGCGAGCAGGCGCTGCACCAGCACGATCGAGGCCGCATAGTCGGGCCCCAGCACCGGGCCGAGGACCGCGACCGGGTTGACGACCGCGAGCTCCAGCCTGCCGCCCTCGCGTGCCATGAAGTCCCACGCCGCGCGCTCGGCCAGGGTCTTCGACCGCGTGTAGGCACTGAGGCCTGCCGCCGCGGCGTCGGTCCAGCTCGTCTCGTCGAACGGCGCGGTCTGTGCGGGCAGGCCATAGCCGATCGCGGCATAGGACGAGGTCAGCACCACGCGGCCAACGCCGGCATCGCGCGCGGCCCGCAATACCCGGAGCGCGCCGTCGCGCGCCGGCACGATCAGCTCGTCCTCGTGGCGGGGGACGCCCACGGGGAAGGGCGACGCGACATGCAGGACGTGGTCGCAGCCTTCGGCGGCTTGCGGCCAGCCTGCATCGGCCTGGAGGTCGGCGGCGAGGAACGCCAGACGATCGCGCGTCTCGCCGGCACCGGCGCATGTCAGCATGGTTCGAACCTCGCCTTCGCGCCGAAGGTTGCGCACCGTGGTGCGCACCTGATGGCCCGCGGCAAGGAGTTGGACGATGCAATGGCTGGCGATGAAGCCTGAACCGCCGGTCACCAGGACGGTGCCCATCGCCGCTCTCCCTTGGTCAGTCGGCGGCGATCAGAACGTCCCCGTCTCGAGGAAGCCGTCGAGGTCGGGGAAGCTGCTCATGATGTGCTTGCCGACCAGTTCCTTCAGCGTCTCGGTGGTGCCGCCGCCCAGGGTGCCGTAGCGCGCGCCGCGATACAGACGCGAGACCGGGCAGTCGTCGGTGAAGCCGTAGCCGCCGTGGACCTGGATGGCCTCGCTGGTGACGCGGATGGCCATCTCGTTGCAGTACATCTTGGCGATGGCGGCCTGGTGCGGGTCGGGGAAGGGGTCGGCGGTGGCGCAGGCGCGGTAGAGCATGGCGCGGCCGACCTCGATGTCGCGATACATCTCGGCGAGCTTCCAGCGCATGCCCTGGAACTGCCCGATCGGCCGGCCGAACGCCTCGCGGCTGCGGGCGTAGCGGACCGCCTCCTCGAAGGCGCCTTCGGCCAGGCCGAGCGAGATGCTGGGGTTGAGGCAACGCTGCGTGTTGAAGGCGTTGAGCAGCTTCCTGAAGCCGTCCTCCCGAACGATCAGGTTCTCCAGCGGCAACTCGCAGCTGTCGAAGCGGATCTCGGCCAAGTTCTCGCCGCCCATGGTGTGGAAGCGGGCGATGACGTCGAAGCCAGGCGTGCCGCGCTCGACCAGCACGCAGCCGATGCCGGCCTGGCCCGGCCGCCGGTCGACTCGCGTGAAGACGACGAACACCGCCGCCTCGTCGACGCGGCTGATCAGCGTCTTCGAGCCATTGAGAACCAGCCGGTCATTCTCGATGTCGACATTGGTCCGGTAGTTGGCGACGTCGGTGCCGGCGTGCGGCTCGGTCATGCAGATCGCCAGGATCGTCTCGCCCGACACGACGCCCGGCAGCAGGCGGCGCTTGACCGGCTCGGGCGCGAACGCGTCGATGATCTTGGTCTGGACGCCGACCATGCCCATGACGCCGATCGCCGTCACGTAGCACGCCTTGGCGATCTCCTCGATCACCAGCGCGGTCTCGAACACCGGCAGGCCGAGGCCGCCATACTCCTGCGGCACTGCCATGCCGAGGATGCCGATCCCGGCGAGATCGCGAAAGCTCTCGTGCGGGAAGCTGCCGTCCATCACCTTGCCGGCACGCGGCTTGATCTTCTCCTGGGCGACGGCGCGCACCGCCGCGACCATGGCGCGTTGATCGTCTGTCAGCTTGAAGTCCATGGTTCCCTTCCGTCGACCGCCGATCTGCCCGGATGCACAGGCACCCGGCCCGCCCGTCGCGCGATGCCGATCCGGCCCTCGAGCTTGAGCGCCCGCAAGACGCCCTGGAAGCGCGCGTCGCCATGGAGCGCGCGAAAGCATGGGCTCTGCCCGGTAAATCCGAGGTACGTGGTGCGTGCCTTGACGCAGTGCTCGAGGGCGTCGAGGGCGCGCGACGGCTCGCCGGCGGCCATCCACTGCATCGCCGCGCCCTCCCAGCGGTTGGTGCGTTCGAGCAGGCCGATCCAGGCCTCCATCGCGGCGCGCCAGCCCTGGCCCGCTGCCAGCGCCTCGACATGCTCGGCCAGTCCCTGGGCGACGCTCAACCCGCGCAGGGTGGCCAGACGCTCGACCATCGCCTCGTCGCGCCGGCCGAGCTGGTCGAGGATCAGCATGCGCCCATAGTGACCACGTGGCGACTCCGGCACGATGACAAGGCTCTCGGCAACCACCTCGAGGGCCTGCTCCGCCTTGTCCGCCATCCAGTAGACGATGCCGAGATGCTGCAGCATCTCGACGCTGCGCGGATCGAGCCGCCGCGCCTGCTCCATGGATTCGATCGCCTCGTCGTGGCGGCCCATGACGCTCAGGAACTCGGCCGTCGCGGCAAGCGCCTCGACCGAGCTGGCGTTGAGGGCCAAAGCATGGGTCAGGTCGGCCTCTGCGCCGTCCCAGTCCCAATCGTACTCCATCTTCACGCGGCCCAGCACGGCCCACGCCTCGGCCAACCCCTCGTCGAGGGCGAGGGCGCGCTCGGCCGACCGGCGGGCCATGGGCATCGCCTCGTCGACCGGCAGCGGCCGCAGCAGGGCGGTCGACGACATGCGCAGGTAGGTCGACGCCAACCCGGCATGGGCCACGGCATAGTTGGGATCTATGGTGGCCGCCTGCTCGAACAGGCTGAGCGCCTTGAGGAGCGGCAGCCGCATGAAGGGCTTGAGGTTGGCCCGCGCCTGGAGCTGGAGGAAGTAAGCCTCCGACGTGCTCGGCCGGTAGCTGTGCACGCGATGAACGATCGTCGATGCCTGCGGCAGGGCGCTCGCGGCCCAGCTGGCGATCGCATCCTGCAAGGCTGCGCCATCGCCGTGCGGCTGCTCGAACCGCTCGCTCCACTTCCGGCGTCCGCTTTCCACGTCGATCAGGCTCGCCAGTATCTCCAGCCGGTCGGCGCTGCGCTGAACCGTGCCCTCCAGCAGGTGCCCGACGCCGAGCGCGCGACAGGCCTCGATCGTGTCGCGCCCGCCGGCAGGATCTTCCATGGCGTCGATCGGCCAGACGGTCAGGCCCGGCACGGCGCCCAGCGCCGTGCTGACGGCATCGGCAATGCCGATGCCGATATAGGTATCCGCGTCGACCACGGTGCGCGTGGCGAAGGGCTTCACCGCCAGGGTCCTCCACTCGGCGGGCAGCGGCCCGGCGCCCGCCTGCATCGGCGGGCTGGCTTTCTGCAGGACGTGCACCGGCACGGCGAGCCGATAGCCCTCCCGCGCCACCGTCTCGAAATAGCCGCCGTCAGGTCCGGTGCCCAGGGATTTGCGCAGGGTCGAGACATGGACGGTGAGGGTGCGCTCCTCGACAACGGTGTCCGGCCAGAGCCGGGCGCGCAAAACCTCGTGCGTTACCAGCCGGCCACGCGCCTCGACCAGCAGCAGAAGGATCTGCCAGGCCTTGCCGGGAACGGCGACGCGCAGCCCGTCGCGCGACAGCAAGCGTTCTGCGGGATCGAGGACGAAAGGACCGAACGCGTAGGCCGGCATGCAGGGAGGGCTTCGCTCGAGCTGGCGGTTTTTCCTGGAGGCGCATCCTAGCCAGTTGGCGACTGGCCGTCTGCACGCCAAGGCGCTGTAAATGCAGCTTCTTTTGACTACCGTTCGACCAACATCCGCGGCCCCGGGACGCCGCTTTGCCCGGACGAGCAACCGGCCTTCGGCCGAAAGAGCGTGGCGCGCGAGCAGCCGACAGCCAGCGCAATGCGGTCGGGCGACAGATCTGGACCGGCGCAGGAGCGAGCCTTGGCGATCTTGATCGTTTCTTGATGCGTGGAGGCGCTGCGGGTGCAGGTACATCTAGGCGGGTTGGGTCGTGCAGAGTCTTGGGGCAAAGCATGGCATTTGGGGCGATGTTCGCGATGCTGGGTCGGATGGGCCGCCATCGCCTTGGGAGTGGTGGCGGCCGGCGATCGGGCCGGCTGGGGATACTCGGTGTGGCGTTGTGCGCCCTCGCGGGCGAAGCGTCCCGGGCCCAACCGGCGCCGGACGCGACCACTCAGGCGAGCCGGCCAGAGAGGGTCGCGGCGGTCAGCGGCAACCCTGCGGCAACGGACTTCGGAATCACCGGCACCGGGTGGCTCGGTCGCCAACTCGGCCTCAAGGACGAATGGGGCGTCACGCTCGGCGGGCTGTGGCTCGCCGACACCAACGTCGTGGTGGCGGGCGGCGTGCAGCCGGGCGGCTGGACGAACAACAGCGCGCTGGTCATCGGCCTCGGCGTCGACGCCCAGAAGCTGGTCGGCTGGCGCGGCGCGTCGTTCGGCTTCCAGTTTCTCCAGTTCAACGGCACGAAGACCAACGAGGAGGCCGGCAGCGTCGCCGGCTACAACGGCATCGTCGGCCTGCCGCCCTTCAACCGCACCGAGATCCTCGAAGCCTGGTACCTTCAGGAGATGATCGAGGACGTGCTGAAGATGCGGATCGGCCGCAGCCTGCCGACCTACGATTTCGGCAACGTCCTGCGTCCCGTCACGCTGGTCGACGAGGAGCAGAACATCCCCGCGGTGAGCGGCCTCCTCTACTCGCCGATTTTCGTCAACGCCTCGATGATCGGCGCCGCGCTCGGCTACTACAACCCGGCCAACGGCGTGACTGTCAACTTCACGCCGACCAAGTCCTTCTACGTCAATCTCGGGGTCTACGACGGCAATCGCTATCGCGGCATCCAGACCGGCATCTATCCGCCGATGTTCAACGGCTACTTCTTCAATATCGGCGAGATCGGCGTCAATTGGCTGCTGGGCGAGGGCAAGCATCCCGGCCAGCTCGGCATCGGCCTGTGGCGGCAGACCGGCCAGGTGACATTTCACGGCATAACCGAGAATGGCGCCGGAGGGTTCTACCTGTTCGGCTCGCAGCGCGTCGCCTATGGTGTCAATCCGGGGGTGAGGAACTCGTCGATCTCGGTCTTCTATCAGCTGGGCGCGAACGACTCGCGCACGATGCCGATCAGCCAGTATTACGGTGCGGGCGCCACCGGGTTCGGCCTGATCGGAGATCGCGCGCGAGATTCCATGGGTATCGGCCTCGCCCTGTCGCGCCTCAACCAGAACATCTTCCAGCGGCCGAGCGAGCTGATGCTTCAGGCGTACTACCAGGCGCATCTCTTCGCCTCGACCTTCCTGCAGCCGACCGTGACCTACATCCCGACACCGGGCGAGTCGCCCACGGTGCCGGGCTCTTTCATGACGACACTTCGACTCACTGTGCTTTTCTAGAGCGTGCGAACGATCGCAATACTTGATCGGCCCATTGTCGGGCCGGAAATGGAGGAGTGATGTACAGACTTTCAATGAAGCTGGCTGCGGGCTTGCTCGCAGCCGGCCTTGCCACCGGCTCGGCGTCGGCACAGGGGACCATTCCGGGCTACCTGAGCGGCCTTGTCGGCACGACACCGCCGACGCCGGCGGCGGTGGCCACGCGCGACGTCCTGCAGCTCAACGTCTCGATGTTTGCGCTCTACGACGCCGCCGCCAAGATCTTCCAGGCCAACATCATGGCGAGAAACCCCATGATCCTGGCGCTGTTCTCGGGCGCCGGCGGGCGGATGATCCTGTACCGGCCCGGCAAGCCGCCGGAAGAGGCGCCGTCGGTGCCGATGGTCTACCAGGTGCTGAAGTCGACCGGCCACAGCACCATGGCGATCTCCGAGGTCGTCCTGCCCTATGTCAACAACGCCGCCGACAAGAGCTGGATGGCGCCGCTGCTCGCCTATCGCACGCAGATGAAGACGGCGCTCGACGGGCTGAAGGACGTGCCCATGCAGGAGGATTGGAAGCCCGCGGTGCGCGAGATCCTGTCCAACAATGTCGCCTTCATGGATGATTGCCTGGCAAAGGGCGTGATCGCGATGGATGCGGTCGAGGCGTTCGGCAAGAAGCAGGCGCCGCCCATCAAGCTGATCATCAACTGGGCGGCCTCGACCCAGGTCAAGCACTGGATGGAGGTGCTCGACGGCTGGAAAGCGAGCCTGGGCGACGACTGGAACAAGGTCTATGCCGCGGCCAACACGATCTACGTGGCGCGCCAGAACAACGTGCTGTTCAGCACACTCGCGCAGTATTTTCCGCCCGAGGCGATCAACGACCGGCTTCTGCTGATCGAGACCATCTCCTTCACCACCACGCCGCAGGACATGTTGACGTCGCTGACCCGCATCATCTCCGACCGCGCGGTGGGCGGCCTGTTCTTCAACAACGACCGTCTGATGGACTTCGAGCTGATGGGTGGCGATGCGCGCAAGACCATCGTTTCGGAGATGCAGCGTCGCGGCAAGCAGGCCTTCCTGCCGCCGGCGGTGCCGTTCGGCTCGCACCAGTGGCCCGCCCTGATCACGCCGGGCCCAGGCGCGACCTCGCTCGACGACCTGAAATAAGGGGGATGCGGCGAATCTAGGGTCTTCCGGACCGCGGGCGCCTGCCCTGAGCTTGCCGAAGGGCAGGCGCCCGCGGTCCGGGAGAACATGAACAGGAAGCAGGAGGGATGGCATGAATCTCAATACGATCGTCGAGGTGAAGCGGCCGAAGTCTTTCGACCAGGTCGAATGGCGCGACGGCCATGCCTTCCTGGGCGGCGGGACCTGGCTGTTCTCGGAGCCCCAGGTCAGCGTCGATACGCTGGTCGATCTCGACCAGCTCGGCTGGCCCGCGCTCGCCGTGACGCCGCACGGGCTGGAGATCGCGGCGACCTGCAGGATCGTCGAGCTGCACGATTTCAAGGGTCCGCCGGAGTGGAAGGCGGTGCCGCTGCTCGACCAGTGCATCGACTGCTTCCTGATGTCGTTCAAGATCTGGAACGCCGCGACCGTCGGCGGCAACGTGGTGATGTCGCTGCCGGCCGGCGCCATGGTCTCGCTGACCGCCGCGCTCGAGGGCATCTGCACCCTGTGGCCGCAGAACGGCCCGCCGCGCCAGGTGCCGGTCGTCGACTTCGTCACCGGCATGCACACCAACGTCCTGCAGAAGGGCGAGCTGCTGCGATCGATCCTGCTGCCGGCCTCGGCGCTCCGAAAGCGCTTCGCCATGCGTCAGGTGTCGCTCACCCATCTTGGCCGCTCGGCCGCCCTGATCATCGCCACCGTCGGCGACAACGGCGAGGATTTCCTGCTGACCGTCAGCGCGGCGACGCCGCGGCCGGTCCACCTTCGCTTCGCCACGACGCCGACCGCCGCCGAGCTGCGCCAGGCGATCGATGCGCGCCTGCCGCCCGACGCCTGGTTCGCCGACGTGCACGGCTCGGCTCCCTACAAGCGCCACGTCACCTTCTATCTCGCCGAACAGATTCGCGGAGAGCTGTCATGAGCAAGTTCGAGGTCAACGGTCGCCTCTATTCCGCCGAACCCAGGCCAGGCCAGTGCCTCCGCACCTTCCTGCGCGATCTCGAGGTGTTCGGCGTCAAGAAGGGCTGCGACGCCGGCGACTGCGGTGCCTGCACGGTATGGCTGGACGGCAAGCCCTTCCATTCCTGCCTGGTGCCGGCGTTCCGCGGCGAGGGCCACAAGATCACCACCATCGAGGGCCTTGCTCCGAACGGGTCGCTGCATCCCATCCAGAAGGCTTTCCACGATGCCCAGGCCTTCCAGTGCGGCTACTGCGCCGCCGGCATGATGATGACCACGGCGACCTTCGACGAGGCGCACAAGGCCGACTTGCTGCACGCGCTCAAGGGCAACATCTGCCGCTGCACCGGCTATCGCTCGATCGTCGATGCGCTCGACGGCAAGAGCAACATCGAGGAGGACGTCGCCGGCAAGGCGCTGGGCGCCAGCCTGCCCAACCCGTTCACCGATGCAATCCTGACCGGCAAGGCGCACTACACGATGGACATCGCGATGGAGGGCATGCTGCACCTCAAGGTGCTGCGCTCCCCGCATGCCCACGCGCGCCTCGGGAGCATCGACAAGTCGAAGGCGTTGGCGATCCCCGGCGTCGTCGCCGTGTACACCTGGGAGGACGTGCCGCGCCGGCTCTACAGCACGGCTCTGCACGAGGACCATCTCGTCGATCCCGACGACACCTACATGCTGGACAACGTGGCGCGCTTCGTCGGCCAGCGCCTCGCCGCCGTGATCGGCGAGACCGAGGCGGCGGCCGAGGCGGGCGTGCGCGCCCTGGTCGTCGACTACGAGATCCTGCCGGCGGTGTTCGATCCGGTGGCCGCGATGGAGCCCGGCGCGCCCCTGCTGCACGAGAAGCACGAGGTCGTGACCGACAACGGCAACATCTTCTGCACCCTGCAGGGCGAGATCGGCGACGTGGCGAGGGGCTTCCAGGAAGCCGACGTGATCCACGAGAACACCTACTCGACCTCGCGCGTCCAGCACGTGCATCTCGAGACCCACGGTTCGATCGCCTGGCGCGGCAAGGATGGCCGCTGGCACGTGCGCACCAGCTCGCAGGGCCCGTTCGCGGCGCGCACCAAGCTCGCCTATCTGATGGGCATCCCGGCTTCCCAGATCCATGTCTTCACCGAGCGCGTCGGCGGCGGCTTCGGCGGCAAGCAGGAGATGGTGTCGGAGGACCTGCCGCTGTTCGCCACCATGAAGCTCGACGGGCGGCCGGTGAAATGGGAGTGGACCCGCGAGGACGAGTTTATCGGCGCCACGACGCGGCACCAGATGACGACCAGGGTCAAGATCGGGGCCAAGAAGGACGGCACCCTGACCGCGCTCGACGTCCACGTGGTCTCCAACACCGGCGCCTACGGCAATCACGCCAGCGAGACCCTGGCCGCCGCCATGGCGAGCCCGTTCGCGGCCTATCGCTGCGTCAACAAGAAGGGCATCGGACGCGTCGTCTACACCAACATGATCCCGGGCGGCGGCTTCCGCGGATACGGCGCCTCGCAGACCACCTTCGCCATGGAATGCGCCATGGACGAGCTCGCCGGGGTGCTGGGCATCGATCCGTTCGAGATCCGACGCCGGAACGTCGTGCGCCCGGGCGACAATGTCGAATCGATCTGGATGGAGCCGAGCGACGCGAGCTTCGGCAGCCACGGCATCGACGAATGTCTCGAGATCGTCGAGCGCGAGCTGAAGAAGGGCAACGGCGTCGCCAAGCCCGAGGGTGACGACTGGCTCGAAGGCACGGGCGCGGCGCTGGCCATGCTCGAATGCGGCCCGCCGACCGAGCATCGCTCGGGGGCGGAGATGAAGCTGCTGCCCGACGGCACCTACCATCTCGCCTGCGGCTCGTCGGAGATGGGCAACGGCATCACCACGGCGCACAAGCAGATGGCGGCTGCCGTGGTCGGCGTGCGTGCCGCCGACATCGACATCATCAACGCCGACACCGACCGCACGCCCTACGACACCGGCACCTTCGCCAGCACCGGCACGGTGGTCGCCGGCAAGGCGGTGCTGGCGACCGCCGAGGCAATGAAGGCCGACATCCTCGACTTCGCCGCGCGCTTCACCAAGACGCCGCTCGATCAGTGCCGCCTCGACAACGACGCGGTGATCTGCGGCAACCGGCGCATCAAGCTCGCCGAGCTCCACGCCGAAGGCGCCAAGGTCAACCATCGCTTCGCGGTCGGCCGCAGGGCCTACCTGTCGCCGCGCACCATCGCCTTCAACGTGCAGGGGGTGCGGCTCGCGGTGCATCGCGTCACCGGCGAGATCCGCATCCTGCACAGCGTGCATGCCGCCGACATCGGCAGGCCGATCAACCCCATGCAGTGCCGTGGCCAGCTCGATGGCGCGGTCGCCATGGGCTACGGCTGGGCGCTGATCGAGAAGATGGTCCACGACGAGGGCCACATGGTGAACCCGCAGCTGCGCAACTGCCGCGTGCCGACCTTCGCCGACACGCCGCACACCGACATCTTCTTCGCCGACACGGTCGACGCGATCGGCCCGCTCGGCGCCAAGTCCCAGGGCGAATGCGGCATCAACCCGGTGGCGCCGGCGGTCTCCAACGCGCTGGCCAACGCCACGGGCGTACGCTTCGCGCATCTGCCGTTCACGCCGGATCGCCTGTTCGCGACGCTGGCCAGGGCGTCATGACGGTCAGCATCGTAACCCAGACCAGCGTGCGACCGGAGCGATCCGAGGACTTCGCGCGCTGGCAGGGCGAGACGAGCAATCTCGTCGCCGGCTTTCCGGGCTTCGTCGAGCAGCGGCTGATGCCGCCCCATCCGCCGCTGCAGGTCGACTGGGTGATCCTGCAGCGCTTCAACGCGATGGAGGACGCGCATCGCTGGCTGGCGTCGAGCGAGCGCCAGACGCGAATCGAGGGCGCGGCGCCCTTCCTGGTTGGCCGCGATGATGTGCACATCGTTCGCGACGACGAAGGCGGCAGGAAGCCTGCGCCGGTTTCCGTCGTCATCAGCACGCGGGTCAAGCCGGGCAGGGAGGCCGAGTACCGCGCCTGGGAACGCAAGATCGCCGCCGCCCAGTCCAAGGCACCCGGCCTGCAAGGCTATCGTTTCGAGCCACCCGTGCCGGGCGTTCAGGACGACTACGTCGCGATCCTGCGCTTCGACACCCAGGCCAACCTGCAGGCCTGGCTCGATTCGCCCGTGCGCAAGAAGCTCGTCGAGGAAGCCGAGCCGCTCACCGAGGAATTCCACGCCCGCGTCGGCACCGGCTTCGAGCAATGGTTCCGCGACGAGAAGCAAGGCGGTGGCGGCCTGTCCGTCTGGAAGATGGACATGATCGTGCTGCTGCTGCTCTACCCCATCGTGTTCCTGTGGGGCGTCTGGTTCGGTACGCCGGTCCTGCAGGACAAGCTGAACGTGGCTTGGGCCCTCAACCTGTTCATCGGCAACATCTTCAGCGTCACCCTGACCGGCTTCATGGTCCCCTGGGTCGCCAACCGCATGGGCTGGTGGATGTTCCCCAAGGGCAACGTGCTGCGCGCCAACCTGCTGGGCGCGGGCCTGATCCTTGCGATCTACGTCGCTTGCATCGGGGTATTCTGGAAGTTCTTCTGAGGAGATCCCCAGTACGCCGGCATGCACCACGATACTGTGAAGATCGGGGCGGTCCCCGCCCCGATCTTCACTGGAGGGAAAATCCGCTGAGACCAGCGTGACGGCGACGCGTATGATCTGACGTGCGTGAAATCAGACGTGACGTCATGGGTTCCAGCCCTGTGAGGCGGCGTACCCTGCTTGCGGGCACCGCCGCGACCCTCTTGCCGGGTCCGCTGGGCGCCCAACCTCGAGGCGCCGGAGGCGCGCGCCGGCTCGGTGTCCTGATGGCCGGCTCCGGCGGCGATCCTCTGTGGAAGGGCTTCGCCGACATCTTCGTACGCGCTCTCGGCGATCTCGGATGGCGCGCCGGCGACAATCTCGCGATCGACTGGCGTTGGGCGAGCGGCGAAGGCGCCCTGTTCGAGCGCTACGCCTCCGAGCTGGTCGCGCTGGCGCCCGATGTCGTCTTCTGCCAGACCAGCCCGGCCACCGCGGCACTGCTGAGAGCCACGCGCACGATCCCGATCGTCTTTGCGCGGGTCACCGATCCGGTCGCGCAGGGCTTCGTCCGCAGCCTGGCCAGCCCCGGTGGCAACGCCACCGGCTTCGCCGACTACGATCCGCCGCTGGCCGGGAAGTGGCTGTCGATGCTGACCCAGCTCAGCCCGCCTGTGACCCGGGCGACGGCGCTCTACAACCCGGCGACCGCACCTTATGCCGATCTGATGCTGCGTACCCTCGACGCCATCGCGCCGACCTACGGGATCACCCTCCACACCTCGACGATCGAGCACGAATCCGACATCGCGCCGGCGATCGCCCGGATTGCGCAGGACAAGGGCGCCAGCATGCTCGCCGTGCCGCACATCTTCACGGCCGTGCGGCGCACTACCATTCTCGCCGCCGTCGGCCGGCATCGCCTGCCGGCGGTGTACGCCGACCGCTTCATCACCGAGGCGGGTGGCCTGATGTCCTACGGCATCGACCCGGGGGACCTGATCCGGCGTGCCGCCGTCTATGTCGATCGCGTGCTCGACGGCAGCACGCCGGCGGAGCTCCCGGTGCAGAACGCGACCAGGTTCGTCCTGGCCGTGAACCTCAAGGCCGCGCAGGAGATCGGCGTCACCGTGGCGCCGACGCTGGTCGCTTCCGCCGACGAGGTGATCGAGTAGCGGCAGCGCACGCCGCGAATGTTTGTCTTATCGATCAGGCCGTCGGGAGTCGTGTCGATCAGCGGTCGGACAGGTCGAGCCACAGCTCCAATGTCCCTGGTGGCGGCTTGGTGCCCTTCCACCTCGTGAGGTCCTGCACCTTGATTGTTCGGTTGCGGGCCAGGCCGAGCTCGCGGGCATCGGATGTGGCATCCTTGGCCAATTGCTCGGCAGCAGCACGATCGTCGTCGTAGTAGTAGCGGACCTCGGCGAGCCCGACGGCGGAACTCAGCGCCTCCTGGCCGGGCACGAGATAGCCATCGGCCTCGAGTGCCTTGGCGAGCTTGCGCGCCTCGGGTTCCGAGCCCTTGGCGAACTGAAAATAGACCAGCGAGCAGACCTGGCCGGCAACACGGGCTTTCACCCAGTACTGCGGACCCGAAGGCCGGTCGAATCGCTCGGGATCGCCGAGGACGACGATCTGCGCGCCCCTGGGCGCGATGCCGATCGATTCCTGCTGGACGTAGCCTTCGCGCCTGGGCAGGTCCTTGCGCAGGTAGAGATTCTTGGCGAGGATGAACTGCCGATCCGTCCGGACCTCGTCCAGCCTGGCCGGCCGCCGGGAGGTGCCGTCGACAACCTCGAGATTCGCCGCGTTGCCCGAGCCGATCCACAAGGCGCCTTCGCAGCTCGGGGCTCCGGTCGTCTCGGGCTTCTGTTCCGGGCGCACCTTCAGGGCGATCTGAGCCACCCGATCTCCCGATGTCGGGGTGTCGACCATCACGGGAGCCCTGCCCGAGGTCGATGATGTCGACGCAAGACGACGATTGGCCTCCTCGAGCTCGGCCTTCGTCCGCGAAAGGGCTTCCTGGGTATCGGCCAGCTGTCGTTGCGCGGCATCGCGCTCCGCGGCCGCCCGGCCCCGGTTGATCAGGTCCTCTTCCCTCAAGGCCGACCGTTCCTTTTCCCGCTGGATGGCCTCCAGCCGTCGTTCCTCCTCTCGTTCGGCTTCCTTCACGACGATGTAGATCGGCACCGCGACGATGGCGATCATGCCGAGGAGCGTGAGGAGGCTGAACCAGCGCTTGCGCTTTCGCGCCATCGCGCTGCGCTCGAACAACGCCTCGATGCCGGCGAGATCGTTCCTGGCATCCTGCTCCGTCGCGTCGCGATTGTCCGAGAGCCTGCGTGCCCAGGCCGGCGTGCGCGGTTGACGCTGCCACCAGGCCAGCCGGCTCTCGAGGCTGTCGGCGCTGACGACCTCGTCCGTGGTCCGCGCGCCGATCAGCAGGGCGCGGTAGAGATGGCCGTCCTCGACCTGATCCCACAGCCAGCCATCGCGCGGCCGGCCTCTGCCCGGCTCGGCGCGGCGGTTCATGCGCCGCCAGCGCCGGATCAACGCCTCGTGCGCGATGTCGACGACGGTGTCCGGCTTCAGCTCCTTCTCCTCCGGGCGTGGCCGCCCGAGGAAGCCCGTGCCTTCCGCCCGGAAGCGGTTGACCACGCGCTCCACCGGCAGCGGCTCGGCGTGGCCGTCCTTCGCCTCGCCGGGCGGCGGGCTGCCGGTCTCCGCCAGCAGCTGCGACCACGGCAGGGGCCGGCGGATCGCCCGTCGCTGGCCGTCGAGATCGGTCAGCGCCCGGAACGTCAGCTCGACGTCGCGCTCCAGGCCTTTCAGCTCGGGGCTTTGCATCACCTCATCGGCGTGACTGTTGAGCGCGTCGCGCACGCTCCTGATCGCGTCCGAGCGATAGACGTCGAACGTGAGCCTGCCCGGCGTCCCGAGGCGGTCGGCGACGTCCCAGCACCGCATCAGTGCGTGCTGCAGGATGGGGAGGCGATCGGGCTCGTCGGCGGAATCGGTGAGCAGCGCCTCGACGAGCTGCGGGTCGATGCTGCCGCCGTGCAACTCGGCGGGACCGCGGATGGCGGCCCGCAGCTCGTCCTCGGTCAGGGCCGGCGTGAGGTAGGGGGCGGCGTTCGCCGCCTCGGCGAGGCCCACGATGTCGGAGAAGTCGCCGAGGAAATCGGTGCGCGTGGCGATGGCGACGTGCACCCCGTCCGGCTGCTCGTCGAAGACGTCGAGCAGCAGATCCACGAAGCGCACGGCTTCCTGCGGGTCGCCCAACGCACGGAAGCGGAACAGCTCCTCGAATTGGTCCGCCACCAGGAGAAGGTTGCCGCCGCGCGGCAATCCCGACTCGCGCACGGCACGGGCGATCGAGCCGCCGGGTCGCACCAGCCGGCTGTGCATCTCGACCACCGATGCTTCGGTGCGTTCGACCTTATCACCCAGGGCGTCGAGCAGGCCGCGGGCGAGATTGAGCAAGGGAGCGGCGCCAGGCCGGAACGTGCCGGTGAACCAGTCCGTGCCCAGGCGACGGTGCCCGCGCTCCAGCGTGGCGATCAGCCCGGCCTCGATGAGCGACGACTTCCCCGAGCCGGACGGGCCGTGCATGCAGATGAAGTGATGGTCGGCCAGGAGCTTCAGCAGCGCCTTTACTTGCCGATCGCGGCCGAAGAATATCTGCCATTCGTCGCGCCGGAAGGGCCGAAATCCAGGATAGGGCGGCCCGCTGCGTCGCCGTGCGGTCGGCGGCGGCAGGTGGACGGCGGCGGCGTCGCTCACGACGCGACCCGCTGCGCGGCGCACTGGCGCAACCAGTCGGCGAAGCTCGCTGCGAATGCCGGATCTTCCAGGCGGAACACTGGATGGCCCATGTCGGCCTCCGTCATGACCGGACCACCCGTCGTGGCATCGACGATGGCGGCGGGCCAGGTTGCCGCGCCGCTGCTCGAATCGCGCCAATACTCGTCCAGGTCCTCGCCGAGCAGTTCCCTGTTCTCCGTCAGAAGCAGGATCTCGGCCTGGATGTCGACGGCGCGTTGGCTGCGCTGCTCGAGCAGGGCCTCGATCTGCCGCGGGTTGGTCGTCGCGTAGATCGGCGGCAGCGGCAGCAGCCTGGCGTTGATCCGGCCGGCCTTGCCGACCTCGTGTAGCTTCTGGCGCAGGCGTTGCTCGACCGACGCGTACGACTGGCGGCTCTGGATGAACACGGTGCAGGCAATGGCAGCTGCCTTCGACTCGGCCGCCGTCAGGATGCCGCGCAGGTCGGCGACCGTCGGCTCCGGGCCGAGGCGCTCGGCGCGCGCCGCCAGGAAGTCCGCATAGGGCGAGGACGGCAGCCTGGCGAGATCGAGGTTGGGCGCCCGCGCCAGCCAGTTGGGACGTCGCCTGCCTTCGAACAGGCGTATCTGGCCCGCGATGTAGCCGTCGGCCGATCGTTTCCAGCGACCGGAGGCGCGACCGCAGACCTGCACCAGCGCCGAGCATTCCTCGGCGGCGCGTACGACCCGATCGTGAATCTCCTCGATGTCGTCCGGTATGGCGGGAGCGTCGACGTCGAAGGTGCCCTCGGCCGACAGCCGGTCGGCCAGCGCTGCCCGCTCCGGCTCGAGATCCTCCGTCGTGAAGCCCAGGAACACCCGGGGCCGATCCTTGCTGGCCGGCGTGGCCGCCGGGCGGGGCTGCGGAGGGCGACGGCCGCGCAGGTAGTGGAACATCGCCTTGCTCAACCGGACGACGGCGCCGTCGAGCTGCTGTTCCTGCTGGCCATGCAGGCCGTAGGGCAGAGCCGCCTCGTCCTCGTCGCAGAAGGAGTAGCCCAGCATCGGCTCGCCGTTGAGTTTCAGCGGCGCGGGCCAGTCGGCCGGCGCCACGTTCTGGGCACGAATGACGAAGATGCGGTCGGCGGCATCGCGCGCGACGGAGGCGAACCATGCCGCCTCCTGCTGGCACCACGGGGACTTCGTGTAGTGATGGGTAAGGATGATGATGATCGCTGCCGAGGATTCGACACCGCGCTTGAGTTGCGGCGTCAGGAAGCCATTGCCGTGCAGGTCCTCGCTGTCGGTGAAGACCGACAGCTTTCTCTCCCTGTCGCCGAGCAGGATCTCGAGCGAGCCGCGCAGCTTGGTCTCGACGCGCAGCGACCACGCCCGCAGCAGGTCGTTGCCGTGCGCGTAGCTCAGGAAGAAATCGTGATCGACCCCGGCGACATAGGGCATGAGCGTCTCCTGCCGTGACGACGGGCGCGGGTCGCCACGGCCGATTGTGAGTCGAGTGGACGCCGTGTCAATCGACGTACGCTCGGCGGTTGCGGTCGGGTTGCGCCATCGCGTGCACCTCTTCCCGGGCTGGATGCTTCACAGGGTCTTCGGATCGATGATCTCCGGCCGGCGGCCCGTCAGCTTGCGCACCAGCTCGACCATGTGCTGGGTGCCGCCCGGACCATCGCCCGGCTCGCCGATCCACAGCGTGACGAAGTAGGTCTTGCGCAGGCCCATCGACAGCGCGCTGTAGAGCATCCAGCGATTGCAGCGATCGTGCACGCTGACGCCAGCCGGCGCCGGCCCCAGCTCCTGCGGCATGACCAGCATCGTCGTCGCCTTGTTCTCCTTGACCTGCTCGAAGCTTTCCTCCCAGCGGCGGTCGGGATCGGCGAATGTCACCGACTCGGCCAGGAACTCCTCCTCGCGGCGCGCCAGGCGCACTTCCATCCGCATGCCGCGTTCCAGGCAGGCTTCGGCGAACAGCAGGTCACCGCCCGAAGCGCCGCCGCACATGCCGAGATCGCCCGCGGCGGCGCCGATCTTGTCGAGCCTTTGTCGAATCGCCTTGGCCGCGGCGTCGATCTTCTCGGGCGGGAAGCGCGCCGGCTTTTCCTTGCCCGGCCCGCGGACCTCGGGATCGTCGATCATGTGGCCGCTGAACACCACGACGCGATGCGGCTCCACCTGCGCCGGCTTGCGGCCACCGACCAGGGCATCGAGCTGCTTCTCGGCTCGATCGATGATCCTCGCGGCCTCGCCGACGATCTCGGCCTGGAAGCCCAGCGTACCCAGGAAGTCGAGCTGCTGGCTCGACGAGTCGAGCGCGAAGCGGTCGCGGTTGGCCACGGCCAGCGCGGCGGCATCGGCATAGTCGGCGAGAGCCTCCTTCTGGCGTCCTTCGACCAGCGCCATCTCGGCGCGCGTGGCCAGCGACCAGTAGTCCTTGTCGCGTTCCACGGCGACGCTGGCGGTCCAGCCGACGCCAGCGGCAATCCTCTCGAGCGGCAGCTTGCTCGCGGTCCCCGTGACGTGCTCCCACAGCCTGCCCAAAGTCAGGGCATTGATGCCGGGATAGTACTCGCCGGGGACGGCGCGAAACGCGTCATGGTAGGCGGCGGCGGCATTGTGCAGCGTGGACGCCGTATCGCGCGCCGCAGCAGCCGGATCCTCCTGTCGCTGGGGATGGGTGTTCCAGACCTGGGTCCACTCGTCCTTCCAGGTGCGGGCGAAGAGACTGAGCGTCTCGCCGTCCTTGTGCCTGGCTGCCAGCGTGGTGAGGACGTCGCGCGCTTCGGCATATCGTTCGACGCGGCCGAGCGCCATGCCTTCGATCTGGATCGCCTTGACGTCGTCGGGATCGAGCTTGCGCGCTTCCTCGAGTATCCTGAGGGCGTAGCGCGGCCGGTTCATCTTCAGGAGCGCGTCGGCTGCCGTGCGCAGCGCCTCGAACTCGAGCAGGCTGTTGGGCGTCTCGTCGGCCAGCACCAGGATGTCGCCGGGCCGCTGGTTGCGCCGGGCAATGTCGACACGCCGGCGCCAAGCGTCGAGCGCGTCCCAGAACTCGTTGACGTCGCCCACCTTGAGGGTCTTCCAGTCGGGTTCCTGCAGGCTCGGGATCGTCTGGTAGACCGGGCTGGCGCGCCGTCCGCGCCACGCGCCGAGGGTCGCCACGATGGCCTCGCCGAGCGCCGTGCGTTCCTGCTCCAGCCGATCCGGATCGAGCTTGCCTTCCTTCAACGTGTAGCGCTGCATGCGCTGGCCGGCGATGTCGAAGGGCAGGCGATCGCGCGCCGCGTAGGTCATGACGGTGCCGCCGGAGCGCAGGGCATGACGCACGCCGATCTCGTACCAGACATTGGGATTGTCCATCGTCAGGTCGGCGACCACGAATTCCGACAGGAGCAGGTCCTGGAACATGTCGAGATGGATCGACCCGCCGCGCCGGTCGGCGTCGGCGCGGTGCGCCACCAGCCCCGCGGCGCCGATCGCCGGCTGGATCAGCCGCCTGTAGACGTCGTCGCAATCGACTTCCGTGCCGTCGGCCAGCTTCTTCTTGCCGAACGGCATGATGACGAAGGCCCGTCGTGCAGCGCTCATGGCAGCCCTCCCGCGATCGTCTCGACCGGCAGCTCAGGAGAAATTGGAGAAATGGTTCGTGGTCACGTGTTTCGCGGCATAGGCTTCACCGACGCTCCGGATGTCGTCAACGAACTCGACGGAGTCCATCACCTGGACGTTCTCCGGGACGATGCGGGCCAGCCCGAGAGCTTCGAGGCCTGCCTTGGTGACCTCCGGATCGTAGCGGACGTAGGTGAAGAGCTTGGGGCTGGTCCAGTTGGAGGGCTCGCCGGCTGCCGCCAGGCATGCACCGAACTCGCGGTCGATCGGCGCCCCGAAGCGGCAGGCGCCGAGGATCCGGCACGACATGTCGTGCCCGGCCGATGCCCCATTCATCAGGGCGGACGGAATGCTTCTGGCGTGATCGAGCAGCGACAGGTCGCCGGCCCGCAGGCCGGGGCGGGCGCGCGGCGCCTGGCCGGTGCCGATCGAGACGATCAGCAGATCGTCGATGCCGGTCTTCCAGCTCACGGCATAAGGCCGGGCAGTGGCCATCTGGAAGGCGAGAAAGGCCGGGTTGTTGTAGGTCGTGACGCCGCCATCGACGAACAGGAACGAGTACTCCTTGTCGGTGCCAGGGGCGAACACGATGACCTCGGGCGGGAAGTAGGTCGGCGCGGCGGTGCTGGCCCGGACGAGCTGCCACAAGGGAAGATCAAGGTTGCAGTCCTTGCGGCCACGCGCGTTGTAGCGGGCATGCGGATTGTTGGAGACCGGCCACGGCGAATCGGTCGAGTGGTTGCGCATCACCATCATGAGGAGCGTGCGCAGCCGATCGTCGCCCAGCGTGGCCGGCGGATCGGACTGCCCGGTATAGCCGAGCGAGCGATTGATCTCCTGGCGCAGGAGCTCGGCCAGCGGCTCCTTGTCGTAGGCGAAGTGCAGGCGCTTCCAGATCGACGACGACTCGAACATCAGCGGTCCGCTCCTGACGTAGAAGTCGCGAATCTGCGCCGTCGACATGCCGATCGCGATGCAGGTCGCGATGATCGCTCCCGTGCTCGTGCCGCACACGAAATCGAAATAGTCGGCGAGCACGAGGTCGGGCTTGCCGCGCCGGGCGCGCAGGTTGGCCTCCAGCCTGGCCAGGATCTCGACACTCATCAGCCCCAAGATCCCGCCGCCGTCGCAAGCGAGGATCTTCTTCGGACCCGGCGCGGTCATGCGCTCCAGCACCTTGCTCGTCATGGCATGTGCTCCCGTGGCTCGATCTCTCCGTGGCCTCGATCGTCGAGGAGCGGCGGCTGCCGTGTCGTCCTGGTGGCCCGGGTCGCCTGGCTGCGTTCCCCCGCTCTCATGACAGCTGGTGTCGATTATAGTCGATCTCGCGCCTTGGTTGCGTGTTCGAAACTGTCCGCAAGATATGCAAATGGGGAGGGGGTGCAGCCACCCGCCTTCCTTGAATTGCCCTGGCGATCACGCCACCCTGCTCACGGAGTTGCCTGACTCGGACGGGGGGAAGGATGAACTTCGAGGGCGAGCGTCGGCCTCCGACAGGTCCGGGCGCGGTGTACGCACGCGCATCGCTCGCTGCGAGCGAACCTGAAAGCTTGCGATGATCGTCACGCCCACGCTGCTGGTCTTCGGCGTCCAGGGGTTGATCAAGCTGGGACGGGCCTCGCGCGAGGCCTACGAGCAGTATGTGCGGGACCGGCCTGCGTCCCTGCCGTTGCTCGGCACGGTGTCGCGAACGCCGGTCGAGCAGGCTGCAGAGTTCTTCCGCCAGCCCGGGAACGAAGCCTGGGTCGCCGCGGGCGGCACGTTTGCCGCCCATTGGGATGCCGACACCAACGGCCTCAGGGAAGGCATCGAGCACGAGGGGCCGATCGTCGCCGCCTGGTTCGCCGTGTGCACGAGCGCGCCGTCGGCCACGCCCTTCGAGCCGGCGCGGTCGGTCGCCTTCCTGGTGCGGCAATGGGAAGGTGACGGCCCGCCGCCGCCCTGGCTGCGGCTCGCCCTGGCACTCGCCGATGTGGCGCTCGATTTTGGCGAGGCGTCTCCTGCCCTGCTTGGGCCGACCGGGACCAGCCAGCCGTTGCTGGAGACGTTAGCCGCCCTCGCCGATCGCAGCCGCGCGCTGGTGCCCGACCTCAACGATCCGGAGCAATGGACAGGCGATCGCTGGATCAGGGCGAACTTCGCCCAATCGCTGCTGGTGACGGTGTTCCGGGCCGGTCTCACGACGCTGGCCGACAATCCGGGGATCGTGATCCGGGAGCAGCATCTGCAGCCGTTGCTCGCCGCGACGATCGCGCCGCTGAGGGACGGCTTCGAGAAGGCCTGGGCCAATGCGCCGGCGGGCGCGCAGCTGGGCGCTCTGGTCCGCTGGGAGTCGATCCGCGACCAGTGGCTGCCGGCCATGGCGGTCGGCGCGATTCGCGCCGTGGCGCAGGATCGCGGCTTCTTTCTCGGCAAGGTCGTCGGCGGCCCGGGCGGATCGAATGCGGGCCAGCTCGTCGGTGCGCTGGCCAATTCCCTGCTCGACGAGGCTGCAAAGCTGGGCGGCCAGGATCTACTGCTGCGCGATACCTGGATCCGCTTCTGGTCCGCCGCCATCGGCGTCATTGCCGCCCGCCCCGAGCTCGTCGTCCCCGCCGGCACCCCGGCCGTCCACGAGCAGATCCTGCGCGAGCTGGTGAAGCAGGTGGCCGGCAAGCTCACGGCCGTGCCGGCCGGCGTCAACCGCACCCTGCTGCTCGAGCTTGCCGCGACGTCGCTCGAGGTCGTCAACGAGTCGCTGCCGCTCGTGCTGCGCGGCACCGGCTGGAATGGCGTGGGTCGCGATGTGGTCAGCCGGGTCATCGAGGCTCTGCTGCCGGTCCTGCGCGAGGGCGATCCCCTGCTGCTGCGGCGGCTGGCGTCCCCGGCCCAGGCCGTCGAACTGGTCACCGTGGTGCTGGGCGAGATCGCCGCGTCGCCGCAGCTGGTCGTCGGCGGGGTGGCCGGACCGGAGGTCAGCGCCGTCGTGTCGGCGATCGCCGGCGCCATGGCAGCGCAGGGCGCCGAGCTGCTGACGGCCGGCGGCTGGCTGGCCGTCGCATCGGCCGCCGCCCAGGCTGCCGCGCGCAATCCGGGCCGGCTCTTCAAGCTCGAGGGCGCTGTGGCAAGCGGTGCCGGAACAGAGCTCATTCGTGGCGTCCTGCTGCAGGCCAGCGAGCTTCTCGAGGCCGGCAAGCCGCCGGTGTTGAGCGGGGCGGTGCTGGCCGAGCTGCTGGTCGAGGGCCTGAACATCGTCGCCGCGCGCGCCGCCACGCCGGCCCAGATCGCCGAGCTGCTGGGAGCTCTTCGAACGCTCGCCAAGGAAGCGGCGAGCCCGGACGGGCTGATCCTGCCGGGCAGTCTTCCGCCGCTGTTCGCCCGCATCGGTCTTCAGGTTCTCGCGAAGAAGGTTCCGGCCGCCGCAACGGTCGTGCAGCTGCTCGAGGGAGTGGGCCAATGACGACAGAGCGGCGACGCGATCGCCTCGGCCGCCTGGCGCTGTTCTGGGCGGTGCTCGCTCTCCTGGTATCGGGATGCGCGGCGCGCACCTTGGACGATCTGTCGGCAACGTACGAGAGGCTGACGATCGAGGCGAGCCAGAGCGAGGCCACTCGCCGGACGGCGAGCGCTTCCGGCGATTCGATGATCGTCCCGCCCGGCGCCAATCTCGGTCCTGCCTTCGCCAATATCTCGCGCGAAGCGCTGAAGGCGGCGCAGAACGTATCCTCGTCCGACGTCGAGACGCGGATCGCGTTCTATCGCCTGGCCGCGTCGGCGGCTCATTTCGCGCTGGTCGAGGAGGCACGTTCGAGCCCCGGGGCGGCGGGCGGGGGCGCCGCGGCGCTGCTGAACGAGGCACAGAGCCGCGGCAGCGAGGCCTGCGCGCAGCTCAAGACTCCGCCGCAGCGCGACTGTGCCTATCTTGCCGTCGCCAGTCCCCTCGCCACCCTCGCGGCATCGTCCGAGACCTGGCGCCTGCTGAAGCCGCAGGACAAGGTCACGCAGCCCGACCGGGTTCGCGCGATTCTCGACGAGCGCGCCGGCGACGCCGATTTCGACGCCCAGCTCGCGGGATACCAGGCCGGCCGGCAGAAGGCGATCGCGCTCGCACCGATCGGCGCGTCGGCCGGCGGCCCCGCGACGGCGCAGCGCGGCGGCTCGGTCATGGATTTCTTCCAGGTCAACGACGCACGCGTTGCCTGCCTGGCGCGCAAGAGGGCCGATCTGGCGGTCTGGGCGGCCAATCGCCAGCAGCCTCCCAGCCGGATCGACCGGCGGCAGGCAGGAGTGGCGGCGGCGGCGGCGGAGCAGCGTTACAGGGATGCCTACGGGGGAAGTGTACAGTGCGGCACCGCCTGAGCACCGGGCGAAGCCTTGCCCCTCGCAGGGCATTTTCAGATGACAAGGAACGTCATGCCTGACCAGGAGAACAACGCCGTTCCGCCGCCTCCCGTCACCCCCACAGCGGGCACTCCTGCCTTGCCGGCCTTCTCCGATTGCACGGCGGCGGTCGCGACCGGCAAAGAGACCGGCGTCCAGCGGGTCCCTGCCTTGGTGCCGCAGCTCGCGACGGCGTGTCCCGAGCTCGCGGCAATCCTGCAGATGACGCCGGTCACGCTGCGGGTCGAAAGCTATCTGCGGCACAACGAGGAGGCGATCGAGCAGCAGGCGAGCCTGAAGCGCGAGGCGACCATCGCCAACATTTGCTTGGCGGGCGCCGGTGTCGTCAGCGCCCTGGTGCTGCTGGCGACGACGCTGGCGCCCGACAATGCGCCCCAGCTCTATGTCCTGGGCCTTGTCATCATCGCCCTCGGGGCGGTCGGAGCGTTCTTCAGTCACATCGCGCGGGATCAGGGGCGGGCCGGACGATGGCTCGCCCAGCGCGGCGAAGCGGAAGTCGCCCGGCTCGACGTCTTCCGGGAAGCGGCGCGGCGGGCGGCCGATGCCGGTCCGCGCCCGGCCTTGTACGGGCTGGCCCTCGTCGTCACTCACCTGCTGAACGACCAGAGGCTGTGGATGATCGGACGAGCGTCGCGCCACCGCGAGTCGTCCGTGTCGACCAGCCGGCTGAGCGCATTCGCGGTCGCGCTCGCCTTCGTGGGCGGCAGCGGCGCCATCGTCGCCAGCCAGTCAAAGAGCGCCGTGTGGCTGGTCCTGGCCGGCACCGTCGGGGCCGCGCTGGCGGCCTATGCCATCAACCGCGAGGCCCTGCTGCGCGATCGCGCCAATGCCGAGCGCTACGAGAAGGCCGTCGTCGCCCTGGACCGGCTGGCCGGGCGCATCGACGACATTGTCGCTCGCCTGCAGGCCGGCGAACCACAGGCGCTGGTCGCCTTCACCGAGACCGTCGCCGAGCAGCTGTCGAGCGAGCACACGCAATGGCTCGAGGGTGCCGCCCAGGCCGATGCGGTGCTCGACAAGCTCGACGGCCAGTTGCGGCAGCTGGCGGCGCGCCGGGACGAGGAGAGCAGGGACAACTAGCTCGAGCGCGCGCCGACACGAGGGATGGTCGACGCCACCGCCATCGCCAGGTCGGCGAGGCGCCGGTGCCCGCATCGCGTCATGACCTCGCCGAACGGGATCTCGGCGTCGCCCTGGCGCCCGACGATGACCGCCTCGTCGCCGGGGGCGGCGTCCGAGATGTCCGTGACATCGACCCGCACGTGCTCGATGGAGATCGGCCCGAGGATGGCCGCGGCGCGCCCGCGGATCAGCACCCGGCCGGCATTGAACCGGGGCAGGCCATCGCGCGTGCCGAGCGGCAGCACGGCGAAACGCATGCCGGGAGTCCACGGAAACGGCATCTGGTCGGGATGGGGCGGCGAGATCGCCGTCTTCACCTGGAGGATGCGGCTGGTGACGGCGTCGAGAACGGGACGCACGCCGAAATCGATGCGTCCTGCGGCGGCGCCACGCGATCCGTACAGGAGGCTGCCCGGATCGACGGCGTCGTAGTCGATGCCGGGCATCAGCACCAGCGAGGCGCTGGACGCCAGCATCCGCAAGGGCATCGGCGCGCCTGTCCGCGCCAGCGCCGCGACGACGGCATCGAAGCGGCCGGCCTGCCAGCGCAGGAATTCGTCGGTCACGTTGGCCGGCACCTGCAGATGGGTATAGAGGCCGGTGACCCGCAGGTTGGGCAAGCTGCGGACATGGACGACGAAGTCAGCGGCCTGCTCGGCCGGCACGCCGATCCGTTCGAGCCCGACATCGACCTTGACGAAGACATCGAGGGGGCGCGTCGCCAGCCGGGCGTACGCGGCCGCTTCGGCGGTATCGACCAGGGTCGGGATCAGATCGTGGGCGAGGGTGGCCTGCACCGTCTCACGGCTGGCGAGGTGGCCGGCATAGAGCAGGATCGGGACCCGTATCTCGTGATCGCGCAGCGCGATCGCGTCGGCCTGGTCGGCGACGGCGATGCCGTCGACGCCCCCTTCGGCGAGGACCGCGGCCACCTGCTGCAGGCCGAAGCCATAGGCATCGCCCGTTCATTGGCGAACAACGCGTCGAACGACTTGCGGAAGGCCGGGCGCTTCAGGAGATCGAACAGGTAGGGTGCCGACTGCGCGGAGGCGCGCGGAGGCGAGAGCAGGAAGCCGAGCGCTGCGGCCGCCGCGATCGAGACTTGCCTGCGCCGCCAGCACCTGGCCCCTCGCACGACGACCCCTCTCAGCTTCCGGCGGCCGCTGGGGTCGCGGCGGAAAGCTCGACGCAGTGTCGCATGACGTCGGCGCCGGTCTCGTTCCAGGTCGTGATGCCGCCCGCCATCACGACCTGCACCAGGCCCTCGGCGAGCTCGGGCAAGGTGAGCCCGAGCCGCAGCGCGGCGGCTGCGTGGTTCTTGGCGCCGGTCTTCTGCCCGATCAGCGTATCGAGAAGCGCGAAGATCAGCTCCTTGGTCTTGAGGTCGAGGGCACCTCCGGCCGCCCTGTCGCGCATGATCGTGCTGCGGATCAGGCCGTAGCCCGCGAACGCCCCCGGTGCATGCTCGGCCAGCAGCTTGAAGTTCTCGGGCACGCGCCCGAAGGTCGCCTCGAAGCTCGCCACGCCCACTTGTTTCGCGGCGTCGATCAGATCGTCCCCGGCCATGCGTTCTCGACTCCTCTGGATCACGCCGACTATGCCTGAGTGCAAAGGCGTAGTCAGGCCGCCCGGTAGCGAGCCAGCTGGAAACATGGCCCCTACGGGGCGGATAGCGTCACGTCGCCAGTGAGGCCGTCGTACGTCATCTTGAAATACCGAAGGAATGTGCGACCGATGAGAGCGTAGTGTCTCTGTCCACCTGCGATCAGGTCGACGCCCGCGAAAGCGCCATAGATGGTGAAATTCAGATTTGGGATGTGGATGTGTGCCAAATACATGTTGACCTCTTTGAGGCCGCTGATTCCTCCTACCCGGCGTCGATCTACAACAGGGAGCCCGAGCTTGATTGCCAGATCATTGTCTATGCAGCTTTCGGTGGCACCAGTATCGACGAGCGCCCAAGCTTGGTTTCGGCCAAAACGGGTTTGGTAGGAGACGCTGGGTCGTAGGCTGGGTCAAAGCCAATGTCGACGAACAGGGTAGGTCCATGCATCTCCAGTAGGTCGCGGCCATCTCCCGCAGCTCCACTGATGAAGCCGCACTTAATCTCGAGCATGAGGGAAAGTGTACATGGCCGACGCCGGCAAGATGACGGGAGGGGCGCCAATCTGGCGGATCAGGTAGGGACCACGTCCGAATTGCGTCACTGCAGCGTTTGCTGCCGCATCAAATGTGTCGAATGCGCCGACAAGGTCATGGCCGTGAACCAGAGCCCACTTTCCACTCTTGTGGGCTTCGAGATCCTGCCGCATTGCCTCAAAGGCCGCGATTTCTTGATCGAGCTCGGCCATTTTGCGTTCCCTATCGATACAACGGGCAACACTACTGATTAGCCATCCGTCCGTCCATCTCAGGAGGGTAAGGCGACGGACGCCCATGCCGGTTGCCACGCTCGGAATAGCTGGTGCTGATCTGCTTTCAGCGGCTTCAGGCCGCCCGGGATGTTGTAATCCTGCCACACTCGCCCTCGATCGACGAGGCACCGGGCAACGACACCACTCGAGGCCCGTTCGGAGGTGCGTCCCTCAATTCCGGAGCATTCTCATGAACAAAGGCCTCCTGGTTGCTGCATCGCTGCTCGTCGTACCGGCGACGGCGCAATCGCAATCGCTCTTCGACGGCGGACCATCCAATCCAGGCGTCTATATCGGCGCCCAGGGCGGCCTCAACTGGCTGCTGAACAGCAACAACTACAACATGGATCTCGGTTACGCCGTGGGCGGCGTGATCGGCTACGACTTCGTCGGCCCGCGCGTCGAGCTGGAAGGCATGTTCCGCAGCAACAACGGCACGGGCACCGCGAACTTCGGCAACATCTTCAGCAACGTGCGCGGCCGCATCGAGCAGCTCTCCGTGATGGCCAACCTGCTGTACGATTTCGCACCGGGCGCCACGATCACGCCCTACATCGGCGCCGGCGCCGGCATCGCCTTCGCCGATGCCTACATCAACGGCTGCTCGCTGTGCAGCACGCAGTTCGCCTACCAGGGCATTGTCGGCGTCGGCTGGAACGTCGACCAGAATTTCCGGATCAACCTCGACGGCCGCTACTACGGCACCACCAACCCGCCGGGCTATCAGAACAACAACATCACGGTCATGCTGGGCCTCAGCTACAAGTTCGGCCAGCCGTCCGCCCCTCCGCCGCCGCCGCCGGTCGCGGCACCCGTGGCGCCGCCGTCGTTCATGGTGTTCTTCGACTGGGATCGCGCCAACCTGAGCGACCAGGCGCTGACCACGATCCGCCAGGCGGCGCAGGCTTTCAAGACGAAGGGCAATGCCCGCATCACCGCGACCGGCCATACCGACACCTCGGGCACCGAGGCCTACAACATGGCGCTGTCGTTGCGGCGGGCGAACGCCGTCAAGGACGCGCTGGTGCGCGAAGGCGTGCCGGTGACGGCGATCGCGGTGATCGGTCGCGGCGAGCAGGGCCTGCTGGTGCAGACCGGCGACGGCGTGCGCGAGCCGCAGAACCGCCGCGTCGAGATCGTCGTGCAATGACGCGTAGCGTGGCTGGGGAGTAACGACCGGCGGCGCCCTCTTCACGGGCGCCGCATTTTTCTCGGTCTCATCCAAGGGCCGGGCAAACCCCAACCTCATGCTGAGGAGCGCCCTGAGGGCGCGTCTCGAAGCATGGGCTGCACGCACCTTGTCCGATCCGCATCCTTCGAGACGCCATGCTTCGCGTGGCTCCTCAGGATGAGGTGGTACTGGTCGATGCGACATCGATCCTTCGCTTACGGCGTGCTCTGCATGCGCCGCACTCAGGATGACCGAGGATGCGAGGGGCGCTCACGATGACAAGAGGTGCTCGCCGCCCGATCCTGCTCTAGGATCGCCGGACTGGTCCGTCTGAAGCCGTGCCGCGGATGACAATGGATCGCGTGCGTGACCCGGTACCGATCTTCTGATCCGACACATGCTTCGTTCTCTTCCGGCGGATTTCTGGCGCCTCTGGTCGGTGGGGCTGATCGTCACGACCGTGCGCTGGATGGAAACGGTCGTGATGGGCGTCGTCGTCTACAAGCAGACGGGCTCGGCGCTCGCCGTCGCCTCGATCACCATGCTGCGCCTGCTGCCGATGGCTCTGCTCGGCGCCTTCCTGGGCGCATTCGCCGAGCGGTTCGACCGTCGCCTGACGCTCGCCGGCGTGATCGGCCTGCTGGCGATCACCTCTATCGCGCTGGCGATCGCAGCCCGGCTGGGCGATCTCGAGGTCTGGCAGCTCGCCCTCGCCAGCCTGGTCAACGGCTTCGGCTGGGTGACCGACAATCCGGTGCGCCGCGTCCTGATGGGGGAAAGCGTCGGCCGCGAGCGCATGGCCTCGGCCGTGGCGTTCGACGTCGGCGGCCTGAACGCCAGCCGCATGGTCGGCCCGACGGTGGGCGGCCTGCTGCTGGTCGGCGTCGGCATCGACGGCACGTTCGTGATGAACGCCGCGATGTACCTCGCCGCCATCGCGCTCACGCTGGCCGTGCGCACGCGCATGCCGGCGACGCCGGGCGCCGGCGCAGTGCTCGCGCGCACGCTCGAAGGGTTCGCCATCGTGCTCGCCGACCGGCGGCTCACCGCCACCATGGTGGTGACCGTGATCTACAACGTGTTCGGCTGGCCCTTCATCAGCATGATTCCGGTGATCGGCGGCGACCAGCTCGGGCTCGGCCCGGAAGGCATCGGCATCCTGACCAGCGTCGATGGCGTCGGCGCCTTCTTCGGCGCCCTCGCGCTGGCGTTCTGGCTGACCCAGCGCTGGCATGCGCCGGTCTATGTCGGCAGCGTGGCGGCCTATCAGCTCGGCGTGATCGCCTTCGCCCTGGCGCCCGAGCCGACGACGGCCGGGCTGGCCCTTCTGCTGACGGGCGTTGCCGGCGCGGGCTTCGCCACCCTGCAGGCGACCATCGTCTACCTCGCCGCGCCGACCGAAATGCGCTCTCGCATCCTGGGCGTCCTCTCGGTATGCATTGGCACCGGGCCGATCGGCTTCGTCTGGCTGGGCTGGCTCGCCGACCAGGTCGGCGCGCCGACGGCGACGGCGGCGACCGGGCTGATCGGGCTCGCGGCCCTGGCGGCGACGCGACCGATGTGGCGGACGATTTAGACGCGTTCGGCTTCGCCGAACCACGCAGAGGAGGAGGATTGCAATGAAGACCGTTCAATCGATGCTGGCCGAGGCCGAGGCGGCGGTGCCGCGCATCAGCCCGGAGGATGCCAAGGCGCTGGTCGGCCGCGCCGACGTGTTGTTCCTCGACGTGCGCGAGCCGCCCGAGGTCGCCGCTTCCGGCAAGGTGCCGGGCGCGCTCGCCATCCCGCGCGGCCTTGTCGAGTTCCGTGCCGATCCCGCTTCGGCGATGCACGACAAGGCGTTCGACCGCAGCAAGACCGTGGTCGCCTACTGCGCCTCCGGCGGGCGCTCCGCCCTGGTCGGCAAGACGCTCAAGGACATGGGCTACGACAACGTGCGCAACCTCGGCGGCTTCAAAGGCTGGGTGGACGCCGGCGGCACCGTCGAGAAGACCTGAGCCGGCGCGGAGCCTGCATGACCCCGACCTACGACGTCGCCGTGCTCGGCCTCGGTGCCATGGGCTCGGCGGCGGCCTGGCAGCTTGCCCGGCGCGGCGCGCGGGTGCTCGGCATCGACCGCCATGCGCCGCCGCATGAGCACGGCTCGACCCACGGCGACACGCGCGTCACCCGCATCGCCTGCGGCGAGGGTCCCGAGTACTCGGCCTTCGTCCTGCGCTCGCACGAGATCTGGCGCGCGCTCGAGGCCGAGCTCGGCGTCGAGCTCCTGACCCAGAACGGCATGCTGGTGATCTCGGGCAAGGGCGAGCGGGCGCTGAGCCACGGCATCGATGCGTTCCTCGCCGCGACGGTCAATGCAGCCGATCGGGCCGGCGTCGACTACAGCCTGCTCGACACTGCCGCAATGCGCGCCCGCTTTCCCGCCTTCAATTTCTCCGACGGCGACGAGGGCTACCTCGATCGCGTCAGCGGCTTCGTCCGCCCCGAGCTGTGCATCGAGGTCCAGTTGCGGCGGGCGCGGGAGCTCGGCGCCGAGCTGCACGTGAACGAGACGGTGACGTCCTTCCGGCAGAAGGACGGAGTGGTCAGCGTGACGACCGACAAGGGAACGTACGAGGCGAGGCAGCTGATCGTGTCGGCCGGCCCGTGGCTGCCGCAGCTGCTCGAGCCCGAGCTCGCCAGGACGTTCAAGATCACGCGCCAGGTCCTCTACTGGTTCCGCGCGCGCGACGCGGCGGCCCATGCCCAGTTCAGCCCCGACCGCTTCCCGGTCTACATCTGGCAGGTGCCGGCACCGCAGGTGATCTACGGCTTTCCCGCGACCGGCGGCATCGACGAGGGCGTGAAGATCGCCAGCGAGCAATACGAGTTGGAGGTCACGCCCGAGACCGTCGACCGAACGGCGAGCCCGCAGGAAATCCGCGACATGTACGAGACCTATGTCGGACCGTACTTGCTCGGCCTATCGCCGGTGTGCGTCAAGAGCAAGATCTGCCTCTACACGTGGGTCGACGGCGCGCGCTTCATCATCGACCGCCATCCGGAGCACGACCGCATCATCATCGCCTCGCCGTGCTCGGGGCACGGCTTCAAGCACTCCGCCGGCATCGGCGAGCTGCTCGCCCAGATGGCGCTGGGCGAGACGCACCGCGACATCTCGATGTTCAGGCTTGGTCCCATCGCGTCGTGACGGGCCGGCGTGCCTGCGCTCTGGCCTCTCGGCGACGGTCAATGGCGCGACATGGATAGCGAGCGCCTGGGATCCGGGCGACGTTTGCCGGCATGACGATGATTCCTGTCCTCAGCCCGCACGGCATGCTGTCGCTCAAGCCGATGGTCGACGCGACGGCGGGGCCCGAGGCGGCGCGTGCGCTGGCCCTGGAGAAGGCGTTCGCTCGAGGCGTCGGTCACGGGCTGCTGCATCTCGGAGCGACCGAGGTGGGCACGGCGCTGCCGCCGGTGCTGGCGTATTGGCGCGAGTTCGCGGCGCGCTTCGTCACGGCCTTGTGCGCCCTGCCCAATCTCGACGAGGCGCCCAGCAAGTCGGCCGTCCCGATTCCCGCGGAACCCGAGCTGGATCGGCTGGCCGCCGCGGTGCCGCCGATGACCGGCGGCGAGTACCTGACGGCATCCATTCTCGCAGCTTTGTGGCGCGAGACCGATCGGGCCTGCGATTCCGAGCTGGTCGAGGCCGGCGTGCCGGTGCAGGACTTCCTCAAGGCGCGGCATCCCGCCTGGAACCTCGTCGGACGGGTCTATTTCAATCTCGCGGAGAACCGGAACGACGCCGAGGCTCCTTTCGCCTTCCTCGCTTCCTACACGACCCGTCTGTCGGCTGCGGCCAAGGCGCAGCACCTGCCGCTCGGCCGGGCGCTGCAGGAATATGCCGGCGCCAGGAATCGCGAGCGCCTGCTGTCGCTGCTCGTGCCGGTCCAGCGGGCAGCCGAGCGCTGCGGCTGGCTGACGACGATGGTCGCGTCGGGCGAGGTCTACCATCCGCTGCGCTGGAGCCCGCGCCAGGCGATGGACTTCCTGCGCGATGCCTCGGCGCTCGAGGCGGCCGGCGTGATCGTGCGCATGCCGGCGGCGTGGCGCATGAACCGGCCGGCGCGCCCGCAGGTGCGGGCGACGGTGGGCGGTCGGGCCCCGTCCCAGCTCGGGCTCGACGCGGTGCTCGACTTCCGCATGGAGATGACGCTGGACGGCGAGACGCTGTCGGCAGCCGAGATCAAGAGCCTGTTGGAGCAAGCCGAGGGTCTTGCCTTCATCCGCGGCAAGTGGGTCGAGGTCGACCGCGTGCGACTTGGACGCACGCTTGGCCGCTTCGAAGCGATCGAGCGGCGGGCCGCCGAGGAGGGTCTGTCGTTCGGTGAGGCGATGCGGCTGCTGGCGGGGGCGTCGATTGGTGGCGACGAGCCGGACGGGCGCGCGGACGCCGAGTGGAGCGAAACCGTGGCCGGCCCGTGGCTTGCCCGCACGCTCGCCGAGCTGCGCCACACCACCGGCGAATCCGGCGTCGATCCAGTAAAGTCATTGCAAGGCGAGTTGCGCCCGTATCAGCGGGCCGGCGTGCAGTGGCTCCATCTGCTCGCCCGCCTGGGACTGGGCGCCTGCCTCGCCGACGACATGGGACTCGGCAAGACGATCCAGGTTCTGTCGCTGCTGCTGGTGCTGAAGCAGCAGCAGCGGGAGCAACAGCAACAGCAACAGCAACAGCAACAGCAGCAGCAGCAGGGCAGCGGTCACAAGGCGTCGCTGCTGGTGGCGCCGGCCTCACTGCTCGCCAACTGGGCGGCGGAGATCGCCCGCTTTGCCCCGACCCTGAAGGCGGTGGTGGTTCATCCTTCCGCTCTGCCGGCGGAGGATCTGAAAGAGAAGGGCGCCGCCCTGCCGGCCGACGCTGACCTCGCCATCACCAGCTACGGCTTCCTGTCGCGCGTGCCGTGGCTCCTCGGCAGCTCCTGGCGACTTGCGATTCTCGACGAAGCCCAGGCGATCAAGAATCCCGGCGCGCGGCAGACCCGCACCGTCAAGCAGCTTCGGGCCGACGCGCGAATCGCTCTCACCGGCACGCCGATCGAGAACCGGTTGGGCGACCTGTGGTCGATCTTCGACTTCCTCAACCCGGGCCTGCTCGGGTCGGCCAGGCAATTCTCGTCTTACGCCAAGAGGCTGGCGGAGAGCGACGGCCACGACGCCTATGGCCCGCTCCGGGAGCTGGTGCGGCCCTACGTGTTGCGTCGCATGAAGACCGACCGGAGCATCATCGCGGATCTGCCCGACAAGACCGAGGTGAAGGCCTTCTGCGGGCTCAGCCGCAAGCAGGCGGCGCTCTACGAGCAGGCGGTTCGCGAGTTCGGCGAGCGGCTCGAGGGCAGTGACGGCATCGAACGTCGCGGGCTCGTCCTGGCGCTGCTGATGCGGCTGAAGCAGATCTGCAACCATCCCTCGCAGTGGCTCGGCGACAATGGCTGGGCCGAGAGCGACAGCGGCAAGCTCACCCGCTTGCGCGAGCTGGCCGAGGAGATCGCCGCGCGTCAGGACAAGGTCCTGATTTTCACCCAGTTCCGGGAAACGACCGCACCGCTGGCGTCGTTCCTGGCCTCGGTGTTCGGCCGCGCCGGCCTGGTGCTGCACGGCGACACCGCGGTCGGCAAGCGCCGGGACCTGGTGCGGCAATTCCAGGAGGCCGAGGACGTGCCGTTCTTCGTGCTGTCGGTCAAGGCCGGTGGTGCCGGGCTCAATCTCACCGCCGCCTCCCACGTCATCCACTTCGACCGCTGGTGGAACCCGGCTGTGGAAAACCAGGCGACCGACCGTGCATTCCGCATCGGCCAGACGAAGAATGTGCTGGTACACAAGTTCGTCTGTCGAGGCACCGTCGAGGAGAAGATCGACCAGATGATCGAGAGCAAGCGCCGGCTCGCCGGGGATTTTCTCACTGGCGGCGCGGAAGCGAGCCTGACGGAGCTGCCGGACGACGAGCTTCTGAAGCTGGTGAGACTCGACCTCGCCGCGGCGCTGAAGGAGGGGTGACGGATGAGATATTTCAACGACTGGCCCCAGTACGTCAGCGTGGCCGAGCAGCGCGAGAGAGCGATGAAGGAGCTGGCCAGGCTGCGCAAGGGCAAGCGGCCGGTCGCCCCGGTGACCATCGACGGCAATGCCATCGCCAGGAGCTTCTGGGGCAAGGCGTGGTGCGCCAATCTCGAGCGCTATAGCGACTACGCCAGCCGTCTGCCGCGCGGCCGGTCCTATGTACGCAATGGCATGGTCGTCGATCTGCAGATCGCCGACGGCAAGATCTCCGCGCTGGTGAGCGGAACCGAGCTCTACACGACCACGATCACCATCGCGCCGGTGCCGGCAGCGCGATGGAAGGCCATCTGCCGGGACTGCACCGGCTCGATCGATTCGCTGGTCGAGCTGCTGCAGGGCCGGCTCGCGAAGAGCGTCATGGACCGGGTGTGCCGCCAGGGCGACGGCCTGTTTCCGGCGCCGAAGGAGATCAAGCTGTCGTGCAGCTGCGAGGACGGCGCGAGGATGTGCAAGCACGTCGCCGCCGTGCTTTATGGAGCTGGCGCCCGCCTCGACGAGAAGCCCGAGCTGCTGTTCACCCTACGCCACGTCGACGAAAGCGAGCTGATCAGCGGCGCCGAGCAGGCTCCATCGGCACCTGCACCGGCGCTCGCCGCCGACAAGGTGCTTTCCGGAAGTGACGTCGGTGCGCTGTTCGGCCTGGAGATGGCCGAGAGCGCGGCCACACCGGTTGCGGCCCGAGGCGGGCGTGAGCGGAAGATGCCATCAGCGGGCCCCGCGAAACTCGCCGGGCGCAATCGAACGAAGCGGAAGACTTCGGCAAGCGTGTGATCCGGTCCAGGCGCGTTGCCAGGATCGGGAACTCTGCTAGAGCATGATCTTCCAGGGTTGAAGTCCTCACCCTGAGGAGCGGCGGCAAGCCGCCTCTCGAAGGGTGAGTAACAAGAATGCTCTGGCCCACCCTTCGAGACGCCACGCCAGGCGTGGCTCCTCAGGGTGAGGTTTCCACTCGAGCAACCGCGCTCTGGCCCCGATGGCGCCGCGCCTGACGCACGCCATGTCTCGATGTTCAGTCCTGGTACGCGAACTCGAGCTTGAGACCGTCGGGATCGGCGAAGAACACGGCATAATACCCGGCGCCGTAGTGCGGGTAGTCGGCCGGCGCATCGAGGATGGTGGCGCCAATCGCGCGCAGCAGCTCGTGCAATCGCTCGACGTCGGCGCGACTATCGGCCCGCCAAGCGAAGTGATGCAGGCCAATAGTGTAGCGATCGTGAGCGCGCGCCGAGCGCGCGGGCTTGATGCCGATCGAGCAGGTGCCTTCTGCAGTCAGATCCCAGTCGATGCCATCCACCTCCGCGCGCACGCGCCGATAGCCCATGAAATGCAGGATCGCCTCGTAGAAGGGCGCCGAGACGGCAAGGTCGCTGACCGTCAAGTCGAGGTGGTGCATCGATCCGCGCATCGTCCGGCACCCCTCTCGTTTTTCATGTCTCTCCCATGAAGAGGGGGCCCACCCCTTTCCCCGGCATCGTGGTGCGCGCCGGGAGTGCCGGGTGTCTCCCCCGTCATCGGGGAACGTGCCCCATCATACGAGGCCGAGCAGGCGAGCCATAGTGCCGGGAGAAGCCCATGCCGTCGCCGCCGCCATGGTGCAGCGGCATCCAGGTGGCGCCCGATGCGCAGTTCGGCAGCGCGTTGCGCATCGGCCAGTCGGAGATGGCGTCGTCGGAGCCGTCGCGCATGGCGTCGGTATCGCGGTTGGGGCCGGCGACCGAACCAGTATCGAGATGACCCGCCCGCCGGCTGACTGGCGGGCGCTTTGCTTGATACTCTGCCTCCATGGTCCTGACGTTCAGAACGGCGATGCTTTCGGAGGGCGAAGAGGTCGGGCGCGTCATACGCGCAGCCTTCACCCCTTATGTCCGCGCTTTGGGGCAGGAGATTCCCGCCGACGGATCTGCCGGGTTTGCCGAGCAGCGGGAGCGATTTGTCGCCGAACTCGAGCGCGGCGACGTCTACGTCGCTTTGGAGGGTGAGCGCATCGTCGGTGCCGTCAGGACGAAACCGCAGGAGAAAGACCTCTACATCCACCAGATCGCTGTCGATCCGGCGCGACAGGGCACCGGCGTCGGGAGCTGGCTGTTGCAGCGGATCGACGAGGTAGGTCGAGCGCGCGGCCTTGGCAGCCTGTCGCTCCAGACCGCCGAGATGGCCGTGGCCAACATTCGCCTCTACCAGCGGCACGGCTTCGAGATCGTGCGCCGCGGCCCGCCCGACCACGGGCTCGACCCTCATACCAGGGTCTACATGGTGAAGTCGTTTCAGGTCGCGTCGTCCTGAGCGAAGCGCCGACAAGCGGCTGGTGAAGGCCGTCACGAAGCGCGCAGGCCCCTGCCTGCGCCGTCATCGGAACAAGGGTTTGGTGCGGACGAAAGGCGGCCCGGGCGACCGGCCGGATGGGAGTCGACGTCAGGAAAGCCCCGGCAGATTCAACCCCTTCTCGCGGGCGCAGGCGATGGCGTCCTCGTAGCCGGCGTCGGCGTGGCGCATCACGCCGGTCGCCGGGTCGTTCCACAGCACACGCTCGATCCGCCGGGCGGCTTCCGGCGTGCCGTCGCAGACGATCACCATGCCGGCATGCTGGGAGAAGCCCATGCCGACGCCGCCGCCATGGTGCAGCGACACCCAGGTGGCGCCCGAGGCGCAGTTGAGCAGCGCGTTCAGCATCGGCCAGTCGGAGACGGCATCGGAGCCGTCGCGCATGGCTTCGGTCTCGCGGTTGGGGCTGGCGACCGAGCCCGAATCGAGATGATCGCGACCGATCACGATCGGCGCCTTGAGCTCGCCGCTCGCCACCATCTCGTTGAAGGCGAGGCCGAGGCGATGGCGGTCACCCAGCCCGACCCAGCAGATGCGCGCCGGCAGGCCCTGGAACTTGATGCGTGTTCTCGCCATGTCGAGCCAGGTGTGGAGATGGCCGTTGCCCGGCAGCAGCTCCTTCACCTTCGCGTCGGTGCGGTAGATGTCCTCGGGATCGCCCGACAGCGCGGCCCAGCGGAACGGCCCGATGCCGCGGCAGAACAGCGGGCGGATGTAGGCCGGCACGAAGCCCGGGAAGGCGAAAGCATCGGCGACGCCTTCCTCGAGCGCCATCTGGCGCAGGTTGTTGCCGTAGTCGACGGTCGGCACGCCCTGCTTGTGAAACTCCAGCATGGCGCGCACATGGCCCGCCATCGACTGCTTCGCCGCCTTGGCGACTCCCGCGGGATCGCTGGCGCGCCGCGCCTCCCAGTCGCCGAGCGTCCAGCCCTTCGGCAGGTAGCCGTTGACCGGATCGTGCGCCGAGGTCTGGTCGGTCAGGCAGTCGGGCCGCACGCCGCGCCGCAGCAGCTCTGGAAGCATTTCGGCGGCATTGCCGAGCAGACCCACCGAGACAGCCTTCTTCTCTGCGGTCGCCTTGCCGATGATGGCGAGCGCGTCGTCGAGATCCCGGGCCTGGACATCGAGATAGCCGGTGCGCAGGCGGAACTCGATGCTGCTCGGGCGGCATTCGACGGCGAGGCACGACGCGCCGGCCATGGTCGCGGCCAGCGGCTGCGCGCCGCCCATGCCGCCCAGCCCGGCGGTCAGGATCCAGCGTCCCGCGAGGCTGCCGCCGAAATGCTGGCGCGCCATCTCGACGAACGTCTCGTAGGTGCCCTGCACGATGCCCTGGCTGCCGATGTAGATCCACGAGCCGGCGGTCATCTGGCCGTACATCATCAGGCCCTTGCGATCGAGCTCGTTGAAATGCTCCCAGGTCGCCCAGCGCGGCACGAGATTCGAGTTGGCGATCAGCACGCGCGGCGCGTCGGCATGGGTGCGGAACACGCCGACAGGCTTGCCCGACTGGACCAGCAGGGTCTCGTCGGCCTCGAGCCGCCGCAGCGCCGCGACGATCCGGTCGAAGCTCTCCCAGTCGCGCGCCGCGCGGCCGATCCCGCCATAAACCACCAGCTCGCCCGGCTTCTCGGCGACATCGGGGTCGAGGTTGTTCATCAGCATGCGGAGCGGCGCCTCGGTGAGCCAGCTCTTGGCCGAGAGGGTCGTGCCGTGCGGCGCGCGGACGATGCGGGTATTGTCGATGCGGTTCATGCAGGTCCTCTCCGGTCGAGCGTGGGCAGCAGGTCGCTGCCGGCGGCGCGGACGACAGCGCCGCTCGCGACCAGTGCTGTCGCGGCCTCGATGTCGGGATGCAGGTGGCGATCTTCCTCGAGGTGCGGCACGTCGGCGCGCAGCAGCGCGCGCACCGCCTCGAGCGGCGGGCTCGAGGCCATGTGGGGCAGGAAATCGCAGCCCTGCGCCGCTGCCAGCAGCTCGATGCCGACGATGGTGCGGGCGTTCGCCGCCATGTCGAGCAGGCGGCGCGCACCATGCGCGGCCATCGAGACATGGTCCTCCTGGTTGGCCGAGGTCGGGATCGAATCGACGCTGGCGGGATGGGCGCGCTGCTTGTTCTCCGCGACCAGGGCGGCCGCCGTGACCTGCGGGATCATGAAGCCCGAGTTGAGGCCGGGATGCGCGGTCAGGAAGGCCGGCAGCCCCGACAGGGTCGGATCGACCAGCATGGCGATGCGGCGCTCGGCCAGCGAGCCGATCTCGCAGATCGCGAGCGCGATGATATCGGCGGCGAAGGCCACCGGCTCGGCGTGGAAGTTGCCGCCCGACAGCGCTTCGCCGCTGTCGGGGAAGATCAGCGGATTGTCGGTGACGGCGTTGGCCTCGGTCGCCAGCGTGTCGGCGGCCTGCCACAGGATATCGAGCACCGCGCCCATCACCTGGGGCTGGCAGCGCAGGCAATAGGGATCCTGGATGCGCTCGTCGCCGATCAGGTGCGAGGCGCGGATCGCCGAGCCGGCCATCAGGCGGCGCAGCGACTCGGCGGCAGCGATCTGGCCCTTGTGCCGGCGCAGGTGGTGGATGCGCGGATCGAACGGCGCATCGGAGCCGCGCGCCGCGTCGGTCGACAGCGCGCCGGTCACCAGCGCCGCGCCGAACAGGGTCTCGGCCTCGAACAGGCCGGCAAGCGCATAGGCGGTCGAGAACTGCGTGCCGTTGAGCAGCGCCAGCCCTTCCTTGGCGCCGAGTTGCAGCGGCTCCAACCCGGCGTCCGCCAGTGCCTGCGCCGCCGGCACGGTTCGATCGCCCGCGATCATGTGGCCGACGCCGATCATCGCCGCGCTCATGTGGGCAAGCGGCGCCAGGTCGCCCGAGGCGCCGACCGAGCCCTGGCATGGCACGACGGGCGTGAGGCCTTTGGCGAGCAGCGCCTCGAGCAGGCGCACTGTGGCGTCGTGCACGCCCGACGCGCCCTGCGCCAGGCTCGCCATCTTGAGCGCCATCATCAGGCGCGCCACGGCAACCGGCATCGGCACGCCGGCGCCGGCGGCATGCGAGAGCACGATGTTGCGCTGCAGGGTGGCGAGATCCGCCGCCTCGATGCGGACGTTGGCGAGCTTCCCGAACCCGGTGTTGATGCCGTAGACGGGCTGTCCCCTGGCGACGATGTCGGCGACGGCCAGCGCCGAGATCTCGATGGCGTCGTAAGCCTCGGCCGGCAGCGTCGCCGAGGCGCCGCGATAAATCTCGCGCCAGTGGGCGAGCGGGACCGAGCCGGGAGACAGCAAGATGGAGGTCATGGCTGCCCATTATCGACGTAAGGCGCGTCGAACGCATTGGCTTCTTGGAAGAGGCCATGACCCTGCCCGAATGGCGTAACGATGCGCTGGCCCGTGGCCTTCTCTATGCCGGGGAAACTCCCACAGTCTGGATTGGTGGACAGGGGGACTTCTGGACCGGTTCCGGACATTGGACACGTCGAGCGGTTCGTCAGAGATGGGCCAACAAGAGACTCATGCGCCGCAGCAATTTAACAGCTTACTCGATCACCTCATCGGCGCGGATGAGCAGCGTCGGTGGCGCAATGATGCCAAGCGCCTTGGCGGTCTTTAGGTTGATGACCAGCTCAATCTTTGTCGGTTGCTCCACCGGAAGCTCACCTGGCGTAGCACCATCCAGAATTCGTTTCACGAAATATGCCGCCCGGGTAAACGACCATCGTTCTGATAGCCCATATGACAAAAGACCTCCCAAAATAGCAAAGGGCGAATAGTTGGAGAAAGTGGGGATCCGATGCGCGATGGCTAGCGTTGCAATGCGATCAGCAAGATCCATATTGCCTGTATCGGTTATGAGTTGCAGTGTGTCTGGATGCTGCGCCACAAGCCCTGAAAAGACTGCGTCAAGCTCGCCGTGTGACTTCAATGCGAAGGGCCGCACAGTCATCCCCTTCGCGCCCGCAGCGGCGCTGAATTTGGCCATGAAAGGCGGATTTGTCGGATTGGCCGGATTAAACAAGGTGGCGATAAGCATAGCCTTCGGAACGAGTTCGAGCTGGAATTCAATGGTCTTGGATGTTACATCTTCATTCAACGACGCCACGCCCGTCGTAAGCTCGCCCGGCCGCGCGAGACTTTCGACAAGGCCGGTTCCCACCGGGTCATTCATATTGAGCATGACGAGGGGTACCGGCGGATTGAGATTTTGTGCCGCGCGCGCCGAGGCGATTGTGTTCACCAGGATCATGCGCGCGCCGGCTAGCGTTAGTTTGCGCGCCATCTCCGGAAACAGCTCATAGTCGCCAGCGGCAAACTGCGTCTCGAGGACGTAGTCTCGTCCGTCCACTAGACCGTTCTCGCGCAGGCCTTGCTTGATATTGTCGATCTGAGCCGTGCTGAATGCTGATCTGGCCGCGCCACTGGCCATAAATCCGATGCGGACCGGAGCCTTTTGGGCGAGTGCTGTGAGTGGCCAGTTTGCTGTCGCGCCCCCAACGAGTGCCATGAACTCACGTCGCTGCATGTCTGCCTCCAAGGCTCAGGAGACGGCATCGTAGCCTCAAACGAGGACTTTGATAGGACTGAAACAGGCTTCGCCGCAGCAACATGAAATGCCGACCGATGTCCGAGTCGGGTCGGTCGAGCCGTTTTGTGACGTTCGCGTACATGCCGATTCAGGACGTCCGATTGAACGTCCGCACCCCGCCGAACCGTATGGTTAGCATGAGGAAGCGCGAGTGGTGCGCCCGGTCCGGGTCAGCGTGCAGAAGAAGAAAGAAGCCCGGCGCATGAACCCTGAAGTGCGGTTTGAGATTCTCGTTGTCTCACAAGGAGGGTGGATAGGGGGCCGAGGCTGCTACTACACGTCAGCGGCACTGAAGAAGCGAATCGACAATCCGCTCTCTGTCATGTCGGTGAATCGCTTCACGTCGCCGATGCTCTCGCGCCATGCCAGATAGGTGTCGTAGTGCTTGCGCGATTGCCAGCGCATCACGATCAACATGTTGTCGGGGTCGTCCGTGTTCACCGTAAGCTCGAGGCTTAAGCACCCGTCCCTGGCTCGCGTTGTCGGCAGATCACGATGGAGCGCCTCGAGCAGCGCGGACTCGCTGCCCTTCTTGGCTGTCAGCTCCACCATCACATAGTAATTATGAGTCACGGCACTGACCCCTCCCGGGTTTTCTCCAACAGCTGAGTATCGTAGACGTCATCTAGTTTCACGGTAACGGAGAAACGCGTCGCAAGTGTCACGATCATCGTCGAGTGTCCCCAGACAACTATGAAAGGTCTATGCCGATGAGAATCTCGCGCTCCTGTATCAGTGAGCCGTCTTTTCGGATCTGGGCGATGACTTGCTGGAATTCAGGATCTGCATTGCCAGCCGACTGCACCTTCGCATAAGTCGCCATGTCAGCGTACACCATCGTCACGAGGAACTGTCCAGTATACTGACCTGTCAGAATCTGACTGAAGCGGACGTCCTGCACGCCGTGCTTTTTCCAGAACTCTCTTGCACGCTTGGTGGTCACTGTTCCTGCTGCGATGTCTGGGGTCGTCCAACGCGTGACTACGGTGACAGTCATGGTGCAAGGTCTCCTCGACGGGCCGGGCAGCATGCCATCCGCCGGCACAGACCTTCGCAAGAGTCCTTGGGCGCAACCCGTTGCGTCGGCGTGCGAGGCGTTGCGAGGCAACCGGCCAGGGTCCTGCCCTGACATTGGGATGAGGTGGGCGGCATGGCCGCCATCGCGGCCTTCGCACACACGCTCGGCCTCGTCCTGAAGGTCTTCAAATGTCAGTCGCGGGCAGCTCGCCCAAGCCGTCGGCATCGACAAATCCGTGGTCAGCCGCTGGGCTTCTGGAGTGCAGGCGCCGACCGACCATAACCTTACGTGCTTACCGAAGCGGTTGGCCGCCACGGGCCGGGCTTTGCCTGGGCCGACTGGGACCTTTGCTTTCTTGGCCTTTGCCGCGCGTCTCGGCCGTGATGACAGCGCATCGGAGAGTGAGCCGGGGCTCGCCTTGCCCCGGCGCCTTCGATCGCCGTGCTGCCGTTCACCAACATGAGCGGTGACCCGGAGCAGGAATACTTCGCCGACGGCGTGGTCGACGAGATGTCGCGCTGCAGGGTGGTGAGGTCCGCCGCCTCGATGCGAACGTTGGCGAGCTTCCCGCACCCTGTGTTGATGGCGTAGACGGGCTGCCGCCGGGTGACGATCGCCGCGACCGCCTGCGCCGAGGTCTCGATAGCCTCGTAAGCCTCGGCCGGCAGCGTCGCCGAGGCGCCGCGATAGATGGCGCGCCAGTCGGCGAGCGGGACCGAGCCGGGTGACAGCAAGATGGAGGTCATGCTTCGTCATTATCGACTCGCCGAGCATCAATTGCATCCCTCGCCGGGGCATGCGACCGACATAAGAGATGCGCCGGTGTGCGCATCACGGGGAAAGGGAGTTGGACCTCTGAAGGCGGTGATCGAGAGGCGCAACCGATTGCTGGTCGACATGGGCTGTGCTGCCGATAGTGGGGCAGGAAGCAGCTGGAATCAAAAAAGGGGGCGTGTCTTCGCCGAACACGCCATATAATTGCCCCTGAGGAGGCTCCGATGGGTAACACGATCGAAGTGACCATTCCGGTTGAATCCGAGGCCGCCAGGGCGCTCGAAACGCCTGCGCGCCGTGAAGCAGTTGGTCGCTATCTGAGCGCCCTGCTCAAGGATGGACGCCTGGCCAAGGTTCTCTCGGAAGCGATCGCCGACGCCAAGCGCGAGGCGCGCGCGAGCGGATTGACGGACGATGACATCGACGCCGAACTGGAAGCTTGGCGGGCAGAGCGCAAAGCTTGATCGTCGTTTTCGACGCGTCGACATTCGTCTCCGCGGTCCTCAAAGCGAACAGCCTTCCCGAACGCGCACTCCTGCGCGCTGTGACCGCACCCAACCGCCTGCTTCTTTCACAAGCGATCGAGGACGAGTATCGAGAGGTAATCTTCCGGCCAAAGTTCGATCGTTTCGTCGCGGTCGAACGCTGTCAGCGTATCCTCGACGTGGTGGTATTCGCGGCCGACCGGGTCGAACCGACCGAGACTGTACGGGAGAGTGCCGCGACCCGAAGGACGACAAGTACTTGGCATTGGCTGCCGCTGGCGGCGCAGACGTCATCGTGAGCAGCGACGTTCGTCACCTGCTTTCGATGCACCCATGGCGCGGGATTGCGATCGTGTCTGCGGCGAACTTCCTGGCCCTTCCCTGACGCGGTAGCCATTGCCGATCCCCTGCGCAACCAGCTGTCTGCATCCTCGTGCCGCAGATCGCGTAATCGCGGACGGAGGGGTCATGAGCATCGCGACTGTGGCTTATGACCCCTCCGTCCGCGATTACGCGGACACCTCCCCAGCGAAGCTGGGGAGGAGAGCCGAAAAGTCAGCGCCCATGGGCGTCAGCCGAGCCGGCTGTCACCCGTGGCCAATGTAATCCATGCGCCCGCCATCGACCGTCAGCACCTGGGCCGTGACGAAGCCGGCATCCGGCGCGACCAGGAAAGCCACGGCGGCGGCAATGTCCTCCGGCGCGCCCACCCGACCGACCATGGTGCGCTCGCGCATCGACCCCACGCGTTGCGCGAACGCCTCTTCGCTGGCACCGCGCCGCGCCATGTCGGTGACGATCCAGCCGGGACAAACCGCATTCACCGTGATCCCGGACCGTCCGAGCTCCAGCGCGAACCGTCGCGTCAGGATCAATACCTCCGCCTTCGTCGCGGCGTAGAACGTCGTGCCCGGGAGCGCCGTGCCGATGGCGGCGTTGGACGCAATGTTGACGATCCGGCCGTAGGTGCGCGCCTTCATTCCGGTCATGGCAGCTCGCACGGTGTGGATCACGCCGTTCACGTTCACGGCACGCATGCGCTCGAGCGCCGACGCATCGTAGGTCTCCAGCGTGGCGGGAGCGGACACGCCGGCGTTGTTGACCAGGATCGACACCGCTCCCAGCTTTCCCTCCGCCTCGCCGACCATGGCCGCCACGGCAGCCGGATCGGCGACGTCGGCCTGCAGCAAGGCGGCCCGGCCACCGGCCGCGACGATTTCCGCGCGCAACGCCTCGGCTTCCGTCGAGCGCGCCACGTAGTTGATGCCCACGGCGGCACCGCGCGCCACCAGCCGACGGCAAATCGCTGCCCCGATGCCACGCGAGCCGCCCGTCACGATCGCCACCTGCCCGTTCCAGTCCATGACGTTCCCTCCGAACCTGAATCAATCTATCGCAACCGCCAGTGTGACGCCCGCGCTGGTCACGTGATGCGACTACCGGACGGCGGGCGAACCGCGGGGCACAACTGCCGGCGAAGGCGCAATCGACGTCCCGGCCGTCCGCGATGCGCTCGAGCGCATCATCGCATACGCTGCCTGAGCCCAATGATGCCGCATGTGTTGACGGCGATAGCCCCCTGCCGGAATGTCCGTTGCATGAGCTCGCCCGATCCAGTGACACTGTCCGTCCTCGACAACCGCTTCCGTGCCATCGTCGATGAGATGGGAGAGGCGATGCTGCGCACCGCCTATTCCCAGATCCTGAACTCCTCTCGCGACTTCTCCATTGCGATCTGCGATGCCGAGGCGAGGCTGCTGGCCCAGGCGGATCACATCCCGATCCACGTCGGTGCCATGCCCTTCGCGGTGAAGGCGGTCGTCGAGGCCTTCGGGGAGTCGATTGCCGACGGCGACATCTATCTGCTGAACGACCCCTACCACGGCGGGTCGCATCTGCCGGACTTCACGGTTGTCGTGCCGATCTTTGCCGAAGGTCGGGTGATCTTCTATTCGGTGGTTCGCGCCCATCAAACCGACATCGGCGGCGGCACCCATGGCGCCTACAATCCCGCCGCCACCGAGATCTTCCACGAAGGCCTGCGCCTGCCGCCGATCCTGCTGGGCGAGGGGCGGCTGGCGAGGCCCGACCTGGTGCGCATGATCGTCACCAACAGCCGGATGCCGCGCGAGGTGCGCGGGGACCTGATGGCGATGATCGGTGCGGCGCATCTGGGCGAGAAGCGGCTGATCGCCGTCCTCGACAAGAATGGCGTGGCGAGGACGGAAGCCGCGGTCACCGCGATCCTCGAGCTGTCCGAGGCCCATGCACGCCGCATCATCGCGTCGTGGAGGGATGGCTCCTGGACAGGCGAGGCTTTCCTCGACGATGACGGCTTCGGGCGACAGGACATTGCCATCCGCGCAACGGTGACGAAGACGGGCGATGCGATCGTCGTGGACCTGTCGGAGTCCGATCCCCAGGTGCCGTCCTTCCTCAACTCCTCCTGGCCCAATACGGTGAGCGCCGTGCGGATGGCCATTGTCTTCCTGCTCGATCCGGAAATCGCCAAGAACGACGGTTGCTTCCGCCCGATCGAGATCGTCGCCAGGGAAGGCACGATCGTCCTGCCGCACGAGGGTGCACCGGTGACCATGTGCACGTCCCACTGCGCGAACGAGATCGTCGAGGCGGTGGTCAAGGCGCTGGCCAATGCGTGCCCGGATCGCGCCATGGGCGGCTGGGGCCGGCGCTTCCGTATCGCGATCAAGGGCAGCGATGCGCGGCGGCCGGGCCGGCCCTTCGTGTGGCACCTGTTCCATGCGCGTCCCGGCGGTGGCGGGTCGTCGCAGGGCGATGGCTGGTCCAACGCGGGCGAGTGGCATTCGGCCGGTGGGTTGAAGTTCGGCAGCATCGAGATGGCCGAGGCCCGCTTCCCGCTGTTCTTCGCCAGGCACGAGTTCCGTCCCGGCAGCGCGGGCGATGGCCGCTATCGCGGCGGCCTGGGCGCGGAGCTGGTGTTGAAGCTCGAGACCGACGGGCCGGCCGTGGGGAATACCGCCGGCGACGGCGTGCGCCATGGCGCGGCGGGGATGCTGGGCGGCAAGGACGGGGCGCCGCATCATTACACGCTCGAGCGCGCAGATGGCACGTCGCGCGACTTGAGGACAAAGGAAGTCGGCATCCCGCTCGCGCCGGGTGATACGTTGCACGTCCGCGCCGGCGGCGGCGGCGGATGGGGGCTGCCTGAGAAACGCAACGCCGAGGCACGCAGGCGCGACGCCGATGAGGGGCTGCTGTGAGCACCTTCCGGATTGGCATCGATGTCGGCGGCACCTTCACCGACATCGTCTGCGTCGCAGCGAACGGCATGACGACCCTGGCCAAGGCAGCCTCCACGCCGTCGGATCAGAGCGAGGGCGTGGTGAATGGCCTCGCCGTGCTGGCTGAACGGCTGGGCGTGGGACTGCCCGAGCTGCTGGCGCGCACGGATCGCATCGTCCATGGCACGACGGTTGCCACCAACGCGCTGCTGGAACGCAAGGGCGCCAAGGTCGCGATGCTCACCACCGAAGGCCATCGCGATGTCATCGAGATGCGCGAGGGCCTGAAGCCTGAACGCTATAACTTGCGCATGCCGGCCGCACCGGCGCTGGTGCCGCGTCGCCTCCGCCTGCCGGTTGCCGAGCGCCTCCGTCCCGATGGAACGGTGGAGGTCCCGCTCGATCGCACCTCGCTGGACTCGGCCATTGCCGTGCTGAAGGCGGAGAAGGTCGAGGCGGTGGCCATCTGCTTCCTCCATTCCTGGCGTGACGACGCGCATGAACGCGCTGCCGCCGAGGCCGTGCGCAGCGCGCTGCCGCATGTCTTCGTGACGACGTCTGCGGAAGTGCTCCCGCAGATCAAGGAGTTCGAGAGATTTTCCACGGCCTGCGTCAACGCCTATGTCGGGCCGATCGTGTCGCGCTATCTCGCGCGGCTGCGCGCGCGGCTGGCCGATGCGGGATACCAAGGCGCCATCTTCGTGATCCTTTCCCATGGCGGTGTCGCGCCCGTCGAGGAAGCCGCGCGGCTCGCTGCGGGCACCGCGCTATCCGGCCCGGCAGGCGGCGTCGCGGCCGGCGTCGCTCTGGCGCAGCGCGGCGTGGGGCAGAACCTCATCACCTTCGATGTCGGCGGCACCTCCACGGATATCGCGCTGGTCCTGGAGGGCGAGGCCGCACTTGGCCGTGGCCGCACCGTGGGAGGCGAGCGCATCGCGTTGGAAAGCCTCGATATCGTCACGCTCGGCGCCGGCGGCGGCTCGATCGGCCATGTCGGGGCCGGTGGGACGCTGCAGGTCGGCCCGCGCAGCGCCGGCGCCGTTCCGGGGCCCGTCGCCTATGGCCAGGGCGGCACGGAGCCCACGGTGACGGATGCCAATCTTGTCCTGGGCTATCTCGACGAGGACAACTTCCTCGGTGGCGCGCACAAGCTCGACCGCGATGGCGCCCTGGCCGCTTTCGGCAGGCTGGGGGAGTCGGTCGGTCTTCACGCCCTGACCGCCGCGGAGGGCGTGCATCGCCTGGCCAATGTGCGCATGGCCGACGGCATCCGCCTTGCCACCGTGCGACGCGGCGTGGATCCGCGCCACTTCACCCTGCTGGCCTTCGGCGGTGCGGCGGGACTGCATGCCTCGGCCGTCGCGCGCGAGCTCGGGATGCAGCGCGTTGCCGTGCCGATCTTCGCCGCGGGGCTTTCGGCCTGGGGCATGCTGCACACCGACCTGCGCTACGAGATGGCCCGCAGCGAGCTCGCCACCGGCGGGGTCCCGGAGGATGCCGTGCTGCGCACCATCTGGGCCGGGCTGGAAGCGGAAGGCCGCGCCCGCGTCGCATCCTGGTTCGGTGGCGAGGTCGAGACGAGGCGCGCCGCCGATATGCGCTATGGCGAGCAGGTCTTCGAGATCACCGTGCCGCTCGAGGCGGTCGAGTGGGACGCGACCGGTCTCAGGGCTCGCGTCACCGATGCTTTCCACGCACGCCATGAAGCCCTGTTCACCTACGCGCTGCTCGAGGAGGAGGTCGTGCTGGTCAATGCCCGACTCGCGGTGATCGGGCGCCTGCCGCCGATGCAGCCGCCCGAAGCTGTCGCGGGAGGCAGCCCGGCCGCGGCGTTCGCGACGCGCCGGGTGCAGATCGAGGGGGTAGAGCAGGAGCTTCCGGTCTTCGACTTCACGGCGCTCGCCGCGGGACAGGAAATCGCCGGACCCGCGATTGTCGAGAGCGACACGACCACCGTGCTCCTTCTGCCGGGCGACACGGCACGGATGGACGGGCACGGCTGGCTCGCCATGGAGCTGCCAGGCGACTGAGCCCCGCTTGCGGCGATTGGAGGGTTGTTCAGCGACATCCGGGGCAATTCGACGGGCTCTGTCCAGTGCAGCGCGGGAAAGCCGCGCCGCCATAATCAAGGTTGGCTTCCTCGCCTCGATTTCGTATCGCTGGACCTGCACGCGACTTCCCCGAAGGAAAAGCCATATGCCTGTGACCCGCCGCGTCATGATTGCAATCGCAACTCTCGCCGCCGCCCGTCAAGCTGCCGCGCAAACGCAAGGAAAGACCATGACGACCGACACCGGCTTGAAATTCACCGACACGACTGTCGGCACGGGTGCGAGCCCCAAAAGCGGCCAGACCTGTGTCATGCACTACACCGGCTGGCTCTCGGAAGGGGGCGCGAAAGGCCGAAAATTCGACTCCTCCGTCGACCGCGGGTCGCCCTTCGAGTTTCCCCTCGGCATGAAGCGCGTCATCGCCGGCTGGGACGAGGGAATCGCGACCATGAAGGTCGGTGGCAAGCGGACACTGATCATTCCGCCGCAGCTCGGCTACGGAGAGCGCGGCGCCGGCGGTGTCATCCCGCCCAACGCCACCCTGATTTTCGACGTCGAGCTGCTGGCGATCAAGTGAGCTCCCAGGCGATGCCATAGCTGGCGAGCTTCCGTTTCCCCTCCTCGAGGAACGGTGCCGCTCGACGTTGTCGTGCTGTGTTCCTGTTCGATTTGGAGACCATTGTCGGGATCGCGGTTGAATCGGAGTGTGGCGCTTTCAGGGAGTGGGGTGGCCTGATAGGGTCGCCTCCTTTCAAGGGGAGCGGGGGAGGGCTTCCAATGCGACGCTGGCTCGTGAGCGCGGCCCTTCTGGTCCTTGCTGGATGCGCGGCGAGCTCACAGCAGACGGCCGATCGCGCCTATCCGCTGTACCAAGGCAAGCCGATCGGCAGCCTGATCGATCGCTGGGGGCCGCCCGAGGGGTCCGCGCCGGGCGACGACGGCGGCGCCACCTACATCTGGCGCGATGCGCAGCCCTACGGCACGGGTGACACCGGGCTCGCCGCCGGTTCGGTCGGCAGCGCGCCGGTCGCGATGACGATCCCGGACATTGCCGATACCCCGCCGGCCTGCCGCGTCGCTGTCAGGGTCGACCCGACGAACCGCATCCTGAGCTGGCGCTTCTACGGGCCCAACAACACCTGCACCGGGATGATGCAGCGATTGGTGTAAGCCGCTCGCCGCCGCTCAGGGCAGCGCCCGCGACGATCTCCGCGCGCAATGCCTCGGCTTCCGCCGGGCGCGCCACGGAGTTGATGCCAACTGCGGCGCCGCGCGCCGCCAGCCGACGGCAAGTCGCCGCCCCGATGCCACGCGAGCCGCAACCTGCGCGTTCCAGTCCATGACACCACCTCCGAATCTGAATCAATGCAGATGCATGGCAACCACCTGTATGCCCTTCCCACAGAGTTCAGGGCGGCGGACAAACTCGCCGCGGCGCACTCGCGCGTCGATGAAGCAGTCCGGCACCGCGGTCGGCTGGTCGGTCGGCAAATGGCCCGAGAAGCCTCTGAACGCAGGCGGGCGAAGGCTTCCCTGCGATCGGAGCCCAGAGCCCAGCTCGATCCACGCACGGCTCGAGAGGGACCGATCCAGTCGGCCGTGTCGGCGCAAATGTCTTGATCCCATAATGGGATCACCCTACAAAGAGGGACAATGAGGATCATTGCTCGCCGTACCTTGCGGGAGTTTGTCGAAGGCCTTTCCGGCCGGAAGGATCAACGGGCCGTAAAAGCCGCCTTCGATGCCTGGTTCGATGAGGTCAGCAAGGCGGTCTGGACAAGTTCCGCTGATGTGAAGAGGCTCTATGCGACGGCAAGTATCGTCAGCGCCGAGCGGATCGTCTTCAACATCAAGGGCAATGATTATCGGCTTGTCGTCTCGGTGGATTTCGAGAAGAGCATCGTCTGGATAAAGTGGGTCGGGACGCACAAGGCATACGACAGGATCGACGTAAAGGAAGTTGAGCATGGCGAATGAGCTGAAGCCGATCCGCACCAAGAAGGATTACGAGGCGGCTCTGGCAGAGGTCGAGCGTCTTTGGGGCGCCAGGAGCGGCACGCCAAGAGGCGACCGGCTCGACATACTGGCGACGCTGATCGAGGCGTACGAGGCGAAGCACTATCCGATGGACCCGCCCGATCCGATCGAGGCGATTCTGTTTCGCATGGAGCAGCAAGGTCTGTCGCGGAAGGATCTCGAGCCGATGATCGGCGCCCGCAACCGTGTCGCCGAAGTCCTGAACCGCAAGCGCGGCCTGTCGATCGAGATGATCCGGCAACTACATGAGAAGCTCGGCATCTCGGCCGAAGTCTTGATCCGGCCGACTGGCCATAAGGAAGCCGCCTGAGGAGACTGTCGCTCGGCGCACGCCGAGCAACCGGAGATCGACCAACCTCAGTCGGCTTGTCGAACGGCTGACGTGGAGCGTCGGCATTTCCAACGCAGTGGAGCCAGTCACCCGGCGTCCACGCGAAACCGCTGGTCGTCGTCCTTCGCCATCTGATTGACGAGGTCTATCTCCCAGGCGAGGTACTCGCGCATCGCTTCCTCACGGCCCACGCCGCGTTCGCGCGCCGAGAGCACGACATCGACCGGCTCGCTGGCCATATGGCTCGCCCCGGCTTCGATCGGCAGGCCGGCTTTCTTCCATGCCTCGGTGCCGCCCTCGAGAACCAGGATCGGCGTGGCCGCCGTCGCGCCCATAGCCGAGGTCGAGGCCGTGGCGAGATCGGCGGCCGCCAGCCGGGCCAAGGCGCCATCCGGCGAGGTCAGCACGATCGCCTCGGCCTTCGGCAGCTTTGCCAGGTCCTGGGCCAGCCGACTGCGGATCGCGAACCAGGCACCCGGAATGTGTCCCTGGGCATAGGTCCGGCTGGTAGCGAGATCGACGACGGCCATGCGCCCGGCGGCCAGCCCGTCGCGCAAGGCGGCCTGCGTGATACTCGCGCCCGCCGCGGCGGCGCGATCGAGCCCGAGGACGCGCGGCACATGCGGGCCGCTCGTCCAGCCGCCGCCCGATCCGGCGTCGACCAGCACCGCCACGTCGTCAAAACCCATCTGCTTCAGCCACGAGGCGGTCATCGTCGCGCGCACGCCGTTGTCGTCGACCAGCACGATTCGGGCGTTCCAGGTGGCGATGTGGGCATCGGTTTCCTGCACCAACTGCCCGCCCGGTGCCGAGCGCGCCCCGGCGAGATGCCCGGCCCGGTATTCCTCGGGCGTGCGGACGTCGAGCAGGTAGAGGGTGCGCTGGCCGGTTCCGCCCTGCCAGACGGCGAGCGTCGCCTTGTCGATCCGCCTGACGTCGCAGCGTGCGGCGACCCGCGACGCCGCCTCGGCGGCCGCTCGCCGTCCGGCCTCCGACACGTCCGCCGGCCGCCGCGTCGCGCCCTTCACGACCTCGAACCCGGCGAGGTGCCAGGCCATCGTGCCGTCCTTCAGCGACATGATCTCGTTGCGAAAGCCCGCGTTGCGCAGCGCCTGCGCGCCGATGATGCTGCGGGTGCGGCCGCCGCAATTGACGATCACCGTCGTGTCGGGCGACGGGACCATGTCGGTGAAGCGGTAGACCAGCTCCGCCCCCGGTACGCTGGTCGCGGTCGGGATGCTGTTGTTGTGGTACTCCTCGTAGGAGCGGCTGTCGAAGATCGCGATGTCGGCGGCGCGGTCGATCAGCGCCTTGAGGTCCGGCGCGGAAATCCACGGCGTGCCGGCCTCGTGCTCGACGACCTCGGCGAACGCCTTGCTCGGCACGTGAACGCCGCTGTAGAGGCGGTAGCCGGCCGCCTCCCAGGCGGCGATGCCGTCCTCCAGCACCGCGACATCGCTGTAGCCGAGCGCGCTCATGCGTCGGGCGGCGCTGAGCGCCGCTCCGTCGCCGCCCCCGTCGGCGTCGTCGCACCACACGACCCGGGTGCCGCGCCGCGGCACCAGGTCGTCGACCAGCAGCTCGAGGCGGCTGAGCGGCACGCAGGAGGCCAGCAGCAGATGGCGCGCGTGGAAGACCCCTTCCTCGCGGGCGTCGAGCAGCGCGATCTCGCCGCCGTCATGCAGTTGCCGCTTCAGCTCCGCGGCGCCCAGCCGCTTTACGTCGCCCGTCATGCCTCGTCTCCCGCCCGTTGCGCCGCTTGGCTCTTCGCGTCGTTTCGTGGAACATCTTGCTCGATTGCGACGCGGCGGTCGATCAACGGAGCGACGACATGAACGAGGTCCTGAAAGACCATTCCCGCTGGGGACGCGACGACCAGCTGGGCGCGGGGAACTTATTGACGCCCGAACGGCGCCTCTCGGCGCTGCGCTCGATCCAGACCGGCGCGCTCTACGATCTCAGCCACGAGATCAGCCCCAAGGCGCCGTTCCTGATGCCGAACCAGACACCGTTTCTTCAGTCGATCTGGGCATCCTGGCACGATTCGATCAGGCGCCGCCGCGCCGCCGGTGCCACCAACGACGCCGGCTCGAACGTCGAGCGTGTCGAGATGACGATGCATGTCGGCACGCATATCGACGCGCTCGGCCATTTCAGCATCGGCGACAAGCTGTACAACGGGCTGGACGCCAACGACGTGGTGACCGACTGGGGGCTCGACCGTCTCGGCATCGAGCACATGCCGCCGATGATCAGTCGCGGCGTGCTGCTCGACGTTTCCGGATTGGACGGCGGCGCCTTCCTCGAGCCGGGCCGCGTCGTCGGGCCGGACGACCTGGCGCGGGCCGCCGATGCGGCCGGCGTGGCGATCGAAGCCGGCGACATCGTGCTGATCCACACCGGCTGGGGCCGCCTCTTCGGCGTCAACAACGACCGGTATCTGTCGGGCGAACCCGGGATCGACGTGCCCGCCGCGCGCTGGCTGACCAGCCGCGACGTCGTCGCGATCGGCTGCGACAACATGGCGGTCGAGGTGCTGCCCAACCCGGACCGCGGCGTCGCGATGGCGGTGCATCAGCACGTCCTCGTCGAATCAGGGGTTCACCTGATCGAGAACCTCGCGCTCGACGACCTCGCCCGCGACCGAATCGCGAGCTTCTGCTTCATCCTGCTGGCCGCGAAGTTCAAGGGCGCGACCGGCTGCCCCGTGCGCCCGATCGCGCTGGTCTAGCCTAGGGTCACAGCTACCGCTTCCCCGGCGTGCCGGGCGCAAAGCGCCGGCTGGCGCAAGCGCTCTGGCAACGGCGCTCTGAGGCGACCGGACCGGACGGGCTAGCCCCGCCCGTCCACGAGAGTTCATCGTGTTCGTGATATCAGTTTTCGCGAAGACCATCTTCGTTACGACATTTTTCACATGATAGGATCAGTTTTCAGGGAGAATGCCTTCCAGGGGCCAAGTCCTGAGAGGGAGAGAGCGCATTTTTATGGACGCCAGGGGTGAGATTCGGTTTTCCGGGCCGGTAACGGTTTTTCAGGAGCGGTGCCTTCCGGAGACGGCGACTCCTGCCGGCTATGCCGCCCTGATCGAAGCCTACGGGCTCGCTGTTCCCCTGCCTCGGACGCTCTCGGCCATCGGCGAGCGGCACCGTATCGTCGAACGCGAAGGCTGGCGAATCGCGACGCCGCGGCACGCACCGCACCCGACGCTGGAGGGTCACCTGACCTTTGCCCTCAAGTACGAGGGGCTCGATCTTGCGATCCTCAAGCGGCTCTTCGTGGCGGTCGGCCCCGCCGCCATCGAGGCGCTCGTGCGTGGGACGCCGACCGGCAGCTACGCCCGGCGCATATGGTTCCTTTACGAGTGGCTGACCGGAAAGCGCCTGAGCCTGCCGGATGCAGCGGCGGGCCGCTATGTGCCGGTCGTCGATCCCGAGCTGCAATACGCACAGCACGGCGAGAGCGCGCCGCGCTACCGGGTGAGAAACAACCTGCCCGGCACGCCGGAGTTCTGCCCGCTGGTGTTCCGGACCAGGGAGCTCGATCGCTTTGCAAGCATCGACCTGTCCAGGAGGGCGCAGGATGTAATCGCCGCCGTCCCGCGCGACATCCTCGCCCGGACGGCTGCCTTCCTGCGGCTGAAGGACTCGCGCTCGAGCTACGCGATCGAGGGCGAGCGCCCGCCGCAGGACCGCATTCAGCGCTGGGGGCGCGCTATCGGCGAAGCCGGCCGCCGGCCCCTCGATGCAGAGGGGCTCTTGCGCCTGCAACGGATCGTGATCGGCGACGCGCGGTTCGTCAGCCTGGGATTCCGTCGGGAAGGTGGCTTTGTGGGCGAGCATGACCGCGAAACCCGCATGCCGCTGCCCGAGCACATCGGCGCGCGTCACGATGACCTTCCGGTCCTGATCCGGGGCATGATTGCGTTCGATCGCGGCGCGGCGCAGCGGATGGATGCCGTGATCGCCGCCGCGATCCTCGCCTTCGGCTTTGTCTATATACACCCGCTCGAGGATGGGAACGGCCGGCTCCACCGCTACCTCATCCATCACGTCCTGGCCGAGCGCGGGTTCAATCCGCCGGGCGTGGTGTTTCCCGTCTCGGCGGCGATCCATGAGCGCATCGATGATTACCGCGCCGTGCTGGAGAGCTACTCGGGACGCCTGCTGCCGCTGATCGAGTGGGAGGCGACGGAGAGCTTCAACGTGCGCGTCCTCAATGACACCGGGGATTTCTACCGCTTCTTCGATGCGACCCCGCACGCGGAATTCCTGCATGCCTGCGTGCAAAAGACCATCGAGGAGGACCTGCCGCAGGAAACCGACTTCCTGCGGCGCTACGATTCCTTCCGCGGCCAGGTGGAGGCCTTCCTCGACATGCCCGAGCGCACGATCGACCTGCTCTTCCGCTTCCTGCATCAGAACGGCGGCACGCTCTCCCGGCGCGCACGCGAGAAGGAATTCGAGGCGCTGACGGACCACGAAGCGTCGCGTATCGAAGAAGTCTATCGCACCGCGTTCAATGCCAGCGAAGGCGTTTGAGACAAAGTGCTGAGTCGATTGGTTGCGACCGCCTCTGAGGACGGACAGGATGGCTTACTTTGCCGGCGGCGGCAGCGAAATCATCGTCGCCATCCGGATCTTCCACCGTCCATCCTGCCGGACGTACGTGTTGGCCCAGCGGGCGGTCACCGCGACGGGCTCGCCTTTCAGGGTCTTGCCGGCAATCCGGAACGTCCCGATCCCGAGCGCGACATCCGCGCTCAGCGGCAAAGCCTGATCGAAAGTCGTCTCAATGGTGCGCGGGCCGTTGGCGAACCATCCCTCGATGGCTTTCGCATTGATCGGATGCACCCCCATCGGACCGACGCTCACGGCATCGGACGTGTAACCCGCGGCAAGCCACGCTACGTCCTGCTTGGCGAAGGCCTCCAGGAACGCCAGCCGAATTTGCGGCGCGGCCTTGCGGAAGTCGGCGTCGTCATCGGCAAATGCCGATGGGACAAGGAAAACACTGGCCAGAATCGCCAGGAAGATGGTTCTTCGCATGGTTTCGTCCCTTGCATGTCCAATAGGTGGAAACTGCCACCACCACTCGCCATCAATCGATTCGCGGTTGAAGCCGGGCAGGAGCGGTGCGAGAGTCTCCGCCATCGGGGAGTGGCAAGTCATGGCGGAGTACCGCCGAACTTCCGCGGAATCTGTGGGGTCGCGCCGTATCGCCTTCGGCGACTATCAATTCGATTGTGTGGCTGGGCAGCTGTGGCGAGGTACCGAGGAGATCACGCTCCCCCCGCGCGCGTCGGCCCTGCTGGTCGCCCTGGCCGAGCGGTCGATGCAGGTCGTGACCAAGAAGGAGCTGATCGACCGCTTGTGGGACGGAAGGGCGGTCGGAGACGACGCGCTCACCTCGTGCGTGCTGGAGCTGCGGCGCGCTCTCGGCGACGATGCGCGCAACCCAAGGTTCGTCGAAACGCGTCATCGTCTCGGCTATCGACTGCTCCTGCCCGTGGTCCCTGGCGCGATGGAGAGCTCGGCGACGGAAGAGGCACTACCCTTCTCGCTACCGAATCAGGCGTCGGTGGCGGTGCTGCCCTTCGATAACATCTCGGGTCATCCGGATCAGGCCTACTTTGCCGACGGACTGGCTGAGGACCTGATCACGGGCCTGTCGCGAGTGTCATGGCTGTTCGTAGTTGCTCGCAACTCGTCCTTCTCGTTTCGCGGCAAGCAACTCGACGCGCGGACGATCGGCGAGCGGTTGGGCGTACGCTATCTCGTGGAAGGCAGTGTGCGCCGCGCCGGCCAACGCCTGCGGTTGACGGCGCAGCTGATCGAAGCGGCGACGGGCAATCATCTTTGGGCCGAACGGTACGACGGATCGCTGGAAGAAGTGTTCGATTTCCAGGACCGGATCATCATCAGCCTGGTGGGCACCTTGGAGCCCAAGCTACGTGGGGCGGAGATTGCCCATTCGCGGCGCAAGCAGCCTGGCAGCCTCGACGCCTACGATCTGTTCCTGCAGGCATTGCCAAAGCTCACCACCCATGCGGCACCAGGGCTCGCCGAGGCGATCGAGCTGCTGGATCGCGCCATCGACCTGTCGCCGGACTACGCCCAGGCGCTCGCGTACGCAGCGATGTGCCGAGCATTGAGACCGGTTCTTGGCTGCAGCCCCGATACCGACAAGGATTTCCGTGAGGCAACGGAGTTATGCCGGCGAGCGCTTCTTAGTGATCCTGCGAATCCAGATGCTCTGCGGGCCATGGGCAACACCATCGTGCTGGCGCAACGCGACTATCAGGCGGGTTGGGACCTGGTCGATCAGGCATTGGCAGTTGATCCGAACAGCGCGAGGACATGGAACACGCGCGGTTGGATCAGCGCCTGGGCAGGCGAGACCGAAATGGCGGTGGGTGAGTTCGAGAAGGCCATGCGATTGAGCCCGTTCGATCCACAATGGGGTAGCACTTTTCAGCACGGGATAGCCTTTGCCCTGTGTACCAGCGGACGTCCGGAAGAAGCCCTGCCTTGGGCGCGGAAAAGCGTTCGAGGCAATCCAGATTCGAGTGGGCATCAACGTCCTCTGATCGCCGCGCTATGGCTGTCGGGGCGACACGCAGAGGCAAGAGAAGCTGCCAGGAGATACGTCGAGAAGTTTCCCGGGTTCTCCATACACCAATGGCTAGAGACCAGCCCGTATCGACGTACACCCGGACAGCAGCAGTTCTTCGACGCCCTGCGGGCCGCCGGTCTGCCAGAATGAAAATTCTCGCTCTCGCACCGCCGCGGCAATCGACACGACTCAATGCCACCGACGGGCATCGGGTTTTGTGAGCCTGAAGTCGGAGGAACCCATGACCGTCGTCGTTGATCTCGCCAGCGAGCTCTCCAAGCTGACCATGCTCGAGGGGCGCACGCCGACCTCGACCGAGGCCGATCGCGCCGGCGCCTTCGGGCGCCTGGCGCCGTACCGCGACGGGGCGATCTTCGTCGCCAAGTTCTCCGGTATTTCGGCATGGGAGCGCCATCCCAGGGGTGACGAGATCGTGCAGGTGCTCGACGGCGAGACCGAGCTGCGCCTGCTGACCGACGCGGGCCGCCAGTCGCTCACGCTGAAGCGCGGCATGATGGTGATCGTGCCGCAGCACGCGTGGCATCAGTTCGTGGCGCCGAACGGCGTCTCCCTGATGACGGCGACGCCGCAGCCGACCGAGCACCTCACAGTCGATGTCGATGATCCGCGAGCGGTGACGGACCTCGAGAAGGCCGTCTAGAGCATGATTCTGTTTGGTCGAAGCACCAAAGAGCGCCTCACCCTGAGGAGCCACGCGGCGCGTGGCGTCTCGAAGGGTGGGCGACAACATTGCTGCTGCCCACCCTTCGAGACACGCCCTACGGGCGTTCCTCAGGGTGAGGTTTTGCTTTGGTGCTTCAACCAAAGAGTATCATGCTCCAGGGTCGGTCACGGCTTGACCTTGTGGTTCAGCATCTTTTCGTAGACGCGCAGGACGGATGAGCTGTCGTCGCCGCCGAAGCCCATGCCGCGCGCCAGGCGTTGCAGGGTGTGCGTCGAGGAGCCTTGCGGCAGCGGAATGCCGAGCTCGTCGCCGAGCTCGAGGGCGAGGTGCAGGTCCTTGTAGGCGAGATCGAGGGCAAAGGAGGGCGGCGAGTATTTGCCCGGGAGCGCCCGCAGGGTGAAGTTCCTGATCGCGTTCGAGTTGCCGCTCGAGCTGGCGATGACCTGGAGCAGCTTGTCCGGGTCGAGCCCGTATTTGGTGCCCATCATCATGCCTTCGCTGAGCGCGGCCATGTTGCAGAACGACAGCATGTTGTTGACCAGCTTGGCCACCGTGCCGGTGCCCAGCCCGCCCATGTGGATCACGTTGGCGCTGAACGACTGCAGCACCGGCAGGGCGTCGTCGAACACCTTCCTGTCGCCGCCCACCATGATGGCGATGGTCGCCGCCTCGGCGCCGGTCGTGCCGCCGCTCACCGGCGCGTCGAGCATGGCAATGCCCTTGGCGGCCATCGCCTCGCCGATCTTCTTCACCATCGACGGCGCGTTGGTGCTGAGGTCGATATAGGTCTGGCCCGGCGCGATGCTGGCGAGGATGCCCTTGTCGCCGAGGGCGACCGCCTCGACATCCTTGGGCATCGGCAGCGAGGTCATGACGATATCCGCGCCGGCGGTCGCCTCGGCGATCGAGCCGGCTGCCGTTGCGCCGAGGTCCGTGCACGCCTTCACGGCGCCGGCGTTCAGGTCGAACACGGTCACCTGGTGATTGCTGCGCTTGACGATGTTGCGGCACATGGGACCGCCCATGTTGCCGACGCCGATGAATCCTACTTTCACGGAACGCTCCTCCCCTGGGGCTGGCTTTCGTCACGATAGTGCCTTCCCGCGCTGCCGCGTGCACCCGATGTCATGGCTGCAGACGTCCCTTGCGGCTGGCGCATGGTGACTTCCGGCGCGGCCTCGCTAGCGTGGCGATCATGAGCGTCCACAACGAAACCATTGCCGGGAGCGCGCTACGTCGGCGGAGATTACTCCGCCTCGAGTGGCGCGCTCCTGATCCATGCTTCCCGGAGAAGCACCTCTGCATTCGCATAAGGAAAAGTGCCGTCATCCCGAGCGGAGCCGCCCGCAGGGCGCAGTCGAGGGACCTTGTCTTGCTGGAGGTGCAACAAGAAAGGTCCCTCCGCTGCGCCGCGCTCTGCGCGGCTCCGGTCGGGATGACGGAATTTTCTTGCCATATGCGATTGCCCTGCCGAGTGCCGGGAGGACTCGTTGCTCATGCGATGCCCGACGCAACTCTTACCGGTGACGCGAGGTCGACCGTTTGCGTCACACGCAAGCGATTGAAATCGAACGCAAATGACGCTGTGACGCAAATGACGCAAGTTTTCAGGCCGATTCTCGAATGCCCGGATGCCCTGACGGCTGCGACCGCAAGACGGCGATGCGACCGCAAGCGACCGCAAGAGGCCCGGACGGCCAACCCCTTGATTGCAAAGAACATCGACCGCACCGACCGCACCGACCGCAAGAATCGGGGGTCGTTCTATATTTTCGGAGGGAGCGTTGCCCGTGGACACAGCTCATGTTCTTCCCGCTGACGCGGGCGGAGAAGAGTCGAAGCCTCATGTTCCTCTCCGCCCGCGGAGCGGGGGGAGAGGCCAGGAGAGGTGGGTCATGGGGCGCCGCCCAGGAGCTGATCCATCTCGGTCCATTTCGGAAGGCGTGCTGTCGCGGCGAAGGTCGCGCGCCCGCTCGGTTCGGTGCTGGGGCACCCACCCACCTCTCCTCCCCCGCGCCATGCGCGGGGCCCCTTCCTCTCCCCCCGCTTGCGCGGGCGGAGAGGACCCGATGAAGGACCTCTCCCGATCTGTGAGGGGAATACGCGCTTGGATGTGACCACTCCGTAGTCGACGCCTATGAGAGCGGTGCCCCTACGCTTGCGCCGGTCTAGACTGCCAAGAGGAAAATGGCGACGCCCAGCCAAGCGCCAGGAGGAACCCCCGATGTCCGTCACGGAACAGCCCGTCACCGAGCAGCCCGTCACCGAACGCGCCAGCGTCTGCACCTTCGATTGCCCGGATACCTGCAGCCTCACGGTAAGCGTCGAGGGCGGGCGGGTCGTCAAGGTGCGCGGGTCGGAGGCGCTGCCCTACACGGCCGGCGTGATCTGCAACAAGGTCGCGCAGGACATGGCCACCTTCGTGCACGGCCCGCAGCGCCTGCAGCATCCGCTGCGCCGCGTCGGTTCCAAAGGCTCCGGCCGGTTCGAGCGCATCTCCTGGCAGGCGGCGCTCGACGCGATCCACGCGGGCGTCAGCGCCGTCGTCGAGCGCTGGGGACCGCAGGCGGTGCTGCCGCTGAACTATGCCGGCCCGCACGGCTTCCTCGCCTACGACAGCATGTCGTCGCGCTTCTTCCACCGGCTGGGCGCCACGCAGCTCAACCGCGTGGCGCTGTGCGGCGGCGTGCGCAGCCAGGCCTGGGCGGGAACCTACGGCCCCGTCGTCGGCTGCCCGCCCGAGCTCGTCGAGCATGCCAGGCTGAACGTCGTCTGGGGCAACAACGCCACGGTCAGCAACCTGCATGTCGTGCGCGGCGCCCGCCGCGCCAAGCGCGCCGGCGGCAAGCTGGTGGTCATCGACCCGATGCGCTGCAAGATCGCCGAGCAGGCCGACCTTCACCTGGCCGTGCTGCCCGGCACCGACGTGCTGCTCGCCTGGTCGGTCGCCGCGGAGCTCGAGCGCATGGGCGCCCTCGATGACGCGTTCATCGCCCGGCATGTCCTGGGCTTCGACGACTTCATGGCGCGGGCCCGGCAGTGGCCGGCGGCGCGGGCCGCCGCCGCCTGCGGCGTGAGCGAGGCAGATATCGTCACCTTCGCGCGCTGGCTCGCCGAGTCCGACCCGCTGGTGCTGTCGATGGGCAACGGGCTCGAGCGCGGACGCAACGGCGGCAGCGGCATTCGCGCCGCGATCGCCCTGCCGGCGCTGCTCGGCCGGCTGGGCAAGGGCAGCGGCATCGTGCTGGGCGCCGGCAATGCCTTCCCCAAGACTCCGGCGAAGCTACAGCGGCCCGACCTGGCGCCGCCGGGCACCCGCACCCTGGTGATCAACGATGTCGGCCGTCATCTTGCCGAGGACGACATCGATCCGCCGCTGCGCGCCCTGTTCATCTACAACCACAACCCGATCGTGGTGCATCCGGACCAGAACCGCATGCGCCGCGGCCTCGCGCGCCCCGACGTCTTCGCGGTCGGCATCGAGCTCACGATGACCGAGAGCATGACCCATTGCGACATCGTGCTGCCGGCGGCGACCAACTTCGAGCACGCCGACCTCTATGCCGCGTACGGCCATCACTGGCTGCAGCGTGCCGAGCCGGTGATCGCACCGCTCGGCGAGGCGCTGCCCAACACCGAGATCTTCCGCCGGCTGGCGGCGCGCTTCGCCTTCGACGAGCCGTGCTTCAAGGCGACCGACGCCGAGCTGATGGACGATGCCGTCGATGCCGCCGATCCGCGGCTGAAGGGCCTGCGGCCGAGCGAGATCCCGACCGGCAAGGCGCTGCAGATGACCGCGGCGGACGGCAAGCCGATGGTGCTGTTCGACAACGTCTTCCCGGCGACGCCGTCGGGCAGGATCGAGCTTCGGTCGGAGACGCTGGCCGGGCGCTGGGGCGCGGCGGCCCTGCTGCCCGAGTGGCGTCCGCGCCAGTCGTCGCATCCGCTGATGCTGATCTCGCCGGCGTCGGACAGGCGCATCTCCTCGACCCTGGGCGATCTCGCGCCGTCGCGCGCGACGCCCCGTCTGCACATGAACCCCGCGGATGCGGCGGCGCGCAATCTCGCCTCGGGCGCCGAGGTGCGGGTGTGGAACGATCTCGGCGAGGTGATCCTCCCGCTCGAGGTGACCGACGACGTGCCGCCGGGCGTCGTCGCCAGCGAGAAGGGCGCCTGGCTGTCGACCAGCCGGACCGGCCAGACGATCTCGGCCCTGGTCTCGTCCGACCAGCGGGCCGATCTGGCCGAAGGCGCCTGTTACAACGACACCGCCGTCGAGGTCGCCGGGGCGTGATCGGCCGCCGATCCGGCGAGCAGCCGGCGCCGGCCGATCAGCAGCGCCGATGCCGTGCTGACCAGGCCGGCGAAGGCGACGTAGGCGCAGATGAGCCACGGCGTGCGGACACCGGCCTCGAACAGCCAGGTGGCGACCAGCGGCGTGATGCCGGACGCGAACACGCCGGAGACCTGGTAGACGAAGGACACGCCGGTGTAGCGCACCCCGGTCGGGAACAGGTCGGAGAACAGCGCCGCCTCGGGGCCGTAGCACACGGCATAGAGGATGCCGAACGCCACGATCATGGCGGCATAGACCACGGCGGCGTTGCCGGTATGGAAGGCCATGAAGGCCGGGAAGACGCAGAGCGCGAGAAGGATCGAGCCGGCGGCATAGGTCGCCGGCCGGCCGAGACGGTCCGACAGGGCGCCGAACAGCGGGATGGTGAACACCATGGTGAGCGCCGCGCTCGACACGGCCCACAGCGCCTGGGTGCGCGAGAAGCCGATCACGTTCGCGAGGTAGGCGATGGAAAAGACCGCGAAGACGTTGAAGAACACGCCCTCGACATAGCGCGCGCCCATGCCGAGCAGGACGCTCCCGGGATGTCGCTTGAGGAGCTCGAGGAGGGGGACCGCGATCGTCGGGCCGCTCGTGCGGGCCTGCGTGAACGCCGGCGTCTCGGCGACGGCAAGCCGCACGTAGAGACCGACCGCCACGAGGGCGATGCTGGCGATGAAGCCGACGCGCCAGCCCCAGGCGAGGAACTGGGCTTCCGTCAGCAGGCTCGACATCAGCCCGACCACGCCCGAGGCCAGGCACAGGCCGATGGCGAGACCGACCTGGGGAATGCTGGCATAGAGGCCGCGCCGGCCCGGCGGCGCGTATTCGTAGGCCATCAGCACGCCGCCGCCCCATTCGCCGCCCAGCGCGAGCCCCTGCAGCACGCGCAGCGCGAGCAGCAGCAGCGGCGCGGCCATGCCGACCTGCTCGTAGGTCGGCAGCAGGCCCATCGCCACGGTGGCGGCGCCCATGACCATCATGGTGAGCACCAGCATGCTCTTGCGGCCGATCCGGTCGCCGAAATGCCCGCAGACGATCCCGCCGACCGGGCGCGCGACGAAGCCGACGGCAAAGGTCGCGTAGGCCAGCAGGGTGGAGACGAACGCGTCCTCCGCCGGGAAGAACAGCCGGTTGAGGACGATGCCCGCGACGACGCCGTAGAGGATGAAGTCGTACCATTCGAGGGTGGCCCCGATCAGGCTGGCGAGCACCGCGCGCTTCATCGATCGATCGGGGTCATGGCGTTGCAGCAGTATTCCACGGCTGGCGGCCGATACGCGACTGCGAACTCAATTTTCCTCCCCAGCTTCGCTTCGCGAAGCTGGGGAGGTGTCCGCGTCTTCGCGGACGGAGGGGTCATGAGCAGCGGGACTGAGGCTCATGACCCCTCCGCCCCGTATGACGGGGCACCTCCCCAGCGAAGCTGGGGAGGAGGATGAGCAGCAGCCCGTTCGCCACGCGGCTGCCGCCAGCCTTGCCAGTGGCGCGCGACTTGCAGTGAAATGCCAGATTGAAGAGGAAATGCCGGTGGCCCCCATCCAAGATCCGCCCATCCACGATCCCATCGCGCTCGAGCTTTTCAAGAACGCCATCTTCTCGATTGCCGACGAGATGGCGCTGACGGTGTTCCGCACCACCTACTCGGGCGTGCTCAAGGACAACATGGATTACTCGACGGGCTTCGCCGATGCCGACGGCAAGCTCGCGGCGCAGGGGCTGACCCTGCCGGGCCATCTCGGCTCGGTGCCGACGGCCATGGACGCCATCATGCGCCACTTCAAGGACGACATGGCGCCGGGCGACGTCTTCATCATGAACGACCCGTTCGACGGCGGCATGCACCTGCCCGACATCTTCGTGATGAAGCCGCTCTATCACGAGGGCGAGCGGCTCGCCTTCGCCTGCACGGTCTGCCATCACATCGATGTCGGCGGCCGCGTCGCTGGCTCCAACGCCTCCGACTCGACCGAGATCTACGCCGAGGGCCTGCGCATCGCGCCGATGAAGCTCTACGAGGCGGGCAAGCTCAACAAGACCATCGTGACGTTCCTCGAGAAGAACGTCCGCCTGCCGGTCCAGCTGATGGGCGACCTGCGCGCCCAGCTCGCGGCCTGCCACATCGGCGAGAAGCAGTTCGCCGAGCTGGTCGGCCGCTACGGGCCGGAGCAGACCAGGTTCTATCTGAAAGAGGTCATCGACTACGCCGAGCGGCTGACCCGCGCGGCGATCGCCCGGCTGCCCGACGGCGAATGGAGCTTCGAGGACTGGATCGACGACGACGGCGTCGACTACGGCAAGCCGATCCGGCTGTTCGTCACCATCCGCAAGACGGGCGGCCACATGGTGATCGACTGGACGGGCACCAACCCGCAGGTCAAGGGCGCCATCAACAACACGCTCTCCTTCACCAAGGCGGCCTCCTATTGCGGCGTGCGCTCGGTGCTGCCGCCCGGTATCCCCAACAACGAGGGCGTGTTCCGCGCCATCGAGGTGATCTGCCCGCCCGGCACGGTCGGCAACGGCGTGCTCCCGGCGGCCTGCGCGGCGCGCGGCCTGACCGGCTTTCGCATGGTCGATTGCATGTTCGGCGCGCTCGCCATGATGCTGCCCGACAAGGTCAAGGCGGCGGGCGACGGCGGCAACACCGGCATCTCGATCGGCGGCTACGACGAGGCGCGCAAGCCGTTCGTCTATGTCGACTTCACCTGCGGCGCCTGGGGCGCGCGGCCGTGGGCCGACGGGCTCGACGGCAACTCGCACATGTTCGCCAACATGGCCTCGCACTCGATCGAGGTCACCGAGGCCGAGCAGCCGATCCAGCTCACCGCCTACGAGTTCGTCGCCGACCGTGCCGGCGCCGGCAAGTACCGGGGCGGCGTGCCGTTCCTGCGCGATTACCGCTTCCTCGAGGGCGAGGGCATGCTGCAGGTCCGCTCCGACCGGCGCGATCACCGGCCGTTCGGACTCTACGGCGGCAGCCCTGGCGCGCCGTCGGAGAACCGCCTCGATCCCGACGGCGAGAACCGCATGCTGCCGTCCAAGCTCACCATGACCATCAAGAAGGGCGATGTGTTCCGTCACATCCTGGCCGGCGCGGGCGGCTGGGGCGACCCGCTGGAGCGCGATCCGGCGGCCGTGCTGCGCGACGTGCGCAACGAGCTGCTGTCGCCGGGCAAGGCGCTGGCCGATTACGGCGTGGTGATCGATCTCGCCACATGGACGATCGACGCCAACGCGACGGCCCGCCGGCGCGAGGAGATGAGGCGCGTCCGCGGCTGGCGCGAGATACCCAAGGTCCAGCGCGACGATCCCGAGACCGCTCTGCGGCGCGCCGCGGAGTAGCCGGCATGCCCGTCACGTATCGCGCCGGTGTCGACATCGGCGGCACCTTCACGGATATCGTGCTGCTCGGCTCCGACGGCGCCGTGCACACCAAGAAGATCTCGTCGAGCGTCGGCAACTACGCCCAGGCGATCGTCGACGGGCTGGCCGAGATGTTCGCCGAGGCGGGCCTCGGCGGCACGGCGATCGAGGAGATCCGCCACGGCACCACCGTCGCCTCCAACGCCATCCTCGAGCACAAGGGCGCGCGGGTCGGGCTGATCACCACCAAGGGCTTCCGCGACGTGCTGGAGATCCGCACCTTGCGCATGCCGAAGCTCTACGATCTCGGCTGGACCAAGCCGCCGCCGCTGGTCGAACGCTACCTGCGCAAGGTGGTCGACGAGCGCATCGATCACCTCGGGCAGGTCGACCGCGCGCTCGATCCGGCCGATGCCGAGCGCGCCGTCGACGCGCTGCTGGGCGAGGGCGTCGAGGCGATCGCCGTCTGCCTGCTCAACTCGTTTGCCAACCCGGCGCACGAGGCGATGCTGAAGCGCATCCTCGAGCGCAAGGCGCCGCATCTGCCGACAAGCCTGTCGTTCGAGGTGCTGCCCGAGATCAAGGAGTACGAGCGCACCTCGACGACGGTGATCAACGCCTACGTGATGCCGATCGTCGCCACCTACCTGCGGGCGCTGCGCAAGGGGCTCGACGCCGCCGGTATCCCGGCCCGCCTGCTGCTGATGCAGTCGAATGGCGGGCTGACCACCGACACGGCGGCGGCCGAGCGGCCGATGAACATCATCGAATCGGGCCCCGCCGGCGGCGTGGTCGGCGCCCAGGCGCTGGCGCGCGCCAAGGCGCTCGGCAAGATCATCACCTTCGACATGGGCGGCACGACGGCCAAGGCCTCGATGGTCGAGGACGGCGAGGTGGCGCGCGCCCAGGAATATGCTGTCGGCGCCGGCATCATGATCGGCTCGCGGCTGCTGACCGGCGCGGGCTACACGCTGAAGGTGCCGGCGATCGATCTCGCCGAGGTGGGGGCAGGCGGCGGCTCGCATGTCTGGATCGATGCCGGCGGCGCGCTGCAGGCCGGGCCGGAGAGTGCCGGCGCCGCGCCCGGTCCGGTGTGCTATGGCCTCGGCGGCACGGTGCCCACCATCACCGACGCCAACGTGCTGCTGGGCTACATCAACCCCACGCACCTGGTGGGCGGCGCGCTGAAGCTCGATGCGGAGAAGGCGCGGGCGGCCTTCGCCGAGAAGATCGCCGCGCCGCTCGGCATGCCGGTCGAGCGCGCGGCCTACGGCGCGCACCTGATCGTCGCCTCCAACATGATCCGCGCCATCAAGGCGGTGTCGACCGAGCGCGGCCGCGATCCGCGCGCGTTCTCGCTGTTCGCCTTCGGCGGCAACGGACCCTTGTTCGCCGCCGGCATGGCGGCCGAGCTCGGCATCGACCGCGTCGTGGTGCCGCCGGCGGCCGGGTTGTTCTCGTCGTTCGGCCTGCTCTACGCCGACGTCGAGCACCACTACGCCAGGACCTTCCGCCGCCTGCTGCGCCAGTCGGATGCAGCGGAGATCGATGCGGCGTGGCAGGAGATGGCGCGCCAGGCGAGCGGGCAGCTTGCCGCCGAAGGCTTCGCCGGCGCGACGGCGCGGCTCCGCCGCTCCGCCGCGCTGCACTACAAGGGCCAGAGCTACGAGCTCACGGTGACGGTGCCCGATGGGCCAATCGACGCCGCCATGCTCAGGCATCTCGAGGAGGCGTTCGGCGAGGAGCACGAGCGCACCTACGGCCACCGCGCCGGCCCCGAGGAGCCGGTCGAGCTGGTGGCGATCCAGCT
>JALHMO010000001.1 GCA_022844015.1 Reyranella sp. | reverse complement strand
CCACGATGTCTTCACGCGCCGCGGCATGCCCGGCATCAAGGTGCCGATGCCGGCGATCATGGGCCTCGACGTGGCCGGCGAGATCGCCGAGGTCGGCCCCGGCGTGACCGGCTGGAAGATGGGTGACCGCGTCCTGGTCGATCCGATCAACCGCGTCGAAGGCGGCCTGATGGGCGAGACCATCCATGGCGGCCTCGCCGAGCTGTGCCGGGCGCGGGCGCATCAGCTCATCCGGATTCCCGACGGCGTGAGCTTCTCCGATGCCGCCGCGCTGCCCTGTGCCTACGGCACGGCGCTGCGCATGATGTCGACCAACGGCCACGTGGCGAAGGGCGAGAAGGTGCTGATCCTCGGCGCCTCGGGCGGCGTCGGCGTGTGCTGCCTGCAGATCGCCAAGCTGGCGGGGGCGGAAGTGATCGCCTGCGCCGGCACCGACGCCAAGGCCAAGCGCCTGGCCGAGCTCGGCGCCGACAAGACGATCAACTACATCACCCACGACTTCCAGGACGAGCTCTACAAGCTCTACGGCAAGCCGACGCGACGCGGCGGCGGCACCGATCGCGGCGTCGACGTGGTGGTGAACTACACCGGCGGCGACACCTGGGTGAAATCCCTCAAGGTGCTGAAGGTCGGTGGCCGGCTGCTGACTTGCGGCGCCACCGCGGGCTTCGATCCCAAGGAGGACATCCGCTTCATCTGGACATTCGAGCTGAAGGTGCTGGGTTCCAACGGATGGATGCGCTCCGACGTCGAGGAGCTTCTGAAGCTGGTGCAGGCGGGCAAGCTCAAGGTGCTGGTCGACAAGATCTACAAGCTCGAGGACGCCCGCGAGGCGCTGCGCGTGATCGAGGACCGCGAGGTGTTCGGCAAGATCGTGGTGGCGCCGTGAGCGACAAGATCGTTCCGCTCACCAAGGAAGAGCTCCAGGCGATGCTCGACCATTCGCCCTTCATCGCCTTCCTCGGGCTCAAGGTCACGGAGGCCGATCCTGCCAACGAGCAGCTCACCATGACCTGCGCCATGCGGCCCGAGTTCGAGCGCGGCGCCGGCACCGGGCAATGGCACGGCGGCCCGCTCGCCGCGATCATCGATACGGTGGGCGACTATGCGCTGATCATGTCGCTGCGCCGCGGCCTGCCGACCATCAATTTCCGCGTCGACTATCTGAGACCCGCCATCAAGACCGGTCTCGTCGTCACCGCCAAGGTGCGGCGGGCCGGCAAGAGCGTGGGCGTCGTCGACATCGATGTGTTCAACGACCAGAAGGCGCTGCTGGCGGTGGGACGCGCGACGTACTCGACGCTGGCGAACTGAGTATCTCGAGGCCTCCCCAGCTTCGCTGGGGAGGTGTCGGCGTAGTCGCCGACGGAGGGGTCATGAGTCATGGGTCGCGAGCGGTTCGCCCGCTCATGATCATGAGCGAGCGGGACGCTCGCGGTCCGAAAGACCATGACCCCTCCGTCCGCGAAGACGCGGACACCTCCCCAGCTCCGCTGGGGAGGCAAGATGACGGTACAGAGTTTGCTTCGGGGAGCGACAGGGGACGGAGGGACTGATGACCAACGGATTTTCACGGCGCTCATTCGCTGCAGGGGCATTCGGCGCCGGCGCACTCGCCGCCGGAATCATCGGCAAGAGCGGCGCCTCGCTCGCCCAGGGAACGCCCAAGCGCGGCGGCACCCTGGTGGCGACCTGGGGCGGCGGCGAGCCGCAGGCCTGCTACGTGCCGGCGGGCGGCGGCTCGAGCCCGACCTTCTCGTCGTCCAAGCTGTTCGAGCGGCTGGGCCGCCGCACGATGGAGGGCGCCTTCGAGGGCGAGCTGGCCGAAGCCTGGAAACCGGCCGCTGACTTCAAGTCCTATGCGATCAAGATCCGCAAGGGCGTGAAGTTCCACGACGGCAAGGACATGACGGTCGACGACGTCGTCTACTCGATCGGCGAGATCTGGAAGAAGTACGCCGCCGCCGCGGCGTTGACCGACTTCGCCGGGGTCGAGGCGCCGGACAGCGACACGGTGGTGGTCACGTTCAACAAGCCGGTGCCGGAGTTCTTCTTCTCGTCGCTGCTCTGCGGCAACGTCAATTACGTCGTGCCCAAGCACGTCTATGCCGGCTCCGACCCGGTCACCAACCCGGCGAACAATTCACCGACCGGCACCGGGCCGTGGAAGTTCAAGGAGTGGGTACGCGGCAGCCACTTCGAGTATGTCCGCAACGACGCCTACTGGCGCAAGGACATGCCCTACCTGGACCGCCTGATCATCCGCTACGTGCGCGATCCCGCGGGCCGCGCCGCCGCCATGGAGGCGGGTGACATCCATATTGGCGTGTTCAACCCGGTGGCGCCGCCCGACATCAAGCGGCTGACCGGCACGGGCAAGTTCGTCGCCACCTCCAAGGGCTACGAAGAGTCCGTGTGGTCGACCTCGTTCGAGGTCAACATGCGCAACCCGATCTTCGCCAAGCGCGAGGTGCGGCAGGCGATGTTCTTCGCCATCGATCGCAACCTGATCGCCAAGACCGTCTACTACGGCTATGCCCGGCCGGGCACGAGCCCGATCTTCTCGCCCAACAAGGAGTTCTTCACCGCCGATACCTTCAAGACCGCCTTCGACCCCAAGAAGGCGGCCGCCCTGCTCGATGCCGCAGGTCATCCGAAGCAGAAGGACGGCAAGCGCTTCACGCTCAACCTGCTGGCGGCCGGCTGGTTCGCCGAGAACGGCAAGATCGGCGCCATCGTCAAGCAGGGGCTGGAGGATGTCGGTGTCGGCATCAATCTCACCGTCCCCGACCGGCCGAGCTCGATCAAGCGCATCTACACCGACTACGATTTCGACGTGGCCATCTCCAACCAGGCCAACCCGTCCGAGCCGGTGCCGTCGACGACGCAGTACTACACCTCGGACGGCATCAAGAAGGGCGTGCCGTTCCGCAACGCCTCGGGCTTCCACACCCCGGAGGTCGATGCCCTGGTCGAGAAGATCAAGGTCGAGACCGATCCGGCCAAGCGCAAGGCGCTGGTCGTCGAGTTCCAGAAGATCACCACGCTGGAATGCCCCAACCTGCCGCTGGTCGAGCTCGAATCGATCACCGTCGCCAGCACCAGGGTGCAGAACCATTCCAACGACCCGAACTACCTGGCGGCCAGCTGGCACGACATATGGCTGGCGAGCTGACAAGGGCGTCCTCGCCTTTCATGCTCCTCTCCCCCGCCGGGGCTGGGCACTCCCACATGGAGAAAATGCCGTCGTCCCGAGCGGAGCCGCCCGATGGGCGGCGCAGTCGAGGGACCTTTCTTGCCGGCACTGCAAGAAGAAAGGTCCCTCCACTACGGCTCGCTACGCTCGCCTTCGGTCGGGATGACGGCGTTTTTTGCCAGCTGCGATTGCCCCGCCAGCCAGGGACAGGGGAATCTGAAGGACGCCTATCGTGGCAGCCGTAGCCGCCGGCTCGCGGGGACGCGCCGCGCTCAGGCTGCTGCGACGGCGGCTGATCCAGGCGGTGCCGCTGATGCTGGGCGTCGTCGTGATCAATTTCTGCCTGATCCAGCTGGCGCCCGGCAGCTTCCTCGACCTGATGACCGCGGAAAACCAGGTGAGCGACCCGGCGACCATCGAGCTGCTGCGCAAGACGTACGGGCTCGACGATCCGGTGTGGCTGCAGCTGGTGAAGTACATCTGGGCGTTGATGCAGTTCGACTTCGGCTTCTCCTATCGCCAGAACATGCCGGTGATCCAGGCCATCTCGGTGCACCTGCCGGCGACCCTGCTGCTCATGGTGTCGAGCATCACGCTGGCCCTCGCCGTCGGCGTCGCCGCAGGCGTCGTCGCCTCGGTCAAGGTCCGCACGGTGTGGGACAGCCTGGTCTCGATCGCCGCCATGTTCTTCTTCGCCGCGCCGAGCTTCTGGCTCGGCATCATGCTGATCGTGCTGTTCTCGGTGAAGCTCGGCTGGCTGCCGGTCGGCGGCATGGCGACGATCGGCGGGGTGGGCGGCGGGGTCGCCGGAGTCCTCGACATCCTGCACCATCTTATCCTGCCGACCCTGGCGCTCGGCCTGTTCTATGCCGCGATCTACGCCCGCGTGATGCGCTCCTCGATGCTCGAGGTGGCGCAGCTCGATTTCGTGCGCACCGCCCGTGCCAAGGGGCTGAGCCGCAACAGGGTCACGGTGAGCCACGTGCTGCGCAACGCGCTCCTGCCGGTGGTCACCATCCTCGGGGTGCAGATGGGCACGGTGCTGGCGGGCAGCGTGGTCATCGAGAGCGTGTTCAGCTGGCCCGGGATCGGCTCGCTGCTGTTCGACAGCGTGAGCTCGCGCAACTACCCGGTCGTGCTCGGCATCATGGTCCTGGGCTCGCTGGTGGTGATCGCCGCCAACATCGCCGTCGACCTGGTCTACATGTGGCTCGACCCGCGCATCGAGATCCGCTGATGGCGCGCATCGAGATCCCCCGCTTCGAGTTCGTCGCCCGCTTCGCCCGCAACCGCGGCGCCCTGGTCGGCGCCGTCCTGATCTTCCTCGTGGCATTGACGGCAGTCCTGGCGCCGGTACTCTTCCCCACCGATCCGCTGCGCATCGTCGGCGCGCCCGAGCTGTGGCCCGGCGAGGACCCCGACTTTCCGCTCGGCACCGACTCGCTCGGCCGCGACATCCTGTCGATGATCGTGCACGGCGCGCGCGCCACCCTGCTGATCGGGCTCTGTGCCTCGGCTGTCGCCACCCTGATCGGCGTCACGATCGGCGCGATCGCCGGTTACTTCGGCGGCTGGGTCGACGAGATCGTGATGCGCACGGCCGAGCTGTTCCAGACCATCCCCAACCTGATCTTCGTGCTCACCATCGTCGTCATCCTGGGCTCGACGCTCGCCAACATCGTGATCGCCATCGGCATCGTGAGCTGGACCTCGATCGCGCGCATGACCCGCGCCGAGTTCCTGGCGCTGCGCGACCGCGAGTTCGTGCAGGCCTGCCGCGCCATGGGCATGGGCAATGGCGGCATCATCCTGGGCGAGATCCTGCCCAACGCCCTGCCGCCGGTGATCGTGCTGTCCTCCCTGGTGGTGGCCGGCGCCATCCTGTTCGAATCGGCGGTGTCGTTCCTCGGGCTGGGCGATCCCAACGTGGCGAGCTGGGGCCGCCTGGTCGGCGACGGCCGCCAGCTGATCCGCAGCTCGTGGTACATCTGCGCCATTCCCGGCGTCGCCATCATGGTGACGGTGCTCTGCCTCAACCTGATCGGCGACGGGCTGAACGACGCCCTCAATCCCAAGCTCAGGGATCGGTGAACGTGTTCTTCGCCGTTCCCCAACCTCACCCTGAGGAGCCACGCGCAGCGTGGCGTCTCGAAGGGTGGCCACGGTCTCGCTGTTGCCATGCTTCGAGACGGCCGCTTCGCGACCTCCTCAGCATGAGGATGGAGGGCGATCGATGACCCTCCCCCTCGAGGTCACCGACCTCAGCACCACCCTGTTCACCCGGCGCGGCGAGATGAAGGCGGTCGACGGCCTGTCCCTCGCGGTCGATGCCGGCGAGACGGTGGCGCTGGTGGGCGAGTCGGGCTGCGGCAAGTCGCTGTCGGCGCTGTCGATCATGCGCCTGCTGCCCGACCCGCCGGCGCGCATCGTCGGCGGCGCGGTGGCGCTGAATGGCCGCGATCTCGTGACCCTGCCAGAGGAGGTCATGCTCGCCATCCGGGGCAAGGAGATCGGCATGATCTTCCAGGACCCGATGAGCTCGCTCAACCCGGTGACGACGGTCGAGAAGCAGATCGCCGAGGTCCTGATGGCGCACGGCGAGCTCGGCCGCGGCCAGGCGCGCGCGCGCGTCCACGAGCTGCTCGAGCTGGTCGGCATGCCCGACGCCGCACGCCGGCTCGATGCCTATCCCCACCAGCTCTCCGGCGGCATGTGTCAGCGCGTCATGATCGCCATGGCGATCGCCTGCAGCCCGTCGGTGCTGATCGCCGACGAGCCGACCACGGCGCTCGACGTCACCGTCCAGGCCCAGGTGCTGGCGCTCCTGAAGCGCCTGCAGGCCGACGCCGGCATGGCGATGATCTTCATCACCCACGATCTCGGCGTGGTGGCCGAGACGGCCGATCGCGTGGTCGTCATGTATGCCGGCCGCAAGGTCGAGGAGGCTTCGGTCGACGCGCTGTTCGAGACGCCGCTGCATCCCTACACGGTAGGCCTGATCGGGGCGACGCCGGTGCCCGGCGCGGCGCGCGCCGACCGCCTGGCCGACATCCCGGGCATGGTGCCGCCGCTCAACGCCCTGCCGCAGGGCTGCGCCTTCGCGCCGCGCTGCGCGAGGGTGATGGAGCGTTGCCGGCACGAGCGGCCGGCGCTCACCCGGCCGGCGCCGGACCGCCTGGTCGCCTGCTTCGCCGTCGAGCAGGGCTGAGCCATGTCGCTGCTCGCGCTCGACGACGTTCACGTCCACTTCGCCACCGCCGGCGGCCTGGTGCGCGCGGTCAATGGCGTCAGCCTCGAGCTCGCCGTCGGCGAGACCCTGGGGCTGGTCGGCGAATCGGGTTGTGGCAAGTCCACGCTCGGCAAGGCGATCGTCAAGCTGGTGCCGATCGCCGGCGGCGCCATCGTGGTCGACGGCGTCGATATCGCGCCGCTCAAGGGAGAGCGCCTGGGCGAGATGCGCCGCAAGGTGCAGATGATCTTCCAGGACCCCTACGGCTCGCTCAACCCGCGCTCGACGGTCGGCCGCTCGGTTGCCCAGCCGCTGCTGGTCGCCGGCTGGAAAAAGGATGCGGCGGCCGAGCGCGTCGATACCCTGCTGGGCTGGGTCGGCCTGCCGGTCGACGCCAAGCAGCGTTATCCGCACGAGTTCTCCGGCGGCCAGCGCCAGCGCATCGGCATCGCCCGCGCGCTCGCCCTCAGCCCCAGGCTGATCATCTGCGACGAGCCGGTGTCGGCGCTCGACGTCTCGGTGCGCGCCCAGGTGATCAACCTGCTCGAGGACCTGAAGAGCGAGTTCGGCGTCTCCTACCTGTTCATCAGCCACGACCTGTCGGTGGTCGAGCATATCGCCGACCGGGTGGCGGTGATGTATCTCGGCACCCTGGTCGAGATCGGCGGGCGCGACCAGATCTGGCGCAACCCGCAGCATCCCTACACCAAGGCGCTGCTGGCGGCGGCGCCGGTCGCCGACCCCAAGGCGGCGCGGGCGCGCCAGCGCACCATCCTGCAGGGCGAGCTGCCGAGCCCCATCGACCCGCCGCCCGGCTGCCCGTTCCAGTCGCGCTGCCCGATCGCCGAGGCGCGTTGCCGGCACGACAAGCCGGCGCTGCGCGCGACCGCCGACGGCGGCCTCGCGGCGTGCCATTTCGTGTGATTAGGCTATGATCGCTGCATGAGATTGCGCCTCGTCGCGGCAGTGCTTGCCGCCCTGGCCCCTGGCGGGCTTGCCGCCCAGACCATGGACTTCGCCTGCCCCGCGCCGGGCACCACCTTCACCTACGACAGCGGCACCAAGGTCGTGGCGCGCGGCCGTGACGGCATGGACTGCCTCATGGACAGGGTCGGCGGCAAGCCGTTCAGGATCAGCGCCCTGCTGTTCGACAATCCTTCGGCCGACGGCACCGACACCTCGGCCTACATCGCCGCGCTCAAGCCCGAGAGGCTGTGGCCGCTCGAGGTCGGCAAGAGGATCGAGGCGCGCTACAGCGCCGGCGGCCAGACCTGGAGCTACGTGCTGACGGTGGCGCGCCACGAGAAGCGCACCGGCCCCGGCGATGCCATGATCGACGCCTTCCTGATCGAGATGACCGAAAGCGGTCCGAAGGATCAGCGCTCGATCACGCGCTGGTGGATATCACCGGCCGACAAGTTCCCCATCCGCTACGACTACAGCGACGGCGACGGCCGCGCCAACCGCGCCGTGGTGACCTCCGTCACGCGCTAAGCCGGTCATACTCGCGTCGCGACCTTGTCCGGTCGTGCGATAAGCCAGAAGACGCAGCCCGCCACCGCCCCCAGGACTCCGAACAGGCCCACCATATGGATCGTCTGGCCGAGAGGGATGTCCGGCGCGCCGTGATGCAGGCCAAAGATCAGAATTGGCAACGCTGGCGCGCCGAAGCCCAGCAACGCATAGGCCCAGATACCCTGCCGCCCGACGCGCCTGAGCAGAAAGTATGCCGGCGTCCCGATCAAAGCTTGCAAGGCGTAGAAGGCGCCACAGAACAGGACAATCAGAGCAAGCGGGTGCACTGGCATGTTGCTGAGACCGGCGGCCACGACGGACGAGAATAGGGGTGCAACAATGAACGCAACGAACGTTCGCATCGGAACTCCGAGAACGGGCTGGTCGATGGCCTGTCCACCCTCGATATTCAGCGCTCAGCCTATGGACGCCAACTCGGTGTTGGCGCCGCAGACCAGCGTGGCGACGCGCTCGCCGGCGGCCGGGCGATAGGCGCCGGCCATCAGCGCGGCGAGGCCGGTGGAGCCGGCCGGTTCGGCGATCACGCGCAACTCGTCCCACAGCGCTCTCTGGGCAGCGCGCACCGCGTCGTCGGTCACGAGGACCGACTCGCGCACCAGCTTCCGGGCGATCTCGAAATTGGGCGTGCCGATGCGGCTGGCACCCAGCGCATCGGCGGCGATGCCGGAGATCGTCACGTCGACCGGCTTCCCGGCCCGGAGCGCCTCGTGCAGGGTCGGCGTGCCCTCGGTCTCGACGGCGACGATCTTCACGTCCTCGCCGACCGCGACGGCGCAACCGGCAACAAGGCCACCGCCGCCGACCGCGACCAGCAGCGTGTCGAACCTCGCCTGCCCGGCAAATTCCAGCGCCACGCTGCCGGCGCCGGCGAACACGACCGGGTCGTCGTAGGCGTAGACGATCAGCGCGCCGGTCTCGGCCGCGCGCCGTTCCGAGGCGGCACGCGCCTCGGCATAGACCGGGCCGATCTGGTGCACGATCGCGCCGTAGGCCTCGAGCCGCGCCACCTTGGCAGGCGAGGCGATGGTCGGCACGAAGATCTCGGCAGGGTGGCCGAGCGCGCGCGCGGCGTAGGCGGCGGCGGCGCCGTGGTTGCCGCCGGACGCCGCGACGATGCCGGCCGCCGGCACCGGCGAAGCGAGCAGCTTGTGGAAGGCGCCGCGGCCCTTGAACGAGCCGCTGACCTGCAGCGCTTCGAGCTTGAGCGCGAGCGGCGCGGCGACGCCGAACGCGCCCGCCGGCAGCTCGATGGCCGGCGTGCGCCGGACATGCGGCTCGATGAGGCGCCAGGCGGCCTCGACTGTGCTGCGGTCAATCATGGGGACTCATTGCCGGGAGCGCGCCACTCCAGTGGCGCTCATGGGATGTGCGATCGGCAAGAAGAGCGCCACTGGAGTGGCGCGCTCCCAGCAACGATCGTCAAAGCTAGGGCCTGTGAGTGGCGCGCTCCCAGCCATGAGCGCTACTTCCGGCAAGCCGGCACGTGGCGCAGGAAATGGTCGAAGTCGGGCGTGCGGGCGTGCGGATCCTTGGCCGCCTCGTCGTAGCGGCGCAGGCGCACGGCCTCGACGAACTGCGGATGGCGGCGGAACTCGGTGGCCTCATCGTCCGACATCGGGCCGCCCTGCAGGGCCAGGCTGCGTACCGAATCGGCCGACAGCTTGCCGAAATAGTCCGGTTCGGCAGCACACAGGTAGCGCTTGGCGGCGACATGCAGGCGGACCGGCTCGCTGACCTCCGGTCCGAAGCGCTCGGCCAGCCAGGCCGCGCCCAGCTCCTCGTGGACGTCGTCGACGCCCAGCGCTGCCGGATCCTCGCCCAGCCGATGGATCATGTGGCCGACATCGTGCAGCAGCGACGCCAGCACGGTGGCCGGCGGCGCGTCGTCGGCCTCGGCCAGCGCGGCCGCCTGCAGGGCGTGCTGCAGCTGGTTGATCTCGCTCAGGCCATAGCGCCGCGTGGCGCGCCCGGCGAAGATCTCGAGGAGTTCCTGGCGCAGGGGATCGCTCATGCGCCCTGCTTAGCACGATTCAGGTAGCCGGGAATCTTGCTGAGCGCGTGCTGCAGGGGGTCGGCGCGCCACGCGTTGGTGAGGAAATCGCCATGCCTCTCGGGCCCGCCGCAATTCACGAAGGCGACCGTGCCCGGCGTCAGGCTGGCCGGCAGGGTCCTGCCGAACGGCACCCGGCGCTTCTGCAGCAGGGCCTGCAGCGTGGCGTTCTCGTCGCGCGTCGACTCGGTGAAGGCGCTGAGCAGGAAAGCCTGGCGCCGCCGCGCCGCGATCCAGGCCGCGAACTTGTCCTCCTCGCCATACAGCGCGTCCATCAGGATCACGCCCCTTATGCGATGGCTGGCGCCACCCCGGTCGAGCGCATAGGCGGCCGGCAGGTAGCCGCCGCTGTAGGCCACGATCACGACCGGCGCCATGTTGAACTGGCGGCCGGCGTTGCGGTCGCCGTGCAGCCGCATCAGCCGCTCCGCCGACTCGTCGAGATAGGCGGCGAAATGGCCCGGCTTCCAGAAATTGCCGGCGCTCGAATCGGCGGCATCGACGGCGAGTTGCGGCGCCACGAGGGCGATGTTGCGCTGCGACTCGGCGATCTGGCGCGGCACGCCCTGGCGCACCACGACGTCGCGCTCCAGGGTCGCGCCCTGGCCGTGCAGGTACAGCACGATCAGCGCCGGCTTGCGCGCGTCGAAGCCCGGCGGCAGGTAGAGCAGCGAGCGCCGATCGCTGTAGGTCGGGGCTTCCCAGAACACCTCGCCGCGCACGCTGGTATGCCCGCGCTTGCCGCCGTTGCGCGCATCGAGGAACGGCTTGCTGGTGCCGGGCAGAAAGCCGCGATAGGGAAAGGCCGAGGCGTTGAAGCCGACCAGCTGCGCGCGCGCCTGCAGGAGCGGCTGCATCGCCGTCGACGCAGCCGCCGGCGCGACGGCCGACTTCCGGGGTGGCTGCCGCTTCGGCCGCTTCGCCGTTTTCGCGCCGGCAGCCGTCGGCATCAGCAGGGCAACGCCAAGGAGAAGGGCCCGCCGCTTCACGCGACGGCGAGCCGCCGCTCTGCCTGGAGCGGCATCAAGACGGAGAAGAACGCCGGCAGCGCCACCAGGTAGGCGACGGCGCCGACCAGCACGACGGCAGGCAGGCCGAAGCTGGTCGCCACGATCGGCACCAGGGCGGCGCCGATCACCGAGAAGCAGCCGTTGATGCCCCAGGCCCACAGGAACATGTGATCCTTGCCCAGCCGGCCGAGCGCGGTCATGGCCGTGGGCATCGGGAAGCCCATCAGGAAGGCGGGCGGGAACAGCAGCAGCAGGCAGAGAACGATGCGCAGCGCATAGGGCAGCGTGCCGATCCAGTCGAGCGCGTGGTCGATGGTGAAGGCGTAGAGCGCCAGGATGGCGAAGATCGCCAGGAAGATGCGAGGCATCACCGTGCGCGCCCGGTCGAGATAGCGCTCGGAGAAGAAGCTGCCGATGCCGGAGAACACCAGCATGCCGGTGATCAGCACCGAGGCCGACACCGTGGCGTTGCTGAGCGCCAGGATGAAGTGGGAGATCATGCCCACCTCGACGATGATGTAGCCGAGGCCGAGGCAGAGGAAATAGATCATCGTGCCGAACTTGCCCGGATAGCGGCTGAAGATCGTGCGCCAGCCGAAGATAACCGGGAACAGCACCAGGGTGAAGGCGAAGACCGAGGCGATCCCGAGGGTTGCCCACAGCAGCAGGTAGCCCCACTCGTCCTGCACCAGCTCCAGCCGGTCGGTGAATTTCAGCAGGTCCTTCACCTTGATATAGGCGGCGAAGTAGGGCTGGTGATTGGTCAGCACGCGGGTATCGAAGACGTACTCGTCGGCGACCTTCTGCCAGCCGCCGTCGAGCAGATAGTGCCAGGCGAGGCGGCCGAGCACCGTCGCCGGCACGCGCGGCACCGGTGGGACGCCGTCCTTGGCCTCCGTCGAGCCATCCGATGTCGTCGGCGCCACGCCGGGCGGTGGCTTGTCGTTGGGTTCCGTTTCCGCCGGGCCCGTCGGATCGGGCGGCGTGCCGGAAAAGAAGAACTGGTCGTGATAGTCCTGCAGGATCTGCTTGAGGTCGGCCGTGTCGACCTTGATGCCGGGATAGTAGATCGCGTCGAACGACATCGCCTTGGAGTGGGCGTTGAGCTTGGCGATCTCCTCGGCCGTGAAGCCGCCGCGCTTGTAGAGCACGGTGGCGGTCGAGAGATACGAGGAGGCGACGTAGAAGTCCTTGGCGATGTCGGCCTGCCCGTCCTTCCCGGCGACATCGCGCGCTGCCGCGACCATGGTGGCATAGAGCTTGAGCACCGACTTGGGCGGCTCTTCCTTGTTCCACAGGGTGACCGACAGGATGCCGCCCGGCTTGAGCGCCCGCATGTAGGCGGTCATCGCCTCGCGCGTGTAGGAGTATTTCTCGACGATCGAGAAGCCGCCCGGGCTCGACAGGCCGGCGGAGTCGGCGAGCGACAGGTCGATGATGTCGTAGCGGTTCTTCGTATGGGCGACGTAGAGGCGGCCGTCATAGTCGATGACGGTGACCTTGGGATTGTTGAGGACGTCGCCGGTGAAGTCGCGCAGCCCCTTGTCCTCGCGGAACGCCGTCAGGACGGCCGGGTTGCCCTCGGCCACCGTGACGTGCTCCGAGCCCGACTTCAGCGCCACCGCCGTCGAGATGCCGCCGCCGAACTGGACCACGAACGTGTCGGGCTTCTGCTTCAGGAGGTAGGGGTAGTACATCGGCAGGAACCTGAAATAGGCCGTCTCGTCGGCCGGCAGATCCTTGATGATGCCCGACGGGCCTTCCGAATCGATGTACAGGCCGAGATAGGCGTTGGATGGCATCTTCGGCAGGTTGAAGGCGGCGTTGTCCGACAGGCCGGGCGCGAAGTGCAGGTACGAGCTCGAGTAGACCTCGAGGTAGCCGAACGGCGAGGTGCGCTCGTAGGTGCGCTTGTTGTCGGGGAACTTGCGGGCGTAGGACACGCCCTTGTAGTCCGACACCGCGAGCTTGGGGATGCCGAGCATCGACGGCGCCAGGTAGTGCACGGCGACCGACAGCACCGCGGCGGCCACGATGAGGCCCATGCCACGCCGGTCACCCAGCGCAACGAACCACAGGAGGCCGCCCGCCAGCCACAGGATCAGCGGCGCCATGATGAGGTCGTCGGGCCGATAGAAATACATGGCGAGCAGCACGGTGAGCCCGCACAGGCCCGACCCGACCAGGTCGGCGAAGTAGACGCGATTGAAGGTCGTCTTCGCCTTCAGGAAGATCACGCCAAGATAGAGGGCGCCGGCCAGGAAGGGCAGGAAGTAGAGCACGAAGTTGGCGAACAGCCGCCACTTCTGCATCGGGTCCGAGACCAGGAAGATGGCGTTGAATGGCACCTGCTGGGCGGCGAGGTTGCACACCACCATGAGCGGCCCGAAGGCCAGCAGCGCGCCCTTGACCGCGCCTTCCCAGTGGCGCTCGAACCAGCCTTTGCCGACGCACATCACGGCGCTGGTCAGGCCGAAGCCGAACATGGCGAGGCTCACCACCAGCGAGCCGAAATGAGCCCAGCTGCCGACCGAGAACACCCGCATGATGCCGATCTGCAGCGCAATGATGCTGCCGGCGACCAGGCCGACGGACAGATAGAAGGAAAGCGGCGGGCGGTGGTCGAGATCGACCGTAACGGTCAAGAGACTACTCCTGCTGGGAGCGCGCCACTCCAGTGGCGCTCTTCCTGTCGATCACGCAGCCGCTGAGCGCCACTGGAGTGGCGCGCTCCCAGCGCACGGCGTGCTCTTCGGGGCAAAGTCGACGCCTGTGAGCGGCGCACTCCCGGCCAAGATCAGCGATTGTGCGTGCCGACGATCTTCTCGCCATCGAGCTTGGTGAACGGCACGAACGGCACGATCTTGCCGCCGTAGATGTCCTCGCGGGTGGTCGTGATCGAGCCGTCGGCGCCCTGGGTCTTGGTGACCTTGAGGACGCGCTGGGCGCCCGGCGGGCCGACCGGGATGACCATCAGGCCGCCGGCCTTGAGCTGCTGCAGGAGCGGCGGCGGCACGTGGTCGATGCCGCAGGTGACGATGATCTTGTCGAACGGGCCGGCCTCCTGCCACCCGTAGTAGCCGTCGGCCGCCTTGGTCTTGATGTGCTTGAACTCGGTGTAGCCCTTGTCGATCAGCTTGTCGTAGAGACCGCGGGTACGCTGGGCCAGGGGCGCGATGATCTCGATCGTGTAGGCGTTCTCGGTCAGGTTGGCGAGATAGGCTGCCTGCACGCCCGAGCCGGTGCCGATCTCGAGCACCCTCTCGCCGCGCTTGACGTCGATGACGTTGGTCATGCGGCCCTGGATGTGCGGTCCGGACATGGTCACGCCGTAGCCGATGTCGAGAAAGGCGTGCTCGTAGGCACGCTTGTGGATCGCCGCGCTGATCGCCGAGAATTCCTCGCGCGGCGTCAGCAGGAAGGCGCGCATGGTCGCCTGGCCCCACAGGTCCTTGTTCCTCACCAGCGCCTGGAAGCGATCCCAGCGCTGGCCCAGGAAGGCGGCGTTCTCGCCGCGGGCCACGCCCCAGGCGATGAAATTGTCACGCGTGTCGGTCGGCGGGTTGAGATCCCAGCTATAGGGCTTGATGGTCGCGGCTGACGCCGGCGACGCGAGACCGGCGGCTGCCAGCGCCGCGCTGCCGGAGACGAAGGTACGCCTCTTCAAGATATCCTCCTTGGCACGGACCCCGAGATAAAGGGGGGCGAAACCGCCGGAAAGGCCCGGCGATTTCGGGGGCAACCGCACGCTCACTTGATACGGGAATTGTGGCGGATTTGCCAGCATGTGAGCGCCCGGGATCGCGCCCGACACGAGGAAAACACCGAGGAAACCGGACGGTTCGACGACTTCTCCGCCGCATTGCCCTCGCGGCCCCTGTCGGAGGCCGCCCTGCTGTCCGCCACCCTGCGCGCCGCACCCGCCTGAAAGCCAAGTCAGGGCGCGCGCATCGTCGGGCCAACCCGTCGCAAGCGACTGCGCCCTTCGCTCCCATGCCGCTCTCACGCGAGCGCCCGAGGAGATTCCGCCTGGAATCTTGCGTCACTTGCGTCACAGCGTCATTGCCCTTTGAAATCAAGAGCTTGGCCGTGACGCAACGGCGAGGGGTTGCGTCGGCGGGGTGCTGGTTTGCATCGGTGCCGGCGATCACAATCGTGTCCTCTGGTTCGCACCCAACTGTTCCCGTACGCGCTATCACGACACCTCGGCTGCGGACAGGCAGGCAAGCCGAATTGGGTCGCCGTTACCGCCACGAGCCCGTGCAATCAATTGCACGGCCCCTTCCCGGCGTCTCGGCGGGCGCTTTCGGCGTTGCGTCTGTGCTGGCGATGACAGTCGGGTCCTTCCGTCTGCACGTCCCTTCCGTCGGTTCGCACGGAGCTTCACCGCAGGCACTATCACCACACCGCCTGCCCGGGCAGCCAGGCGGGCAGAATTGGCTCGCTTCTGCAGCCACCAGCGAGTGCAATGAGTGCACGCTCGCCCGATCGACGGGCGAAGCGCCCGAACGTGCTTCAGGCAACGTCAGGCAGTGCCACGCGGCTTCGATGTCGTCATCGGCGGCTGGCGAACGGCGATCGATGTGACCGCCTGCATCTCCCCCGGCGCCCTTCAGGTGTACTTGCGGACGTCGTCAATGACCTTGCCGTCGTTCGGTAGACTGCCGGGCGCGGCGAACTCGACCTTGCCGCCGACCTTGCAGACGGTGCGGATGGTGCCCTCCAGCGCCTTCCCGAGATCGGGCGACGGCTGGCCGGTTTCCACCTTGAGCGTCATGACGTCGGCCTGGTCGACCCAGTCGATGACCAGGCGCAGGCGGCCAAGCCCGGGATGCTTGGCGGCGATCTCGGCAATCTGCGCCGGGTCGACGAACATGCCGCGCACCTTGGTGCGCTGGTCGGCGCGGCCCATCCAGCCCTTGATGCGCATGTTCGTCCGCCCGCACGGGCTCGGGCCCGACAGCACGGCCGACATGTCCCCGGTGCCGAAGCGGATCAGCGGATAGGCGCGGTTGAAAGTGGTGACCACGACCTCGCCGACATCGCCCTCGGGCACCGGATCGCCGGTGCCCGGCCGCACGATCTCGACGATCACGCCCTCGTCGACGGTCATGCCCTGGATCGCCTCGGACTCGTAGGCGATGGTGCCCAGGTCGGCGGTGCCATAGCTCTGCAGGCAGGTCATGCCCTTGTCGACGAACATCTGGCGCAACGACGGCGGCAGCGCCTCGGCGCCGACGAAGGCGTGCTTCAGCGAGGAGATGTCCTTGCCGAGCTCGGCCGCCTTCTCGATCAGGATCTTGAGGAAGGAGGGAGTGCCGACATAGCCGCCCGGCCGGATGGCGGCGATGGCGTCGAGCTGCAGCTCGGTGTTGCCGACGCCGCCCGGCACGACGGCGCAACCCAGCGCCCGAAGGGCCGATTCCATCATGATGCCGGCCGGCGTCAGGTGATAGGAGAAGGTGTTGTAGACCACGTCGCCCGGCCGGAAGCCGGCGGCATGCATGGCGCGGGCGCCGCGGAAGTAATCGGGCTCGTCGGTGTCGATCTCGAAGATCGGGCCGGGCGACATGAAGACGTGGCGCACCTTCGTCATCGGCACGGTGATCAGACCGCCCATCGGCGGATCCTTCTTCTGCACCTCGCCCAGCATCGCCTTGCGCAGCACCGGCAGCCGGGCGAGCGCCTCGCGCGACGTCACGTCGGCCGGATCGACGCCCTTCAGCCAGTCGGCGAAGAACGGTGCGTGCGCCTTGGCGTGGGCGATCTGCTGCGGCAGTGCCTGCATCAGCGCCTTCTCGCGCTCGGCGGGCGTGCGGGTCTCCAGCGTGTCGTAGTGCTTGGGCATGGGCGTTTCCTCGGCCTTTCGCCGGCACCGTAGACGCCGGGCCGACCTCTTGCCAAGGCGGCTTGCTGCCTGCGGCCGGCTCCCGGAGTTGCACCGGCGAAGCCTGGGTCGTGCATGCCTCGTCGGCCCGAGGCGCAGCCACGCTAGGCGTCGTGCAGCTGGAGTCGACGCTCGATTCGCTCCAGCCGGCTCTCGATACGGTCGATCCGCCCCGACTGGCCGGCGAAATCACCATGCAGGTTGGAGAGTTATCGGCCATCGATCGCAGGCTATAACTGCATCTTCTATAAATCAATCTACTATAGGTTGTATTCCGACAGGCTTGTGAAGGCCGCTCGAGCAGGTTATCAGAACTCGAATATCCTGGAGCACGCCATGTCCCATGACCGCATCTCCTACGACACGTTCCAGAAGACCGCGCCCGCCGCCCAGGCCGCCCTGCTGGCAATGGGCAAGAGCACCGAGGAGTCGGGGCTCGACAAGACGATTGTCGAGCTCGCCAAGCTGCGCGTGTCGCAGATCAACAACTGCGCCTTCTGCCTGCAGATCCACCTCAACGTGTCGCGTCGCCTCGGGCTGCCGCCGGAGAAGCTCGACCTGGTGGCGACCTGGCACGAGGCCGGCATCTTCTCGGACAGGGAATGCGCCGCCCTGGCGTGGGCCGAGACGCTGACCCGGCTCGATGGGCGCAGCGTGCCCGATGAGGCGTATGAGGACGTGCGCCGGCATTTCAGCGAGAACGAGGTGATCGCGCTCAGCGTGGCGATCGCCAACATCAACGCCTGGAACCGCCTGGGAGCGGCCTTCCGCTTCGCGCCGCCGATCCCGCGGAAGGCGACGGAGAGCCGAGCCGCCTGACGGCAAGCCGGTTACCTGCCGGGTAGTTGCCGGCCCGGCACGCGGTCGCGCATGGTCCCGACATGTGGACCGCCCTTGCCTTCGCCGTCGTCGGCGTCATTCACCTGCTGCCGATCGCCCCGGTGTTCGTGCCGGAAACCCTGCAGCGCCTCTATGGCATCGCGCCGGACGACGCGACGCTGCTGGTGCTGATGCGCCATCGGGCGCTCCTGCTGGCGCTGGTCGGCCTGCTCTGCCTGTGGGCCATCTGGTCGCCGTCCGTGCGCCCGGCGGCCGTGCTGGCGGCGGCGATCAACATCGCCGGATTCCTGGGTTTCTACGCCCTCTACGGCACGCCTGCCGGGGCCCTGCGCACCATTGCCATCGCCGATCTGGTCGCCCTGCCACCCCTCGCCTTCGCGGCGTGGACGACGCTCGGCCGCCCGTAGAGCACGATCGGCCCGAGTCGAAGCAGGCGAGGCCTCGAGAAGCATCATGCTCATGCTCCTTCGGACCGCGAGCGTCCCGCTCGCTCGAGGCGCGGCTCGGCTCGGGCGCGGTCTGCCGCGCCCCTGCCGAACGCGCCCTCATCATGAATCCGAGCGAGCGGGACGCTCGCGGCCCGAAACACCATGAGCGGCATGTGAAAACAGGGAACTACAGCCAGCGCTTGCGCCGCCGGTAGTGCTTGACGTCGCGGAACGAGCGGCGGCCTTCGCCGCCGATGCCGAGGTAGAACTCCTTCACGTCCTCATTCTGGCGCAGATGCGCGGCATCGCCGTCGAGCACCACGCGGCCGTTCTCGAGGATGTAGCCGTAATGGGCATAGCGCAGGGCGACGTTGGTGTTCTGCTCGGCCAGCAGGATCGAGACCTTCTCCTTCTCGTTCAGGCTCCGCACGATCTCGAAGATCTCCTCGACCAGCTGCGGCGCAAGCCCCATCGACGGCTCGTCGAGCAGGATGGTGCTGGGGCGGCTCATCAGGGCGCGGCCGATCGCCGTCATCTGCTGCTCGCCGCCCGAGGTGTAGCCGGCCTGGCTCGCGCGCCGCTCCTTGAGGCGCGGGAAGTAGTGATAGACCTTGTCGAGGTCGTCGGCGATCTGGCGGCGCTTGCCGCCATGGATGTAGGCCCCGGTCAGCAGGTTCTCCTCGACCGTGAGGTGGCCGAAGCAGTGCCGGCCCTCCATCACCTGGATGACGCCGCGGCGCACCAGGTCGCTGGGCGTCAGCCCGTCGACGCGCTCGCCGCGGCATCGGACCTGGCCCTTGGTGACCTCGCCGCGCTCGGTCCGCAGCAGGTTCGAGATCGCCTTCAGCGTCGTCGACTTGCCCGCCCCGTTGGCGCCGAGCAGCGCCACGATCGAGCCGTCCGGCACCGCCAGCGACACGCCTTTCAGCACCAGGATCACGTGGTTGTAGATGACCTCGATGCTGGCGACGTCGATGACGTTGGGTGCGACAGCAGATGCGGGTGCGGGATGGCTCATGCGCGCTTCCATGACGTCCTCACCCTGAGGAGGCTGCGGAGCAGCCGTCTCGAAGGGTCGGCCACAGCGAAGGCTGGGGCCGTCCTTCGAGACGCGTCCCTGCGGGCCGCTCCTCAGGACGAGGCGATATCTCGATCCTACCTGGGCTCAGCCCTCCTTGGAGCAGTCGCGCACCGACAGCTTCTTCTCGTCGGCGTACTTCTTGGCGGCCGCGTCGACCATCGGCTTGATGACCTTGTCGTCGGACTGGTACCAGTCGGAGACGACGACCCACTTGGCGCCGTCCCACTGCTGGATGCGGCCGGCGCGCGTGCCTTCGTGATCGCTGCAGGTCACCTTGAGCGGCTGCAGCATGCCCTCGAAGCCGAGTTCCTTGAGGCGGGCCGCGCTGAGATCGAGGTTCTCGATGCCCCAGCGCACCTGCTCACCGGTCAGCGGCTTGTTGCCGAACTTCGTTTGCGCCTTGCGGATCGACTCGACGCCCAGCATGGCGTTGACCAGGCCGCGGTTGTAGAGCACCTCGCCGGTCTCGTCCCATTTCGCCGCGCCCTTGCCTTTGTCGTAGAGGTACTTCTTGAGGTCGGCATGGACGCCGAACTGGCCGGAGCCGTGCTGCAGCATGGCGGCGTGATAGCCCTTGGCGCCACCCTCGGCAGGCCGCACGTCGGGCTCGGCACCCGACCACCACACGCCGAACAGCTTCTCGCGCGGGAAACCGACCGCGGCGGCCTCCTTGATCGAGGTCGAGTTCATGATGCCCCAGCCCCACAGCAGGACATAGTCCGGCCGGTTCTGGCGAATCTGCAGCCAGGTCGCCTTCTGCTCGACGCCGGGATGGGTGACAGGCATCGGCGTGAAGGTGAAACCATGCATCTTGGCGCGCTGCTCGAGCAGGGCGATCGGCTCCTTGCCGTAGGGCGAGTCGTGATAGACAAGCACGATCTTCTTGCCCTTGAGCTTGTCGAAGCCGCCCTCCTTGAGGGCGATGTGCTGCATGATGATGTCGGCGGCCGACCAGTAGGTACCGAGCAGCGGGAAGTTCCACTGGAACACGCTGCCGTCGCGTGATTCGGACCGGCCGTAGCCCATCGAGATCACCGGGATCTTGTCGACCGGCGCCTTCTCGGTGAGCGCGAAGGTGATGCCAGTGCTCAGCGGATTGACGTAGGCCGCCCCGGTCGGGCCCTTGTTCTTGAGGCGCTCGTAGCATTCGACGCCGCGGTCGGTGGCGTAGCCGGTGTCGCATTCCTCGTAGACGATCTTGACGCCGTTGATGCCGCCGTCGCGCTCGTTGACCAGGGCGTAGTAGTCGGCCACGCCGTTGGCGAACGGGATGCCGTTCGGCGCATAGGCGCCCGTGCGGTAGATCAGGCCGGGAATGAACTGCTCGTTCTGGGCCTGCGCCGTCGCCGCGACCGTCAACCCGGCCGCCGCGATCGCCGCGCCCAACAGCGCTGCCGTGCGAAGTCTCATCGTGTTCCTCCTCGAAGTGGCGGGCGATCCTCGGAGGCCGCCCTTGCCGGAAACCTAGAGCACATTCCGTTCGTCTGGAACAGCCGAACGGACTGTGCCTGTCGCAACAACCATCAATGCGGGAACGGCCAGAGCCGCAGCTTCTCCTTGGCGACCGACCACAGGCGCGCCAGGCCGTGCGGCTCGACGATCAGGAAGAACACGATCATCGCCCCGAACACCATGAACTCGAGATGGCTGAGCAGGGCGGTCGACATGCGGACGCCGAGCCAGCCCGGGAGCTGGTTGAGCACGATCGGCACCAGGACGATGAAGGCGGCACCCAGGAAGCTGCCGAGCAGCGAGCCCAGCCCGCCGATGATGACCATGAACAGGATCTGGAAGCTGCGATTGATGTCGAAGGCGAGCGGCTCCCACGACCCGAGCCGCAGGAAGCCCCACATCGCGCCGGCCACGCCGATGAAGAACGAACTGACGGCGAAGGCCGTGAGCTTGGTGCGCAGCGGCCGGAAGCCGATGATCTCGGCAGCGATGTCCATGTCGCGGATCGCCATCCACGAGCGGCCGATATGGCCGCGCACCAGGTTCTTGGCGACCACGGTGGCGACCACGACGATGCCCAGGATCAGGAGATAGCGGTCGGCCGGCGTGTCGATGTGCCAGCCGAAGACCTCGAGATGGCCGACCGCGACCGAGCCGGACGGCGTATGGTTGGTCAGCCACTTCACCCGCGCGAACATCCAGTCGAGGAAGAACTGCGAGGCGAGCGTCGCGACGGCGAGGTAGAAGCCCTTGATCCTGAGCGAGGGGATGCCGAACAGGATGCCGACGGCCGCCGCCATCAGGCCGCCGAACAGGAACACGACGATCAGGTTGTTGAGCTCCGGCACGCGGAGCCAGAGATTGTAGGCGGCATAGGCGCCGACTGCCATGAAGCCGCCGGTGCCGAGCGAGACCTGCCCGCAATAGCCGACCAGGATGTTGAGCCCGATTGCCGCCAGCGACAGGATCAGGAACGGGATCAGGATCTCGGTGTAGAGATAGGGGCTGGCGAGGGCCGGGACCGCCAGGAAGGCGACGGCGATCACCGCCAGCACGAAGAGGCGATCCTGCAGGATCGGGAAGATCTGCTGGTCGGCGGCATAGTCGGTCTTGAACTGGCCGGCCTCGCGATAGAACATTTCCTACATCCGATCCTTCAGACCCGCTCGATGATGCGCTCGCCGAACAGGCCTTGCGGCCGGAACAGCAGGAAGACCAGGGCCAGCACGTAGGCGAACCAGTTCTCGATGCCGCCGCCGGCCAGGTCGAACGCCCTGATCAGAATCGGCGCCAGGAACACCTCGGAGAGCTTCTCGCCGGCGCCGATGATCAGGCCGCCGACGATCGCGCCCGGCACCGAGGTGAAGCCGCCCAGGATCAGCACCGGGAGCGCCTTGAGCGCGATCAGGGAGATCGAGAACTGAACGCCGAGCTTGGCGCCCCATATCAGGCCGGCGGCGAGCGCCACGAAGCCCGACACCGTCCACACGATCAGCCAGATCGTCTTGAGCGGGATGCCGACGGATTGCGCCGCGGCGTGGTCGTCGGCGACCGCCCGCAGGGCACGGCCAACGCGCGTCGTCTGGAAGAAGATGGCCAGCACGACGACCAGGGCGGCAGCGATGACGGCGGCCACGAGATCGCCGGGATCGACCAGCAGGCCACCCGGAAAGACGCCTTCGAGCAGGAAGATCGGGTCCTTCGGCAGGCCGAGATTGATCGTGTAGATGTCGCTGCCCCACAGCGTCTGGCCGAAGCCGTCGAGGAAGTAGGCGATGCCGAGCGTCGCCATGAAGAGGATGATGCCTTCCTGGTTCACGAGGTGGCGCAGCACCAGGCGCTCGATGGCATAGGCCAGCAATCCCATGATCGCCGCCGTCGCGGCGATGGCGAGCCACATCGGCCAGGCGCCCTTGCCATAGAGCCAGGCTGCGCCGCCGCCGACGATCGCACCGAGCGCGGCCAGCATCTGGATCTTGCGCCGCTCGGGAGCCCCCGAGCCACGCGCCACGTACTCGCGCCAGCAGTACCAGCCGACCAGCGCCAGGGCGACGCCGAGGATCGCCGCCGCGACGACGAAGTTGGCGAGATGCACCTCCTTGTTGTCGATCTCGCCGGCCAGCCGCGCCACGGTCAGCGCCGCGAACAGGACCATCGCGCCCTGGGCGAAGTTGAACACGCCGGAGGCCTTGAAGATCAGCACGAAGCCCAGCGCCACCAGCGAGTAGAGCACGCCGGTGAGCAGCCCGCCGATCAGGGTCTCGAGGAAGGGGCCTAGCATGGGGGGCTGCCCCTCTCATCTCCCTCCCCCGTAACCGGGCAGGGCATTCGCATATGGACAAAAACTCCGTCATCCCGAGCGGAGCCGCCCAAAGGGCGGCGTAGTCGAGGGACCTTTCTCGTTGATGCTGCAAGAAGAGAGGTCCCTCCACTGCGCCGCGCTACGCGCGGCTCCGGTCGGGATGACGGGGGTTTTGTCCATATGCGAATGCCCTGCGTAACCGGGGGAGGTGGCCCGAAGGGCCGGAGGGGGAAGGCCCCAATCGAGGTTTCTCCAAGTCCGACGTCGGGATGGGAAACATCACGACGGAGGCTCTCCCCCTCCGCCCCCGTGCGGGGGCACCTCCCCATAGGCGTTAAGCTAAGAAGAATTCTCATCCTGAGGAGGCCGCGTAGCGGCCGTCTCGAAGGATGGACCACACAGCAGATCGTTGAAAAAGCGGTGTCGCAGCGCTCTCTCGCTTGCCGACCCTTCGAGACGCGGCCCTCTGGGCCGCTCCTCAGGGTGAGGCCCCTTTGTACTTTAACGCCTATGGGGCACCTCCCCCGAATACGGGGGAGGCGAGCCAAGGTCTGACGGCAGGCTCTCAATGGCTGACCCCCAGATAGGCGTCGATCACCGCCTGGTTGCGCTTGATCTCGTCCGGCACGCCGTCGCCGATCTTCTTGCCGTAGTCGAGCACGACGACGCGGTCGGAGATGTCCATGACCACGCCCATGTCGTGCTCGATCAGGCAGATCGTGGTTCCGAACTCGTCGTTCACGTCGAGCACGAAGCGGCACATGTCCTGCTTTTCCTCGATGTTCATGCCCGCCATCGGCTCGTCGAGCAGCAGCAGCTCGGGCTGGGCGGCCAGCGCCCGGCCGAGCTCGACCCGCTTCTGCAGGCCGTAGGGCAGCTGGCCGACCGGGGCTTTGCGGATGTGCTGGATCTCGAGGAAGTCGATGATCCGTTCGGCCGCCCGGCGATGCTCGATCTCCTCGCGGCGGGCCGGACCGAAATGCAGCGCCTGCCACAACAGGCCGGTCTTCATGCGCAGGTTGCGCCCGGTCATGATGTTGTCGAGGGTCGACATGCCACGGAACAGGGCGATGTTCTGGAAGGTGCGGGCGATGCCCTGCTCGGCGGCCTCGTGCGGGCGCATCTGGTTGCGCCGGACGCCCTTGTAGGTGATCGCCCCCTGCTGCGGATGATAGAAGCCGTTGATGCAGTTCAGCATCGACGACTTGCCGGCGCCGTTGGGGCCGATGATGGCCCTGATCTCGCCCTTGCGGATGTCGAAACTGATGTCGGTGAGCGCCTTCACCCCGCCGAACGACAGGCTGATGCTCTCGACCGACAGCAGCACCTCGTCGAAGGAACGCTGGCGGGTCATGGGATCGTCGCCATCTCGAACCCCTTCCCCGCAACCGGACAGGGCATTGGCACTTGGAGCGTTTTCATTCTCCTCCCCAGCTTCGCTGGGGAGGTGTCGCCGTCTTCGGCGACGGAGCGCATTCGTTCTCCTCCCCAGCTTCGCTGGGGAGGTGTCCGCGTCTTCGCGGACGGAGGGGTCATGAGCCATGAGAGACGGCGCGACCCATGGCTCATGACCCCTCCGTCGCCGAAGACGGCGACACCTCCCCATCTGCGATGGGGAGGAGAAGAAAAGCGCCTCCGAATACGAGCGCCCTGCGTAAGCGGCGGAGGCGAGTGAGGTGTTCTGCCCCCGGCCATCAGCTCGCCTTCCGGAGCGGCAGCGCCGGGCCCGGGCCGGGATGGGGCGCCAGGTCGCGGATCTCCATGTCGCCTTCGATCATGCCCTTGCGGCCGTCCTCGAAGGTGACGTCGACCTTGATGCCGGCCCGCCGCGAGCCGTCGTAGAGCGCGTCGACCAGCGGCTTGTAGCGCTCGCCGATGAAGCCGCGGCGCACCTTGTTGGTGCGGGTGAGCTCGCCGTCGTCGGCCTCGAGCGACTTGTGCAGGATCAGGAAGCGCCGGATCTGGGCGCCGGCCATGCGCGGATCGGCGGCGAGGTCGCGGTTGACCTGGGCGATCTCGCCCTCGACGAGATCGTGGACCTCCCTGAGGCCGGCCAGCTCCTGGTAGCTCGCATAGGAGATGTTGCGCCGCTCCGCCCAGTCGCCGACCGCAACCATGTCGATGTTGACGAAGACGGCGACGAAGTCGCGGCCGTGCCCGAACGCCACCGCCTCGTTGATGTGCGGGAAGAACTTCAGCTTGTTCTCGATGAACTTGGGCGCGAACAGGGTGCCGTCGTTCAGCCGGCCGACGTCGCGCGCGCGATCGATGATGCGCAGATGGCCGCGCTCGTCGAGATAGCCCGCATCGCCGGTATGGACCCAACCTTCCGCCGTCTTGGTGTCGTTGGTCGCCTCGGGGTTCTTGAAATACTCCTTGAACACGCCCGGGCTGCGGTAGAGCACCTCGCCCGATTCGGCGATGCGCAGCTCGACCTTGGACACCGGCTTGCCGACCGTGTCGGAATAGACCTCCCCGTTGGGATGGATGGTGACGAATACCGACGCTTCGGTCTGGCCATAGAGCTGCTTCATGTTGACGCCGAGCGCGCGATAGAAATTGAAGATCTCCGGCCCGACCGCCTCGCCCGCCGTGTAGGCCACGCGCACCCGGCTCATGCCCAGCGTGTTCTTGAGCGGGCCGTAGACCAGCAAGGTGCCGAGCCCATAGAGCAGGCGATCGACCATGCCGACGCTCCGCCGGTCGAGCAGCGCCGGCCCGACGCGACGCGCCACGGTCATGAAGAACTGGAACAGCCGGCGCTTGACGAAGCCCGCATCCTCCATGCGGATCGTGACCTGGGTGATCAGGTTCTCGAGCACGCGCGGCGGCGCGAAGTAGTAGGTCGGCCCGATCTCGCGCAGGTCGGTCGTCACGGTGGCCGCCGATTCCGGGCAATTGACGATCAGCCCGACGACATAGCCCTGGGCATAGGAAAAGATGTGATCGCCGACCCAGGCCATCGGCAGGTAGGAAAGCAGCTCGTCGCCCTCACGCAGGCCGTCGAACTCGGCGCCGGCGCGCGCTGCCCAGATCAGGTTGTCGTAGCTCAGCACCGCGCCCTTGGGCCGCCCCGTCGTGCCCGACGTGTAGAGCATGATGGCGTCGTCGCCGCCCCGCCCCCGGGCGACCTCGGCGTCGACCAGCGAGGGCTCGGCCAAGAGGCGATCGGCACCCCGCTGCTGCACCGCCTCGTAGGACAGCACGTCGCTGTAATGCCGAAGCCCGCGCGGGTTGACATAGATCACGACCTCGGGCGCCGATACCCGGCGGCGGATCTCCAGCAGCTTGTCGACCTGCTCCTGGTTCTCGGCGATGGCGAACCGCGCACCGGCGTGCTCGACGACGTAGGCAAGCTCGTCGGTCACCGAATCCTGGTAGACCGGCACGGGAACGCCGCCCAGCGACTGGGCGGCGCACATCGACCAGTAGAGACGGGGCCGATTGTCGCCGATCACGATCAGGCGGTCGCCGCGCCGGAAGCCCAGATCGGCGAGGCCGGCTGCCAGCCGACGGACCTCGTCGGCGACCCGCGACCAATTGTAGGTCTGCCAGATGCCGTATTCCTTCTCCCGGTAGGCCGGGCGATCGGGACCGGTCGCGGCGCGCTGGGCGAGCAGCTTGGGAAAGGTGTCGCGATCCTCGGTTCGGCCGCCGGCCGCTGACGTCGTCATCCCCGACTGCACTCCCTGTGCCCGCCGCCCTTGTTGTTGTCTGCGGCGATTTCCCGAATCAGATAGCCACAGTCGATTTGCGCCGGTCAAGCCGGCCGGTCAGTGTCTCGGCTCGACCAGGGAGGAAGGGGCCCGGCTGGCGCCAGGACCAGGCATTCACGCCACTTCCAATGCCGTCCTTGGCAAATCAGCTCCAGGATGTCTGATTCCTCGGAAGGCGATTGCCGGGATCATGAACCTCGACCTTGTGCGGAAGGTCTGGTCCCCATTTCCAAAGGACAAGATTGGCCATGTCGGGTTTGGCTCCGTGCGCAAAGGACGGCACCAGAATCCCCGAATGACCACTGTTCAGCAGACGTTCCGCCAACATCCACGACGCTGGTGCTCGCCCCTCCGAGAGATCGAGCTTCCACGGACAGGCCAGCTCGGCCAGACGTACGTTGTTGGCCTTCCGGTGAACGTCATCTCTCAGATCAGCGAGGTCATCGACGTCGACATCGTACGAACACACGGTCAACGGACGGAAGCGGTGAGGGAAGCCATGTCCCATCTCGGCAAACATGCCATCGATCGTAAGGGCGAGGTAAAGAGCCGACGCGCCCTTGGCGTTGAACCGGCCGCCGTGCACCTTCGCACCTTCGCCTGAAAGCGGTGAGAACGCCCATTTTGGATCGTGTGCGCGATAGCACGTTCCCTGAAACCTCAAGCAAAGCCGCCAAGCGCCACGTGATCGAGATAATCGCGAACGGCGGTTGCTTTCCCGTCCTTGACGAGGGACTCCGCGGTGCGGCCGCCAAACTCGGGAAGCGGCTCGGCACGATACCAGGCCATTGCCTGATCCTTGCCGCCCGCCCAGCCCGAAACTCGATCGACAATCTCCAGCATTTCCTTGAGACGTGTCTGGGTCTTTGCGGAACCGGCGCGATTTGCCCGATACAGCGTCTCAATGCTGACGCCCGCGGTCTCCGCCAACTGGGCCTTCGACATCCCGAGGGATTGCGCAACGACCTCGACAGAGAGCTTGCCGCCTTTCGCGGCAACCGTCGCCATCCCCGACAAACGGCCCTTGCCTCCCCACTTCTTGGTCTCGAAGCCGGCGACCTTTTGCCCGGAGACGCCCTGTGGCGTTCTCACCTTGAAGGCATGGCCGCCGGCCTCCGGAAGGCGGGATCGCTGCGTCTTGTCCTTGGTTGCCATTCAATTTGTCCGCTGGATATGCCCAACTATATGGCATTGGGGCTGCTCTTGGACAAGGATCTTGCCACGCCCGCAGCTCGCGCCTGGTTGCCCGAAGGTTGCTTCGGTGCCACAGCCGGTTCAGGGCACGACCGCCGGCTGCAGGCGGAGGGTGAAGGCCGCCCCGCCGCCGCGCCGGTTCTCGACCGCGATGCTGCCGCCGTGGGTCTCGGCAACCCGTGCCGCGATGGCGAGGCCGAGACCGCGGCCGCCGGACTCGTGCCGATCGCGCCGCCAGAACCGGCGAAAGATCGACTCGCGCTCGCCCTCCGGCACGCCCGGCCCGTCGTCGAGGACACGCACCACGCAGTCGGTCGAGACCTCGACATCGACTGCGCCGCCTTTGGGCGTGTGGCGGATCGCGTTCTCGATCAGGTTGCGCACGGCGCGGAACAGCGCCTCGGGGTGGCCGCGCACCCATACCGGACCCTCCGCGCCGCTGAGCGAGATGACCTTGGCGCTGTCGACCGCCAGCGGCGCCATCAAGCCGACGGCTTCGGCACAGACCAGCTGCAGGTCGGCCCGCGCATCCTCACGGACGACGAAGCTCTCGAGCTCGGCGATGTCGAGAACCTGGCTGACAGTGCGGGTCATCGCGACGACGTCGGCCCGCAGGGCGTCGCGCGCCGCGCCGGGCTCGAGGGCGTCGACGCGCGCGCGCATGATGGAAAGCGGCGTGCGCAGCTCGTGCGCCATGTCGGCGGTGAAGTCGCGCTGGGCGCGAAAGCCCGCCTCGAGGCGGTCGAGCGCCCGGTTGACGGCGCGGACCAGGGGCACGATCTCGGCCGGCATCGACTGCTCGGGCAGGCGCACGTCGGTGCGCGTCGGGCCGATCGTCGCCGCAATCGTCGAGGCGGCGCGCACCGGCTCGAGGGCGCGACGGAAGATCAGGATGTCGAACAGGAAGAGCGCCAGCAGGATCGGGAAGGTGATCCACGCCACCCGCGGGAAGAACGAGCTCACGATATCGTCGATGATGACGTCGCGATGCGCCAGGTCCTGGCCGACCTGGATGCGGTACGGCCGATCGCCGACCGTCCGGACGACGGTGATGCCGAGCAGCACGGAACCGGCGCCGCGTCGGCGCATGAACCAGCCGCCCGACCGTGACTCGTCCGGCGGGAACAGCGCCCCCCCGTCGACGTGCGAGGAGAACAGCACGCGACCTGCCTGGTCGATCACGGCGTAGGCATAGAGCCCGTAGCCACCCGAATAGAGCGGCTCCAGGTCGACGGGCATGTCGAGCGCGACGCCGCCGCCGGGTTGCGGGCGCAGGAAGCTGGCGATCGTGCTGGCCTGGCTGCGCAGGGCGTCGCGATGCAGGCTGTCGGCCGCCTGGTCGAGCAGCAGGAACAGGGCCAGGGGCATCAGGATCGACGTGACGCCGATCGCGACGACATGCAGCGCCACGACCCGCGAGATGATCGATTGAAATCGCCTCACCCGCTCTTGTCCTCGGCCATCAGGTAGCCGACCCCGCGCACGGTATGGATCTTCACCGTGGCTCCGGCATCGGCCAGCATCTTGCGCAGCCGGTGGACATAGACCTCGACCGCGTTCGAGCCGACGTCGCCCGAGAGCCCGAACAGGTGGTCCTCGAACAGGCGCTTGGGCGCCACGTTGCCGCTGCGCCGGAGCAGTATCTCGAGCACGGCGGTTTCGCGCGCCGGGAAGGCTCGCACCGTGCCGCCCACGATCACCTGCCGTCCCTCGGTATCGAGCGCGACATTGCCGAACGTCAGCCGACGGCCGAGCAGGTTACCGGGGCGGCGCAGCAAGGCCTGCAGGCGGGCGATCAGCTCCTCCATGGCAAACGGCTTGGCCAAGTAGTCGTCAGCTCCCTCGCGCAGCCCGATGACGCGGTCGCTGACGCCATCCCGCGCCGTCAGCACCAGGACGGGCGTCGCATCGCCGCGACGGCGGAGGTCTCGCAACAGCGTCAGCCCGTCGTCGTCCGGCAGGCCGAGATCGAGCACGATGGCGGCGTAGCGCATGGTCGTCAGCACGTGCGCCGCGTCGCCGGCGGTGGCAACCGAATCGGCCGAGAACCCACCCTGTGCGAGGCCCTTGTTCAGAAGCGCGACCAGCTCGCCATTGTCCTCGACCAAGAGCACCCTCATCGGTGCACCTCTCCGGGTTCTGCGGCATGATTCTAGCACCTTCTCACGCCGCCGCGCCTTGGCTACATCTGATACGTGAATCCTGCCGACCAGATGATCGATCTCGGCGATCGCCGCCTGCGCGTGCGACGCCTCGCGCCGCGCCACGACGACGGGCTGGAGCGCACGACGCTCGTGTTCCTGCACGAGGGTCTGGGCTGCATCGAGATGTGGCGCGACTTCCCGCAAAAGCTGTGCGACGCCACACGCTGCCCCGGCGTGGTCTACGATCGCACCGGCTACGGCCGCTCGAGCCCATGGCCGTCCAATCCGGGCACCAGATACATGGACATCGAGGCCGACCTGGTTCTGCCGCGCCTGATAGCGGCACTCCGGATCGACGATTGCGTCGTGGTCGGCCATAGCGACGGCGGAACGATCGCCCTCGACTACGCGGCGGCCGATCCGGAGCCCTTGCGTGCCGTGGTTACGCTGGCTGCCCATGCGATCAACGAGCCGGTGTGCACGGCCAGCATCGAGCAGGCGCGCAGGGCATTCGCCGCGGGCGAGCTGCGCCGGGGCCTCGCGAGATACCATGACAATGTCGACCATGCGTTCAACCTGTGGGCCGACGCCTGGCTCGCGCCGGGCTTCGAGCCCTTGGATGTCGATGGCCGCCTGCCCCGCATCATGGTCCCTGTCCAGGCGATCCAGGGCGAGGACGACGAGTACGGCAGCGAGCTGCAGCTCGGCCTGATCGCCGGCAAGGTCGGCGGCTATTGCGAGACGAGGCTGGTCCCGGACTGCGGCCACAGCCCCCATCTCCAGCAGCCGGGCTACGTCCTCGCCGAGATCACCCGCTTCATCGCGCCCCTGGCGCTGGTGGGGTAGGAAGCGCTTCGCCTTCTTTCCCCTCCCTGCGCGAAGCGCCGGGAGGTGCCCCGCCTGCCCTGAGCGAAGCCGAAGGGTCATACGGGGCGGAGGGGTCATGAGCAGCGGGACTGGGGCCTTTGACCCCTCCGTCGGCGAAGACCCTTCGACTTCGCTCAGGGCAGGCGCCGACACCTCCCCAGCTTCGCTGGGGAGACGCCCAGCACGCCGGCGCGCACCACGATGCTGGGAAGATCGGGGCGGTACCCGCCCCGATCTTCATAGGAGTTCCCCACCGGCCCGAGGGCCGACCCGCCGTGCCAAGAAACTGGCGGCAAGCCGCCAGTTTCTTACTAGGAAAAGAAGGCGTCGCCTGCGAGGCTACATTCGCTTCAGCTCGCTGGTCGCGGCCCAGTTGAACTCGGAGACGGTCGGGCAGCGTGCCTGGGCGAGCTGCAGCTGGTCGCGCGCGCGCTGGCGGTCACCGCGCCGCAGCGCGTCCATGGCGATGAAGAAGGCGGCGGGGCACTTGCCGTTGCTGCGCTTGGCGACATCGTCGGCTTCGGCGATCACCTCGAGCTCGCCTGCCGGCAGCCTGCCCAGCAGGAAGCGCGCGATGGCGCCCGGCCATTCGTCGAGGCCTTCGTTGCCGACCTCCCGCGCGAGCGTGCCGCGGGCATCCTGGCGGGCGCGAACCTGGGCGGCGTAGCGCCACACCAGCGGCCCGAGCCGCGACTTGAGGGTGGTACGGCCCGGCAGGGTGGCCTCGAAATCCTGCGCCGCCTGGGCGTAGCGGCCGAGATTGAACTGGGCATGGCCGCGATAGAACAAGGCTGTTCGCTGGTCGATCTGCGTGGTCGCGCCGGCCAGCGCCGCATTCAGCAGGTCGAGAGCCCGCGCATAGTCGGCGATCTGCATGTAGACCTGGGCCTGGGCGATCACCAGCCAGGAATCGCCCGGCTTGCGCTGCAGGGCGCTGTCGAGCGTGCGCAGGGCTGCCGCCCGATCCCCGCCGCCCGCCAGCTCGGGCACCGTGCCCGACAGCACGAGCTGCCACGCCGTCGGCAGGACCCGGCCCATCTCGGCGATGTCCTTCTGGCTGTCGGTCTCGCGGCCCAGCCGGTTCAGCTGGTAGGCGCGGATGCTGAGATAGATCGAGCGGTCGAAGGCCGACAGCTTGCTGCTCGACAGGATCCTGTTGAGCGCCTCCAAGGTGGTGTTGCGGCCGTCGGCCGGCAGCCCCGGGGCCTCCCCGGAGCGTCCGAAGTCGCGCGCCGACGGATCCCAGGACTCGACGGCATTGCGCTGCGCCAAGGCCGTGCCGGACACGGTCACGAGGGCTGCGAAAGCGGCGATTGCCCGAGCCAATTCCCGTCGCATGCCGGCAATCTGGCACAATGGGCAGGTGCCCGCATCCGCCGATTGCCTCGCTCGGGTCATGCTCCTATTTTGCCAGCGCAAAGCATGCCCGACCGCAAGGAGTTTCGCCGATGGCCGCCGCCCACCCCAACAGTTTCAAGGCCCGCAAGACATTGAAGGTCGGCACCAGGAGCTACACCTATTTCAGCCTCAAGGCGGTCGAGAAGGAAGTCGGCGACCTGTCGCGCCTGCCGGTGTCGTTGCGCGTCCTGATGGAAAACCTGCTGCGCCACGAGGACGGGACCACCGTCAAGAAGGCCGACATCGCGGCCTTCGCCGACTGGCTGAAGAATGGCGGCAAGTCGGCCAAGGAGATCAATTTCCGGCCGGCCCGCGTGCTGATGCAGGATTTCACCGGCGTGCCGGCCGTCGTCGACCTGGCGGCGATGCGCGACGCCATGGGCGCGCTGGGCGGCGATCCCAGGAAGATCAACCCGCTGGTGCCGGTCGACCTCGTCATCGACCATTCGGTGATCGTCGACAATTTCGGCAACTCGAGCGCTTTCGGCGCCAACGTGAAGCTCGAGTACGAGCGCAACCTCGAGCGCTACCAGTTCCTGCGCTGGGGCCAGATGGCGTTCGACAATTTCCGCGTCGTGCCGCCGGGCACCGGCATCTGCCACCAGGTCAACCTCGAGTACCTGGCCCAGGTCGTGTGGACGAAGAAGGAAGGCAAGGAGACCATCGCCTATCCCGACACGCTGGTCGGCACCGACAGCCACACCACCATGGTGAACGGCCTCTCCGTGCTGGGCTGGGGCGTCGGCGGCATCGAGGCCGAGGCCGCCATGCTCGGCCAGGCGCAGCCGATGGTCATCCCCGACGTGATCGGCTTCAAGCTGACCGGCAAGCTGCGCGAGGGTGCAACGGCCACCGACCTGGTGCTGACCGTCACCCAGATGCTGCGCAAGAAGGGCGTGGTCAGCAAGTTCGTCGAGTTCTACGGCGAGGGCCTCGCCGAGCTGCCGCTCGCCAACCGCGCCACCATCGCCAACATGGCGCCCGAGTACGGCGCGACCTGCGGCTTCTTCCCGGTCGACGAGATCACGCTGGGCTACCTCAAGACCACGAACCGTGGTCCCGCGGCCAAGCTCACCGAGGCCTACGCCAAGAAGCAGGGCCTGTGGCGCAGCAAGAAGTCGCCCGAGCCGATCTTCACCGACACGCTGTCGCTCGATCTCTCCGAGGTCGAGCCGAGCCTGGCCGGCCCCAAGCGCCCGCAGGACCGCGTGCCGCTGTCGCAGGCCGCCCAGCAGTTCGTCGCCAACATGGAGAAGGAGTTCGACCGCAAGGACGATGGCAAGCGCGTCAAGTGCGACGGCGCGGACTACGATCTCGGCCACGGCGACATCGTCATTGCCGCCATCACCTCGTGCACCAACACGTCCAATCCCTACGTCATGCTGGGCGCCGGGCTGATCGCGCGCAACGCCGTCAAGCACGGGCTCAAGGTCAAGCCGTGGGTCAAGACCTCGCTGGCGCCGGGCTCGCAGGTCGTCACCGAGTATCTCGAGGCCTCCGGCCTGCAGAAGGACCTGAACAAGATCGGCTACAACCTCGTGGGCTACGGCTGCACGAGCTGCATCGGCAACTCGGGGCCGCTGCCCGATCCGGTGACCAAGGCGGTGAACGACGCCGACCTGGTGGTCTGCGCCGTGCTGTCGGGCAACCGCAACTTCGAGGGCCGCGTCAATCCGCTGACCCGCGCCAACTACCTCGCCTCGCCGATGCTGGTGGTGTGCTACGCGCTCGCCGGCTCGATGAAGATCGACATCACCAAGGATCCGATCGGCATCGGCAAGGGCGGCAAGCCGGTCTATCTCAAGGATCTCTGGCCGACCAACGCGGAGGTCTCGAAGCTGGTCGACAAGTTCGTCACCACCAAGGCCTTCAAGAAGCGCTACGCCGACGTCTTCAAGGGCGACAAGTTCTGGCGCGGCATCAAGACCAAGCCCAGCCTGACATACGCCTGGGACGACAAGTCGACCTACGTGCGCAACCCGCCCTACTTCGACGGCATGCCCAAGACGCCCGGCTCCCTGAGCAACATCAGTGGCGCCCGCCCGCTCGGCCAGTTCGGCGATTCGATCACCACCGACCACATCTCGCCCGCCGGCTCGATCAAGAAAGACAGCCCGGCCGGCGCGTACCTGGGCGAGCACGGCGTCGAGCCCAAGGACTTCAACCAGTACGGCACGCGGCGCGGCAACCACGAGGTGATGATGCGCGGCACCTTCGCCAACATCCGTCTCAAGAACGAGATGGTGCCGGGCATCGAGGGTGGCTTCACCCATCACTACCAGACCGACCAGCCCGAGCCGATCTTCGACGTGGCGATGCGCTACAGGAAGGAGCACACGCCGCAGATCCTGATCGCTGGCAAGGAATACGGCACCGGCAGCTCGCGCGACTGGGCGGCCAAGGGCGTCAACCTGCTGGGCGTCAAGGCGGTGGTGTGCGAGACCTTCGAGCGCATCCACCGTTCCAACCTGGTCGGCATGGGCGTGCTGCCGCTGCAGTTCAAGGACGGCATGACGCGCAAGACCTTGAACCTCACCGGCCACGAGAGCTTCGACGTCGGCGGCATCGACGGCGCGCTCTCGCCAGGCATGGACGTGCCGCTCACCATCCATCGCCGCGACGGCGCCAGTGAGACCATCACGCTGACCTGCCGCATCGATACCGCCGAGGAAGTCGAGTACTTCAAGAACGGCGGCGTGCTGCACTACGTGCTGCGCAACCTGGCGCAGGCGGCCTGAGCGACACCGTCATGGCGACGACGGGGCTGGTCAGTCACTTCGTCGCGATGGCCGGCAACAATGCGTGGGCCAATCATCGGCTGCTGAAGGCCTGCCAGGCGCTGACGCCGGCCGAGTTTGCCCGGGCGCGCACGGGGTTCTTCCCGTCGCTGCGGGCGACCCTCAATCACATTCTGTGGGTCGACATCTACTACATCGATGCGCTGCACCGCGATCCGACAGTGTTGCAGCGCTACGACGACCCGCCGCCGGACTTTCCCGACGCCCGGCAGCTCTACGAGGCGCAGCGCGCCAGCGACCGCCGGCTGGTCGATTTCTGCTCGCGCCAGACCGAGGCCAGCCTGGCGGAAGGGCTGGTCCTGCCGCGACCCAACCGGACGCCACCGCCCAGCAGCGTCGCGTCGATCCTGGAGCATCTCTTCCAGCATCAGATCCACCATCGCGGCCAGGCGCACGCCATGCTGAGCGGCACGCCCGTCAAGCCGCCGCAACTCGACGAGTTCTTTCTGGCGGGCGAAGAGCATCTTCGGCGCGACGAGCTCATCGAGCTCGGTCTGCCCGTCGCGTGACGGGGCCCGTCGCGTGATGCGGCCGCGTTCGTCGTTCGCCGGAGCGGCCATCGAGGTGAGCGACCTCGCGCGGTCCGTCGCCTTCCATCGCCTGTGGCTGCCGATGCTGGGCTTCAATCGGCTGTTGGCCAGCCCCGACCGCGTGATGTGGGCGCGCGGCTACGATCATTTCGTCATGCGCCAGGCGAAGGACGGCGTGTCGTACGGGCCGGGCGCGCTGTGGCTTGCGGTCTCGGCGGAAAGCCGCGCCCAGGTCGACCTGGTCTTCGCCGAGATGCGCGAGACGGGGGCGGAGATCCTGCAACCGCCCAAGGAGCTCGACTACCTCGCGCCGGGCTACTATTCGGTCGCCTTCCGCGATCCCGACGGCGTGCCGATCGAGGTCGTCCATCGCTGGGACGAGCTGCCCGACCTCGCCGATGCCGAGCAGGTCCGCGTGCCCGGGCACGGCGTCACCCTGGGCGGCTATTTCTTCAAGCCGCAGACCGGCAAGCCGCCCTACCCGGCGCTGATCCTGCTGCACGGCTTCGCCGGCCACGCCCACACCATGGCAGGGCTGGCGCGGGCCGCCTCGGCCAATGGCTATGCCGCCCTCGCCCTGTCGCTGCGCGGCTGGCTGGGCTCGGAAGGCGAGAACGACCAGGGCCTGCGCCAGCCGCTCGACGTGCTGGCCGCCATCGACTGGCTCGCCAAGCGGCCGCTGGTCGATCGCGAGCGAATCGGCCTGGTCGGCGCCTCGATGGGCGGGCAGGTCGCCCTGCTGGCAGCGGCACACAAGCCGCCGGTGCGCGCGGTCGCCTCCTTCTATGCACCGACCGACCTGGCACGCTGGCGCGAGGCCAATCCGTTCATCCGCGACTATCTCGACGATCTGTGCGGCCCCGAGGGCCTGCCGGTGCGCTCGCCTATCCTGCGGGTGACGCAGATCGACGCACCGGTCCTGCTGATCCACGGCGACAATGACGAGAACGTGCCGGTGGCGCAGACGCTCGCCATGGAGGAGGCGCTCAGCGCGCACGGCAAGGAGGCCGAGGCCTTCATCGTGCAGGGCGGTACGCACTTCTTCAGCGAGCAGCAGAACGCGCTGGCGCGGCGTAAGCTCTTCGACTTCCTGCGCCGTCATCTCAATCGGAGCTGATCTTTCATGCTTGTGTCCGAAGCCATCGCCACCCGCCGCTCGATGCGGACCTTCAAGCCCGATCCGGTGTCGCGCGCCGACGTCGAGTGGATCATCGCCAACGCAACGCGGGCGGCATCCAACGGCAACCTGCAGCCGTGGAAGCTCTACGTCACCACAGGCGCGGCGCGCGAGCGGCTGTCCCGCACCATCCTCGAGGCGATCGATACCGGCGACAACGGACCCGGCGGCGAGTACGACGTCTATCCGAAGGAATTCACGCCGGTCTACGACCAGCGCCGCAAGCTGGTCGGCAAGCAGCTCTACACCGTGCTCGGCGTGCCGCGCGGCGACGCCGCCGGCATGCTGAAGCAGTTCCGCCGCAACTTCCTGTTCTTCGACGCTCCCGTCGGCATGATCCTGTGCGTCGAGCGCCGCATGGGCGGCGGCCAATGGATCGACTGCGGCATCTTCCTCGACCAGCTCATGCTGCTCGCCCGCGAGAAGGGCCTGCACACCTGCCCGCAGGCCGCCTTCAGCCGCTACCAGCACGTGGTGCGACGCGAGCTCGCCATCCCCGACGACCAGATCGTGATCTGCGGCCTGGCGCTGGGCTACGCCGACCCCGACGCGGTGCCAAACAACCTGATCACCGAGCGCGCCCCGATCGAGGATTTCACGACATGGTTCGAGGAGTGAGCCTCTTCTCCTCCCCAAGCTTCGCTTGGGGAGGTGTCGCGTCATACGCGACGGAGGGGTCATGAGCCTCAGGCTCAACCCTCTCCCATGACTCATGACCCCTCCGTCCGCTTCGCGGACACCTCCCCAGCGGAGCTGGGGAGACGCCCAGCACGCCGGCGCGCACCACGATGCTGGGAACATCGGGGCGGTACCCGCCCCGATGTTCATAGGAGGATGGAGGTGCGGCGGAGAAGGCCTGTCCAAAGTCGAATTGCCGAGGCCGGCGGGCACGGGCTAGAACGCTGGAAATCCGCAGGAAAAAGGCCCACCGGAGGAATGCCATGAGCGACGAACTGATCGACGTCAGCGCCGACTGGGCCAAGCGCGCCTATGTCGACGATGCCAGGTACCAGGCGATGTACGAGGCCTCGATCAAGGACCCGGCGGGCTTCTGGGCCGAGCACGCCAGGCGCATCGACTGGATCAAGCCGTTCAGCCCGGGCGCCGTGCGCGACGTCGACTACACCGGCGATGTCCGCATCCGCTGGTTCCACGACGGCGTGCTGAACGTCTCGGCCAATTGCATCGACCGCCACCTCGCCAGGCGCGCCAACCAGACGGCGATCATCTGGGAAGGCGACGATCCGGCGAAGTCCAAGCACATCACCTATCGCGAGCTGCACGCCGAGGTCTGCCGCATGGCCAATGCGCTGAGGCAGCTCGGCGTCAAGAAGGGCGATCGCGTCACCATCTACCTGCCGATGATCCCCGAAGCGGCCTACGCCATGCTGGCCTGCACGCGCATCGGCGCCATCCACTCCGTGGTGTTCGGTGGCTTCTCGCCCGACAGCCTGGCCAACCGTATCATCGATTGCGACAGCAACATCGTGATCACCGCCGACGAGGGCCTGCGCGGCGGCAAGCCGGTGCCGCTCAAGGCCAACACCGACGAGGCGCTGAAGAGGAGCCCGGGCGTCAAGCATGTGCTGGTCGTCCGCCATACCGGCGGCAAGGTCGACTGGGATGCCAGCCGGGACGTGTGGTGGCACGAGATCGCCGCCAAGGTACCGGCCGAGTGCGCGCCCGAGCCGATGGGTGCCGAGGACCCACTGTTCATCCTCTATACCTCGGGCTCGACCGGAAAGCCCAAGGGCGTCCTGCACACGACCGGCGGCTACATCATGTTCGCCTCGATGACGCACCAGTACGTGTTCGACTACCACGACGGCGACGTCTACTGGTGCACCGCCGATGTCGGCTGGGTGACCGGCCACAGCTACATCGTCTACGGGCCGCTCGCCAACGGCGCGACCACGCTGATGTTCGAAGGCGTACCGAACTATCCGGATGCCAGCCGCTTCTGGCAGGTCATCGACAAGCACAAGGTCAACATCTTCTACACCGCGCCGACCGCCATCCGCGCCCTGATGCGCGAAGGCGAGGCGCCGGTGAAGAAGGCGACACGCCAGAGCCTGCGCCTGCTGGGCTCGGTCGGCGAGCCGATCAATCCCGAAGCCTGGCTGTGGTACTACCGTGTGGTCGGCGATTCGCGTTGCCCGATCGTCGACACCTGGTGGCAGACCGAGACCGGCGGCATCCTGATCACGCCGCTGCCCGGCGCCACCAGGCTCAAGCCCGGCTCGGCGACGCGGCCGTTCTTCGGCGTCCAGCCGGTGATGGTCGATGCCGAGGGCAAGGAGCTGTCCGGCGCGGCGACCGGCAACCTCTGCCTGATCAACTCGTGGCCCGGCCAGATGCGCACGGTCTACGGCGACCACCAGCGCTTCATCGAGACCTACTTCAAGACCTATCCCGGCAAGTACTTCACCGGCGACGGCGCGCGACGCGACGCCGACGGCTACTACTGGATCACCGGGCGGGTCGACGACGTGATCAACGTGTCGGGCCATCGCATCGGCACCGCCGAGGTCGAGAGCGCGCTGGTCGGCAACCAGAAGGTCGCCGAGGCCGCCGTCGTCGGCTACCCGCACGACATCAAGGGCCAGGGCATCTACGCCTACGTGACCCTGAAGATGGGACAGACGCCATCCGAGGAGCTGCGCAAGGAGCTGGTCGGCTGGGTGCGCAAGGAGATCGGCCCGATCGCCACACCCGACGTCATTCAGTGGGCGCCCGGCCTGCCCAAGACCCGCTCGGGCAAGATCATGCGCCGCATCCTGCGCAAGATCGCCGAGAACGACTTCGGCAATCTCGGCGACACCTCGACCCTTGCCGACCCCGCGGTGGTCGACGACCTGGTCAAGAACCGCGCGCACTGAGCCGCCTTCTCCTCCCCCTGTGGCGCTGTAAACAGCGCCACAGGGGGAGGCGCCCCCAAGGCGTTAGACGAAGAAGAATCCTCATCCTGAGGAAGCCGCGCAGCGGCCGTCTCGAAGGATGGGCCACACAGCAGATCGTTGAAAAAGCGGTGTCGCAGCGCTCCCTCCCTTGCCAACCCTTCGAGACGCGGCCCTGCGGGCCGCTCCTCAGGGTGAGGATTCTTCTTGGTTTGACGCCTATGGGGAGGTGCCCCGTCATACGGAGCGGAGGGGTCATGAGCCCCAGTCTCGTTGCACATGACCCCTTCGTCCGCGTCGGCATTCTGACCGCGGAGCGGTCAAAAGCCTTTTGACCCTTCAGCTTCGCTCAGGGCGGGCGCGGACACCTCCCCGGCGAAGCTGGGGAGGAGCATGAATTCAGAGAGCAAGGAGTCCCATGCCCAATCCTACCATCCAGTCCCTCGCCACCGATCTCGCTGCGGGTCGAACCACGTCCCGCGCGCTCACCGAGGAGGCGCTGGCGCGCATCGAGGACCCGGCGGGCGAAGGCAAGCGCGCCTTCGTCAAGGTGTGGCGCCAGCAGGCGCTTGCTGCGGCCGATGCCAGCGACGCGCTGCGCAAGGCGGGCCTCGTGCCCACGCCGCTCGCCGGCCTCCCGGTCTCGATCAAGAACCTCTGCGACGTCGCCGGCGAGACCACGCTCGCGGGTTCCAGGGCCCTCGACGACGCGCCGCCCGCTACCGCGGACGCTCCTGTCGTGGCCCGCCTGCGCGCCGCCGGCGCCGTGATCGTCGGCAGCACCAACATGAGCGAGTTCGCCTTCTCGGGCGTCGGCTACAACCCGCATTACGGCACGCCCGGCAACCCGGCCGATCGCACGCGCGTGCCCGGCGGCTCGTCGTCGGGTGCCGCGGTGTCGGTCGGCGATCGCATGGCCGTGGCCGCGCTCGGCACCGACACCGGCGGCTCGGTGCGCATCCCCGCCGCGGTGTGCGGCATCGTCGGCTTCAAGCCGACGGCGCGCCGCGTGCCGATCGACGGCGTGGTGCCGCTCTCGACCTCGCTCGATTCGATCGGCCCGCTCGCCAACTCGGTCGAGTGCTGCGCCATCGTCGACGCCGTGTTCGCGGGAGAGCCGATCGCCGTGCCCGAGACGATGCCGCTCGCCGGCCTGCGGCTCGCCGTGCCGCGCCATTTCGTGATGGACGAGCTCGACTCCGTCGTCGCCCGCGCTTTCGAGCGCGGCCTGCAGGCGCTCGCCGCCAAGGGCGTGCGCGTCGAGCACATCGACCTGCCGCAGCTCGACGAGCTGCCGGCGATCAACGCCAAGGGCGGGTTCGCCGCGGCCGAAGCCTATGCCTGGCATCGCGAGCTGATCACCCGCCGCGGCAACGTCTACGACCCGCTGGTGGCACCGCGCATCCGCCGTGGCTTGGAGATGTCGGCCGCCGACTACATCGAGCTGCTGGCCAAGCGCACCGACCTGCAGCGCCGCGTCTCGGCGATCACCATCAACTACGACGCCGTCGCGATGCCGACCTGCGCCATCGTCGCGCCGACCCTCGACGAGGTCGCGACACCGGACGGCTTCACCAGGAAGAACATGCTGCTGCTGCGCAACACCACGGTCGGCAACTTCCTCGACCGCTGCGCCATCAGCCTGCCCTGCCACGCCCCGGGCGAGCTGCCCGTGGGCTTCACGCTGATGGGCGAGCCGATGACCGACCAGCGCATCCTGGCGATGGCGCGGAGCGCGGCGCCGGTGGTGGCGGGCTCATGACCCTCCCCAGCGTTGCTGGGGAGGTGTCCGCGTAATCGCGGACGGAGGGGTCATGAGCAGCGGGACTGGGGCTTCTGACCCCTCCGTCGGCGAAGACGCCGACACCTCCCCAACTTCGTTGGGGAGGAAAAATGATCACTGATACTTCGGATCGTCGGGGCGGCGCATGCGCCAGACGTTCTCGGTCGTCGTGTACTCGCTGTAGCCGAGGCGGGCGACCGGCTTGAAGGCCAGCGTGTCGATGCGGCCGTCCTTCACGATGGCGTCGTCGATGTGCACGCCGACCACCTGGCCGAACACGACCGATCCTCGCTTGTCCTCGTGGCCCTTCTCGACCGGCAGCTCGATCGTGCGCCAGTACTTGCACTCCAGCGCCACCGGCGATTCCCTGACCCGCGGCGGCTTGACCAGCCGGCTGGGCTCGGGCGTCAGGCCGGCCAGCTTCAGCTCGTCGACGCCGAACTCCACCATCGCGGTGGTGACGTTCATCTGCTCCTTAAGCGTCTCGCTCACCATGTTGACCACGAACTCGCCGGTCTGCTCGGCATTCATGCGGCTGTGCTTGGTCGGCGAGTTGCCGTAGGTGCCGGTGATGGCGAAGTAGACCATCGGCGGGAACTCGCCCACGGCGTTGTAGAAGCTGTAGGGCGCGAGGTTGACCCGGCCCTGCCGGTCGACCGTCGATATCCAGCCGATCGGCCGAGGCACGATCAGCGACTTCAGCGGATCCTGCGGCAGGCCGTGATCGCGTTTGGCGGCATCGTAGAACATGGCTGTCTCCCTCCCGGCGCGGGCTCTACCGGCCGTAGCGCCGTGCGGCCTCGGCGTGGGCCGCGTCGAACGCCTCCTCGAGCGTCGGGTTGAGCCCGCGGCAGGATTTCACGACCTCCGCCGCCCACACGACATAGTCGGCGAGCCGCGCCTCTGTCCATCCCGCAGGCGGCGTGGAGACGAGGGCACGCAGGTTCGAGGTCTTGTCGGCGAGCTTGAGCAGCCTGGCGCGCACCGATTTCGCCCCCGTCTTGGCGATCTGCAGGCGCTTGCGCTCTTCCTTGGGCAGCGACTTGTCGTCGGTCACCTCGGCGACCAGCGCCGCCACCTCCGGGCCAAAGCGCTGCTCGAGGTCCTCGTAGGTGGCGTCGGTGTCCTCGAGCGTGTCGTGCAGCATGCCGGCTGCCAGCAGCACGGCGTCGCGGCCGCCGGTGGCCGAGGCCAGGAGATCGGTCACCTCGGTCAGGTGGTTGACGTAGGGTTCCGACCGTTCGCCCTTGCGTCGCTGGGAAACGTGCTGGCGGGCGGCGTAGTCGGCGGCTCGGGCGAGCAGGATCAGGTCGGCGCTCATGGCTGCCGTTGTGCGACGCGCGGTCCGGCTTGTCGAGACGCAATGGCCGGCCCATCTTCGGCCCATGTCTCGCATCATGAAGGCGCTGCTCGGCGTCTGGATCGCCGTGCTGGTTGCCGTTGTCGGCTGGATCGCCTGGGACGCCTTCCGCGGCGACGGCAGGCCGGCGATCGGCGGCCCGTTCGCGCTCACCGACCAGAACGGCGCCACCGTCACCAGCGACAGCCTCACGGGCAAGCCGACCCTCATCTATTTCGGCTTCACGTTCTGTCCCGACGTCTGCCCGACCGCGCTGCTGCAGATGGCCAACGCCATCGACGCGCTCGGCCCCGATGCCGCAAGGAAGGTGAACCTCGTGTTCATCACGATCGATCCCGAGCGCGACACGACGAAGCTGCTGAAGGGCTACGTCGAGAATTTCGGCCCGACCTTCATCGGCCTGACCGGCACGCCGCAGCAGATCGCCGACGTCGCCCGTGCCTATCGCGTCTATTTCCAGAAAGTGCCCGGCAAGGACGGCGGCCCCTACCTGATGGACCATTCCTCGATCGTCTACCTGCTCGATCGCAACGGCCGCTTCGCCGGCCATTTCACCCACGAGGCCAAGCCGGAGGCGATTGCGGCGGCGGTGAGGCGCCTGCTGTAGGAAGCCGGCTAAATCCCTGAATCCGCGAGGTTTTTGCACTGCACTATTGAAGTGACAAGCCTTCGCAGGTGCGTACAATCCGCGCCCCATGCTTTACGCAGCCTATGAACTCCATCGCCAGCTCGCCGGGCCCGTGCGGCTGTGGGCGAACGCCCTGGAGCAGGTCTACTCGCACCCCTACAACCCGCTGACCGACACCTGGTTCGGCAAGTCGGTTGCGGCCAGTGCGGAGATCGTCGCGCGCCTCACCCAGAACTACGGCAAGCCCGCCTTCGGGCTGCGGACGACCCGGGTCGACAACGAGACGGTGGCGGTCAACGAGGAGATCCTGGTCCGCAAGCCGTTCTGCCAGCTCCTGCGCTTCCGCCGCGACACGACGCGCCGCGATCCCAAGGTGCTGGTGGTGGCGCCGATGAGCGGGCACTTCGCCACCCTGCTCCGGGGCACGGTGGAGGCGCTGCTGCCCGACCACGACGTGCACATCACCGACTGGATGGACGCGCGCGAGGTGCCACTCGCCGACGGCAATTTCAGCCTCGACGACTATATCGACTACGTCATCGAGTTCTGCCGCTATCTCGGGCCCGACGTGCATGTGATCGCCGTCTGCCAACCCTCGGTGCCGGTGATGGGTGCTGCCTCGCTGATGGCCGAGGCGCACGATCCGCGGCAGCCGAGGTCGATCACCCTGATGGGCGGGCCGATCGACACGCGCCAGAGCCCGACCGTTCCCAACGACCTGGCGATGCGCAACTCGATGATGTGGTTCCGCCAGAACGTGATCTCGACGGTGCCCTTCCATTACCCGGGCGCCATGCGCCGCGTCTACCCGGGCTTCCTGCAGCTCACCTCCTTCATCAGCATGAATCTCGACCGGCATGTGAACGCCCACATGCGCCAGTTCGAGCACCTGATCAAAGGCGACGACGATTCGGCCGACGGCCACCGCACCTTCTACGACGAGTATCTCGCGGTCATGGACCTGACCGCCGAGTTCTACCTGCAGACCATCGAGGTGGTGTTCAAGGAGCATTACCTGCCGCGCGGCGTCTGGGTGAGCCGCGGCCGCAAGATCGATCCGTCACACATCGAGACCGCCTTGATGACGGTCGAGGGCGAGCTCGACGACATCTCGGGCGTCGGCCAGACCAAGGCCGCGCACGCCCTCACGCCCAACATCCCGGGCGCGCGCCACGTCCACTGGGAACAGCCGCGGGTCGGCCATTACGGCATCTTCAACGGCCGCAAATGGCGCGAGCAGATCATGCCGCGCGTGCGCAATTTCATCCGCGACAACGACGGGCGGTGACGGGGCTCGCCCTCGCATCTCTTCCCTCCCTGCGCGAAGCGCGCCGGGTCGAGGCCGGCCCGTCGACCGGCGGGAGGCCCACCCTCGCATCTCTTCCCCTCCCTGCGCGAAGCGCGGGGAGGTGCCCCCGGTTAGGCGCTGTTTACAGCGCCATTGGGCGGAGGGGTCGAGAGCCCCAGCCGAGGCGTCCAGCCAATGTCATTCCGCAGATTGCGGACGTCGTGAGTCACGTCGGACAGTCGTCGCGGATTGTCAGCATGAGCACGACATGACGCATCTTCATCTGCACGCGTGTCGTTCACGACCCCTCCGCCTCCTGCGGGGGCCCCTCCCCAACGCAAGCGTTGGGGAGGGGAAGGCAAGCACGGGAGAAGGATGATTGATCGACGCTCTCTGCCCGCAACCTGCAGCGCGCTCGCGGGTTGGAGCGTCATGGTCTAGGCTCCCGTCATGGACATGCCACTTGCCGTCCCCGTCGCGATTTCCAGCTGGAAGCCGGCGCCGTTCGACCTGAAGGGCGAGACCGTGTTCGCCATCGGCGACGTGCACGGCTGTGCCCAGGAATGCCGTGCCCTGCTCGACTGCATTGCCCGTCTCGCCGGCGAAGCGGCGGGCAAGCGGCGTCTGATCTATCTCGGCGACATGATCAATCGCGGGCCTGACAGCATCGGCGTGCTGGAGCAATGGGCCGAGAGCGCCGAGACGCGCGGCGTCGACCATATCGATCGCGTGATGGGCAACCACGAGATCATGATGATGCTGGCCGCGATCGGCGGTCCGCACGCCGACAAGGCCAACGCGATGTGGCTCAGCAAGCGCATGGGCGGCCACGCCCTGCTCGACCAGATGCGCTCGCGGATCGGCAAGCCGCAGGCGCCGGCCAGCCTTGCGCTGCTGTCGGAAGCCCTGGGCGACGCGGTGGTTCACCGGCTCTATGCCATGCGCTCGCACGTCAGGCTCGGCAACACGCTGTTCGTCCATGGCGGGCTCGATCCCCATGCCGACCCGGACGAGTTCCTGACCCGACCGTGGACGATCTTCACCGAGGCGCGCTGGGCCTGGATCAACCACGGCTTCCTCGACTGGAAGGGCGGCTTCGGCGGCACCCTGGTGGTGCATGGCCACACGCCGCCCGACAAGCACCGCGCGATCAGCGGCATGGCCGACCCGCACCTGTTCGAGGGCGACCGCCTGGGCCTCGACGGCGGCAGCGCCCGCACCGGCATCGTCACAGGCGCCGAGATCCAGGATGGCCGCTACCGCATCCTCGAGGCCGGGACGCCCTTCGCGACGCCGATATCGTCGGAGGGGGAGTAGATCTCGTCCTCCTCCCCAGCGAAGCTGGGGAGGTGTCCGCGCGTGCGCGGACGGAGGGGTCGAAGGCCACACGGCGAACGCCGGCTCGTGATTCATGAGCCATGATTGCGAATTGACTGGGATGCCTGTTGCTCATGACTCCTCCGCCCCCTACGGGGGCACCTCCCCAACGCAAGCGTTGGGGAGGAGAATGAAGATAACTCCGGCCCCCTGTCGGAATGCCGCCCGTCCCTTCGTCCTGAGGTCAAATCGAGGAGCGTTCGTCGATGCTTTACGCGATCCTTTGCTACAATTCGGAGGATGCCGTCGGCTCATGGTCCAAGGAGTATCACGACGAGACCATGGCCCGCCTGCACGTCGTGCACGACAAGCTCGCCCGTCAGGGCAGGCTGGGACCGGTCGCCCGCCTGCTGCCGACCACGGCCGCCACGACCCTGCGCAAGGGGCGGGAGAACCTGGTGATCGATGGGCCGTTCGCCGAGACCAAGGAGCAGCTTCTCGGCTTCTACATCGTCGACTGCAGCTCGCTCGACGTCGCGCTCGAGACCGCCAGGGAACTCGCCGGGGCCAATCCCGACACCGGCAGCTACGAGATCCGCCCGGTGGCCGAGCTGTACGCGCACACGGTCGGCCAGCGGCAGAAGCCGGCGGCATGACCGACATCGGCTGGATCGACGGGGTGCTCGGCGCCGCCCGGCCGCAGGCGGTGGCGGCACTGCTGCGCTACTTCCGCGATCTCGATCTGGCCGAGGAAGCCTTTCAGGAAGCCTGCCTGCGCGCTCTCCGGACATGGCCTCGGAACGGCCCGCCGCGCGATCCGGCGGCTTGGCTGATCTTCGTCGGTCGCAACGCGGCGTTGGACGATGTCCGCCGTCGCACCCGCCAGGTGCCGCTGCCCGACGAAGCCGAGCTGTCCGATCTCGACGATGCCGAGCGCGCCATGGCCGAGCGGCTCGACAGCAGCCACTACCGCGACGACATGCTGCGGCTGCTCTTCATCTGCTGCCATCCCGAGCTGCCGGCGACCCAGCAGGTCGCGCTGGCGCTGCGCATCGTCTGCGGCCTCTCGGTGGCGCAGATCGCCCGCGCGTTCCTGGTCGGCGAGGCGGCGATGGAGCAGCGCATCACCCGCGCCAAGGCTCGGATCGCCAAGGCCGACGTGCCGTTCGAGACGCCGGGCGCGCCCGAGCGCGCCGAGCGCCTGGATGTCGTGTCGGCGATGATCTACCTGCTGTTCAACGAAGGCTATTCCTCGCGGCGCGAGGACGCGGATCAGCGGCGGAAGCTCGCCGAGGAAGCGATCCGGCTGGCGCGCCTGCTGTTGCGAACCTTCCCGGCCGAGCCGGAAGTGATGGGGCTGCTGGCGCTGATGCTGCTGCAGCAGGCGCGCAGCGCCGCGCGCCTCGATGCGGACGGCACGATCGTGCTGCTGGAGGATCAGGATCGCGGCCGCTGGAACCGCGCGCAGATCACCGAGGGCCTGGCGCTGATCGACAAGGCGATGCGCCATCGCCGGCCCGGCCCCTATCAGATCCAGGCGGCCATCGCCGCCCTGCATGCCCGGGCCGCGCGTGCCGGGGACACCGACTGGGCGGAAATCGACCTGCTCTACGCCAACCTCGAGCGCCTGCAGCCGTCGCCCGTCGTGACGCTCAATCGCGCCGTGGCGGTGAGCAAGGTCCGCGGACCGGCAGCGGCGCTCGCCCTCGTCGAGCCGTTGGAGAGCAAGCTCTCCAGCTACTTCTATTTCCACGGCGTGCGCGGCGCGCTGCTCGACCGGCTCGGGCGCCGCGCGGAAGCCTGCGTCTCCTTCGATCGCGCGATCGCGCTCGCCAACAGCCCGGCCGAGGCGGCCCACATCCGCCAGCACCTCGACCGGCTCGAAGGGAAAGCGTCATGAGCAACGCGCTTCCGCCCGTCCCGGCCGGCGTCGCGCCCTGTCTCCCGGTCAGCAAAGCGGGCGGGTCGCCGATCTCTCCGTGAAAGCGTCCGGCCTCCCCCAGGGCATTCGCATATGGCAAAAAACTCCGTCATCCCGAGCGGAGCCTCCCGATCAGGCGCTGCTTGCAGCGCCATTGGTGGCGTAGTCGAGGGACCTTTCTTGTTGATGCTGCAAGAAGAGAGGTCCCTCCACTACACCGCGCTACGCGCGGCTCCGGTCGGGATGATGGATTTTTTGTCCATATGCGAATGCCCAGCGGCCTCCTCCGGTCGGCGGACAGGCCCGACGGCGAGAACCAGCTCTTGCGCGACATCCTTCACGGCCATGCGAACAAAAACGGCGGCCCGAAGGCCGCCGTTTTCGTTGCCGTTGGATGCGCTACTCGCCGGCGGCGGGAGCCGCGGCCTGCTCCTCGCGCTGCTTCTGCGAGATGTCCTCGCCGGTTTCCTGGTCGACCGCCTTCATGCTGAGGCGGACCTTGCCGCGGTCGTCGACGCCCAGCACCTTGACCTTGACCTGATCGCCTTCCTTGATGACGTCGGTCACCTTGGCGACGCGGCGCGGCGCCAGCTCGGAGATGTGCACCAGGCCGTCGCGCGCGCCCAGGAAGTTCACGAAGGCGCCGAACTCGACGGTCTTCACGACCTTGCCGTTGTAGACCACGCCAACCTCGGGCTCGGCGACGATGCCCTTGATCCAGTCGATCGCGGCCTGGCCGGCCTTGGCGTCGACCGCCGCGACCTTGATGGTGCCGTCGTCCTCGATGTCGATCTTGGTGCCGGTGGTCTCGGTGATCTCGCGGATCACCTTGCCGCCGGTGCCGATCACCTCGCGGATCTTGTCCTTGGGAATGGTGAACTGGGTGATGCGCGGCGCGTTCTGGCTGACGCCATCGCGCGCGCCGCCCAGGCCCTTGGCCATCTCGCCCAGGATGTGCAGGCGGCCATCGCGCGCCTGCGCCAGGGCGACCTTCATGATCTCCTCGGTGATCGAGGTGATCTTGATGTCCATCTGCAGCGCGGTGATGCCACGCTCGGAGCCGGCGACCTTGAAGTCCATGTCGCCGAGATGATCCTCGTCGCCCAGGATGTCGGACAGCACGGCGAAGCGCTCACCCTCCTTGATCAGGCCCATGGCGATGCCCGCCACCGGCCGCTCGAGCGGCACGCCGGCATCCATCAGCGACAGCGAGCCGCCGCACACCGAGGCCATCGACGAGGAGCCGTTGCTCTCGGTGATCTCCGACACGACGCGGATCGTGTAGGGGAACTTGTCCTTGGAGGGCAGCAGCGGCCGGATGGCCCGCCAGGCGAGCTTGCCATGGCCGATCTCGCGGCGGCCGGGCGAGCCCATGCGGCGCACCTCGCCGACGGCGTAGGGAGGCATGTTGTAGTGCATCATGAAGTGCTCGCGGTACTCGCCCTCGAGCGCATCGATGATCTGCTCGTCCTGGCCGGTGCCGAGCGTCGCCACGACCAGCGCCTGGGTCTCGCCGCGGGTGAACAGCGACGAGCCGTGGGCGCGCGGCAGCAGGCCGACCTCGGCCACGATCGGCCGAACCGTCCTGGTGTCGCGGCCGTCGATGCGCTTGCCGGTGTCGAGGATGGCGGTGCGCACCACGTCGGCCTCGAGATTGCCGAACTGCTCGCCGAACACGGCGAGCTCGGCGTCCTTGCCCTCGAACAGCTTCTTGGCCTCGGACTTGACCTCGCCGACCTTGGCCTGACGGGCGAGCTTCTGGGTCTCGCCATAGGCCTCGGTGAGCTTGCCGCGCATCTCGGCCTTCAGCGTCGCGGCCACCGTCGCGGACGCTTCCGACGGATCGGTGAGCGGCAGCGGCTCCTTGGCGCAATGCTCGGCGAGCTGGATGATCGCCTCGATCACCGGCTGGAAGGACCGATGGCCTTCCATCACGCCGGTCAGCATGACCTCTTCCGACAGCTCCTTGGCCTCGGACTCGACCATCAGCACGCCTTCGGTCGTGCCGGCGACCACGAGGTCGAGCACGCTCTTCTCGGTCTCCTCGAGCGTCGGGTTGATGATGTACTTGCCGTCGATATAGGCGACGCGCGCCGCACCGATCGGGCCCATGAACGGCACGCCGCTGATCGTCAGCGCGGCCGAGGTGGCGACCAACGACACGATGTCGGGATCGTTCTCCATGTCGTGCGCCAGCGTGGTGATGACGACCAGCGTCTCGTTACGGAAGCTCTCGTGGAACAGCGGCCGGATCGGCCGGTCGATCAGACGTGAGGTGAGGACTTCCTTCTCGGACGGCCGACCCTCGCGCTTGAAGAAGCCGCCGGGAATCTTGCCGGCGGCGAACGCCTTCTCCTGGTAGTTCACCGTCAGCGGGAAGAAATCGAGACCGGGCTTGGGGCGCTTCTCGAACACGACAGTGGCCAACACGGTCGTGCCGCCGTAGGTCGCCAGCACGGCGCCATCGGCCTGCCGGGCGATCTTGCCCGTCTCCAGCACCAGCTTGCGGCCGGCCCATTCCACTTCCTTGCGGAACACCTGAAACATTTCACTCATATCCATCTTTCCTTTCCTGCACGGCGATCCGCCCCCGTATGGCGGCCGCCGCCCACTGGCGCCCTTGCGCCAGCAGGACCGGGCCGGGCCTTTGCTCTCGCCCCTGCCCTCCCGGTTTCTGCGAAGTCGCCCCTGCCGGCCGAACGCGACGGGGACCGGCGAGGCGACGCGAAAAGGCCCCGCTCCCTCGCGTCGAGGGAGGCGGGGCCCTGAATCAACGCCGCAGACCCAGACGCTCGATCAACGAATCGTAGCGCTTGTTGTCCTTGGCCTTGAGATAGTCCAGCAGGCGCCGGCGCTGGCCAACCAGCTTGAGCAGGCCGCGACGCGAGTGGTGGTCCTTCGCGTGGCCCTTGAAGTGCTCGGTGAGGTTGGAAATCCGTTCGCTCAGGATCGCGACCTGGACCTCCGGCGAACCGGTGTCACCCTCGGCCTGGGCATAGGACTTGATCAGCTCCGCCTTGCGGACGGCTGTGATCGACATCGGGACTCTCCATGGACTTAAAGGTTGAAAACCCGCACCGGCTTGAGGGAGGCGCCGTCGCTCTCGACCAGCGCCACCAGCCTGCTGCCCGTCTCGGCGCGAAGCAGCGTGCCGGAGGGCGGTGCGTCCCGGGTCAAGAAGACAGGTTGGCCGTGGCGCAACCGATCGGCTTGGGCGTCCGTCAGGGCCAGCGCCGGGATGTCGTCCAGCGCGGTCGCGACGGGAGCCAGGGCCCCGAGAAGCGCGGGAATATGCCCGAGGGCCTCCAGTTTGGAAAGCGAAATGGCCGCCTCTTCCCGGAACGGCCCGGCGGCCGTCCGACGCAGGGCGGAGAGGTGGCCCACGGTGCCCAGGGCCCGCGCGAGATCGCGGCCGAGCGACCGGATATAGGTGCCCTTGCCGCAGCCGACCACGAAATCTGCGTGATCCGGGTCCAGGCGGGCCAACAGTTCCAGCCGGTCGATGCGCACGCGGCGCGCCGCCAGGTCGACCGCCTCGCCCCGGCGGGCGAGGTCGTAGGCACGCTGGCCTGCCACCTTGAGGGCCGAGAAGGCGGGCGGAACCTGCTCGATGTCGCCCACGAAGGCTGGCAATGCCGCGCGGATCGCGTCGTCGGTCGGACGGACCTCGCTCGTTGCGGTGACCTCACCTTCGGCATCCTCGGTCGAGCGCGCCTCGCCGAAGCGCAGGGTGAAGCGGTACTCCTTGCGGCCATCCATGACGAAGGGCACCGTCTTGGTCGCCTCGCCGAGCGCGATCGGCAGCACGCCGCTCGCCAGCGGATCGAGCGTCCCGCCGTGGCCGGCCTTCTGGGCCCCGAACAGGCGCCGCACCTTGCCAACCGCCGGGGTCGATCCCAGCCCGACCGGCTTGTCGAGGATCACCCAGCCATCGATCTTCTCGCCCTTCGTCCTGCGCGCCACTGCGACCTCGCATACATCTTCAATCCCTCCCCCCGTAATCGAGGGAGGGGATTTGCCTATGGACAAAAAATTCCGTCATCCCGAGCGGAGCCACCCGAAGGGCGGCGCAGTCGAGGGACCTTTCCTGCTGATGCCGCCACAAGAGAGGTCCCTCCACTACGCCTCGCTGCGCTCGGCTCCGGTCGGGATGACGGATTTTTGCCATGTGCGAGTGCCCTGCGCATCCGGGAGGGACACAAAAGCTGGGTCCACTCCTTAGCAATTGCGCCGGAGAAGAGAACACGCGACGTGCCCATTCGCGCCCCAACGAAGATGACGCCGTACAGACGGTGTGCGACGGTGCGCTCATGGTGGCGGTGACTGGGGATGCTCGCGGCGAAGCCGGCCCGCTCGAGCACGGGGGCAAGGCGGATCGCATCCGGCGGTCGGTGCTGTTCGGGCTGTTCTTCCTGTCAGGCGCCGCCGCGCTGATCTACCAGACGGCTTGGCACCGGCTGCTCGGCCTGTTCGCCGGCGCCGACACGATCGCGGCCGCCCTGGTCGTCGGCGCCTTCCTGCTCGGCCTCGGCATCGGCAGCCTGGTCGCGGGCTTCTGGGCCGACCGGCTGTCGCGCCGCGCCGCCCTGCTCGCCTTCGCGCTGTGCGAGGTCGGCATTGCCCTGTTCGCCGTGCTGAGCCCGTGGCTCTACTACGACATCGTCTATCGCGAGCTGCTGCCGATCGCCTCCTCGCGGGCTGTGATCTTCGCCGTCGTGTTCGCCGGCCTCTTGTGGCCGACCTTTCTGATGGGCTGCTCGCTGCCGTTCCTGTCGAAGGCGGTGGTCACCCGCATCGACGGCTCGGCCCGCCTGATCGGCTGGCTGTACGGGCTCAACACGCTCGGCGCCGCGGTCGGCGCCTTCAGCGGCGGCTGGCTGCTGATCGGCAGCCTGGGCTTCGACAACACGATCCATGTCGGCGCGGCGCTCAACCTGGTGGTCGCCGTCGGCGGCCTGATGCTGGCGATCGGCCTCGACCTGTCGACGGTCGGCGCGGCCAGGACGGCCGCCGATCCCGACGAGGCCAAGGGCGGTGTCGTCTGGCGCTGGTCGCTGCTGGTCTTCATCAGCGGCTTCCTGATCGTGGCCCTGCAGATCGTCTGGTATCGCCTGATCGGCGTCCTGCTGCAGTCCAACGGCTATAGCTTCTCGCTGGTCCTCGCCGTCTTCCTGCTGGGCGACGCGGCCGGGTTGCTGGTCGGCACCCGCCACATCGATCGCATCGCCGATCCGCGACGTTTCTTCTTCCTGATGCAGGGCCTGGCGACGGCGCTGGCGCTGGCCGGCGCCTGGTTCGTCTACCTGGCGATCGGCGCCGGCCTGCTGCCGTCGACCTTCGTCGACCGCGACATCGTGCGGGGCGATGCCGCCGACATCGGCCTTATCGTCCTGCTGGTGTCGGTGGTCGTGCTGCCGGCCTCGTTCATCATGGGCTTCTCCTTCCCCGTCGTGCAGAAGGCGGTGCAGGTCGATCTCGCCCAGCTCGGCCGGAGGGTCGGCCTGGTCCAGCTCGCCAACATCGTCGGCAACAGCGCCGGCAGCCTGGTGGCGGGGCTGCTGCTGCTCGACCTGGTCGGTACCGCGGGAACCCTGAAGCTGCTGGTCGCCATCGGCCTTGCCTTCGCCGTGATGCAGCTCGCCACCACGCGACGGGCAGGTTGGCCGTTGCTGCCGACCGCCGTTCTGGTGCTCGGCCTGCTGCTGTTTCCCGGCGGAGAGGCGTTCTGGCGACGGCTGCATGGCCTCACCGTCGAGAAGGCGATCGTCGCCGAGGACAAGACGGGCCTTTCCCTGCTCAAGATGTCCGACGAGCAGAGCGGACGGCTCTACATCCAGGGCCATTCGCAGAGCCGCCTGCCGTTCGACACGGTGCACGTCTTCCTGGGGGCCATCGGGCCGCTCGCCCATCCCGAGCCGCGCCGCGTGCTGGTGATCGGCTCGGGCACCGGCGGCACGCCGTACGCGGCCGGGCTGCATCCGCAGACCGACCGGGTGCGCGTCATCGAGATCGTGGCGCCGGTGATCGACACGCTGCGCCGCTATCTCGACGCCGGCGGCCGCTCCGGCGTCGACGGCCTGCTCACGAGCGCCAAGTTCGAGATCGTGGTCGCCGACGGCCGGCACGCGCTGGCGCTCGACGACGCGCAGTACGACGTCATCGAGGCCGATGCCATCCTGCCCAAGACGGCGTTGTCCGGCCTGCTGAACTCGCAGGAATTCTTCCGCCAGGTGCGCGCCAAGCTGGCGCCCGGCGGTCTCTACGTGCAGTGGGCGCCGACCGAGCGAACGGTCGAGACCTTCCGCTCGGTGTTCCCCTACGTCACCATGGTCCATCCGGCGCTGCTCGGCAGCGACCAGCCGATCCCCTACGACCGACAGCGCATCCTCGAGCTGCTGGCGCGCCCCGAGATCGCCCTCCATCTCACCGCCGCGCGCATCGACCGTGCCGAGCTGACAAAGTGGTTCGACGAGAAGCAGGTCGAGCCGCTGAACGACGGCAAGACCGTGCCAGCTGCCTCGCCAAACACCGATTTCTTTCCGCGCGACGAGTACTATCTCAATCGTTGAGGCTGTGGTCAGACATCCTTGGTGTCGCGATCGGCAGCTTTGGTGTCGCGATCGGATTCCTCGACGTCGCGCGCCACGTCGGGCCGCCGCAGCAGGGCGCCGATTCGGTCGGCCTCGTCGAAGGTGCGGTCGATCTCGAAGCGGATCTCGGGAGCGTGGCGCAGGCCGGCGCGCTCGCCTACGCGGGCTCGGAACCACGGCGCGGCGCGGCGCATGGCGGCGAGCAGCCGATCTCCGTGCTGGCCGCCCAGCGGCATCACGAAGGCGGTGGCGTTGCGCAGGTCGGGGCTGACATCGACCGCCGTCACCGTGATCGACGCACCGCGCAGGTCGGGATCGCGCATCTCGCCGCGCTCCAGCAGCTCGGCCAGCAGATGGCGCAGCTCCTCGCCGACGCGCAACTGGCGCTGGCTGTGGCCACCCTTCTCACGCTCGGGATTGGCACGCTCGGAATGGCGACGCCGGGACATGGAGGTCTCCTTCAATCTCCTCCCCTTCGCGGAAGCCGCGAAGGGGAGGTGTCGCCGTCTCGCGGCGACGGAGGGGTCATGAGCAACAGTGCCGATGCTCATGACCCCTCCGTCCGCGAAGACGCGGACACCTCCCCAGCGAAGCTGGGGAGGATAATCGGACTACAAGGTCGGGCGGACTTCCTCGACCTCGAAGCATTCGATCACGTCGCCGACCTTGATGTCGTCGTAGTTCTCGAACGCCATGCCGCACTCGAAGCCGTGCTGGACCTCGCGGACCTCTTCCTTGAAGCGACGCAGGGTTTTCAGCGTGCCTTCGTGGATCACCACGTTGTCGCGCAGCAGGCGGACCTTGGCGCCGCGCTTGACCTGGCCTTCGGTGATCATGCAGCCGGCGACGTTGCCGACCTTGGTGATGCGGAAGACCTCGCGGATCTGGGCGTTGCCGAGGAAGGTCTCCTTGTAGGTCGGGTCGAGCAGGCCGACCATCAGTGCCTGGATGTCCTCGGTGACCTTGTAGATGATGCTGTAGTAGCGGATGTCGACCTTGTCGCGCTTGGCGATCTCGCGCGCCTGCGGGTTGGCGCGCACGTTGAAGCCGATGATCAGCGCGCCCGACGCCTTGGCGAGCGTCAGATCGGCCTCGCTGATGCCGCCGACGCCGCTGTAGACGACGCGGGTCGCCACCTTCTCGGTCGACAGCCGCTGCAGCGCACCGGCCAGCGCCTCGGCCGAGCCCTGCACGTCGGCCTTGATCAGGACCGGCAGCTCCTTGGCCGTGCCCTCGCGGATGCCCTTGATCATCTCCTCGAGCGTGCCGCGTCCGCCGGCGGCACGGGCGAGCTGGGCCTGCCGGTCGCGGCGCGAGCGGAAGTCGGCGATCTCGCGGGCGCGCGCCTCGCTCTCGACGACATGGAACTCGTCGCCCGCATGCGGCGTGCCGTCGAGGCCGAGAATCTCAACAGGAACGGCCGGACCGGCGGTCTGCACGGCATCGCCGCGATCGTCGATCAGCCGCCGCACGCGGCCCCACACGGCGCCAGCCACGAGCACGTCGCCGACCTTCAGGGTCCCGCGCTGGACCAGCACGGTGGCGACCGAGCCGCGGCCGGGATCGAGCTGAGCCTCGACCACGACGCCATCGGCCAGGCGGTCCGGGTTGGCCTTGAGGTCGAGCAGCTCGGCCTGCAGCAGGATCGCCTCCTCGAGCTTGTCGAGGTTGGTCTTCTTGGTCGCCGACACCTCGATCGACTGGACCTCGCCGCCCAGCTGCTCGACCTGGATCTCGTCCTGCAGCAGCTCGGTGCGAACCCGGTTCGGATCGGCACCGGCCTTGTCCATCTTGTTGATGGCGATGATCATCGGCACGCCCGCCGCCTTGGCATGGGCGATCGCCTCCTTGGTCTGCGGCATGACGCCGTCGTCGGCAGCGACCACCAGCACGACGATGTCGGTCACCTTGGCGCCGCGCGCGCGCATGGCGGTGAAGGCCTCGTGGCCCGGCGTGTCGAGGAAGGTGATCCTCTGGCCCGACGGTAGCGTGACCTGGTAGGCGCCGATGTGCTGGGTGATGCCGCCCGCTTCGTGCGCCGCCACGTCGGTCGCGCGCAGCGCGTCGAGCAGCGAGGTCTTGCCGTGGTCGACATGGCCCATGATGGTGACGACCGGCGGCCGCGGCAGCAGGGTTTCCGGCGCGTCGACGTTCTCGGTCAGGCCGGTCTCGACGTCGCCTTCGGTCACGCGCTTGGGCCGGTGGCCCATCTCGGTCACCACCAGCTCGGCAGTGTCGGGATCGATCGCCTGGTTGATGGTTGCCATCACGCCCATTCGCATCAGCGTCTTCACGACGTCGGCGCTGCGCTCGGACATGCGCGAGGCGAGTTCCTGGACCGTGATGGTCTCGGGGATCGTGACCTCGCGATAGACCTTCTGTTGCTGGACGTCGTCGGCGTGCTCGCGGCGCCGGTCGCGCTCCAGGCGACGGCGTATCTGCGCCGCCGACCGGCTGCGGAAATCGTTCTCGCCCGCGACCGCGCGACCGACATCGACCTTGTCGGAGCGGCGCTTGGGCGCCTCGCGGCGCGCGCCCGGTGCCTGCGGCAGGCGCTTGTTGACGACCGGCGACGCAGGGCGCATCGGCGGACGGCGCAAGGCCCCACCGGCAGGCTGCGCCTGAGAGGGACCCGGGCCGCCCGGACGTCGGATCGGCTGTTGTCCAGGTCCCGCGGGCGGAGCGGCCTGCGTCGGCGCAACAGGTCTTTCACCGGGCTGCCCCTGGCGGGCGACCGGGGGTTGGCCCGGCACCTGAGGCGCGACCGGGGCCTGAGGCGGCGCGGTGGCAGCCTGGTCGAGACGCTTCTGGACCAGGGCGTCGGCCTTGCGCTTGACTTCCTCCTCGGCCCTCTTGCGCGCCTCCTCCTCGGCGAGGCGCTTCTTGTGCTCATCCTCGGCCTTGCGGCGTGCTTCCTCCTCGACGGCGCGACGGGCGGCTTCCTGGGCGGCACGCTGGCGCGCCAGCTCGGCGTCGCGGTTGGCATCGACCAGGGCGCGCGTTCGCGCCTCCTTCTCTTCCTCGGTGAGCGTCTTCAGCACGATGCCGCGACCACCCGGACCCGACCGGTCGCCGGCGGGACGCAAGGACACGGTCGACCGTGCGGGAGCGCCGCCACCGATCCTCTGCGGGCGTCCAGCTGCCTGTGCCGCAGCCGTCGTCGGTGCGGGCGCCGGTGCAGGCGCGGGCGCCGGTGAGGGAGCAGGTGTCGGTGCCGGTGCGGGCGCCACACTGCCGGGCGGGCGCTTGACCGCCTTCTTGACCTCGACCGCCACCACCCGCGTGCGCCCGTGCGAGAATTTCTGGCGCACCTGGGTGGCGTCGCTGCTGCCCTTGGACGCCGCCGCACCGGGGCGCGCCGCCGTCGACAGGCTGAGCGGCTTGTTCGGCTTGGTCGTTTCGTTCTGTTCCGTCATGTCGGGTGTTGTCCTTGGTCCATACCGGCGCGTCAACTGCTGCTGTTCTGTCGATAGCCGCACCAGCGCGCCGCTCCGGCCTCGATGCGTCCAATGAATGCGCCGCCCGCGTCATCGCGGGCGACCGCCACGTAAACCGAATGCTCGCGGCCGAACAGCCGGCCGAGCGCGGCGGCGTCTCCCAAGCGCGCGATCGGCAAGCCTTTGCCGCCGAGCTTGGCCAAGCCATCGCCGTCGGCCTCGCTGGCCACCACCAGCAGGCCGGCACGACCCCGGCCGATCATCTGCTCGACCTTGGCGAAGCCCGCCACCGCACGGCCGGCGCGCCGTGCCCGGCCGAGGTCGGCGAGGGCGCGCTCGAGAAGCAGACGCTCGACCCGCTCCGGCAGGTCGTCGTCGGCCTTCACCGCGGCGCGCGCCGCCTTGGCGAAGAGCTTGCGCATCACCGCGCGCTCGACCGCGGAGCGGCTCGCCTGCACCCACATGCCGCGACCGGGCAGCCGTCGCGCCAGATCGGGCACGACGTCGCCGTCCGGCCCGACGACGAACCGGATCATCCGCTCCGGCGCGGCCTGCTCGCCGGTGGCGATGCAGGTGCGCAACGGGCCGACGGCGGGCGCCGGAGCGTCGGTTCGCGACAGGGTGGCGATGCTGCTGGTCAAGACCGGCGACCTCTCCCTACGCCTTGGCCGCTTCGGCGGGCGGGGTGTCCTCGGCGGCGAACCAGTGCTCGCGCGCCTTCATGATGATGGCGTTGGCGGTATCGTTGTCCATCGCGCCTTCGCCGACGATCTCGCGCAGCTCGTCCGACGCGAGATCGGCCAGGTCGTCGCGCGTCTTCACGCCCTTCTCGCCCAGCGCGACCAGCATCGGCAGGTCGAGGCCCTCGGTCGAGCGCAGGTCCTCGTCGACGCCGAGCTCCTCCAGGCGCGTCGCCAGCTCGGCGTCGCGGCGGTCGATGTACTCGCGCCCCCGGCGCTGCAGCTCGGTCGCGATCTCCTCGTCGAAGCCCTCGACGCCGGCGAGATCCTCTACCGCGGACTCGGCGACATCCTCGACGGTGCCGTAGCCTTCCGCCACCAGCAGATGAGCGATGACGTCGTCGACATCGAGGCTCGCCTTGAACAGCTCGGTGCGCTCGCGCGTTTCCTTCTGGCGACGCTCGCTCTCCTCGGCCTCGGTCATGATGTCGATCTCCCAGCCGGTGAGCTGCGACGCGAGCTTGACGTTCTGGCCGCGCCGGCCGATGGCGAGGCTGAGCTGATCGTCGGGCACGACGACCTCGGTCTTGTTCTTCTCCTCGTCCATCAGCACCTTGCTGACCTCGGCGGGGGCGAGCGCGTTGACGATGAAGTTCGCGGTGTCGCTCGACCACGGGATGATGTCGACCTTCTCGCCCTGCAGCTCCTGCACCACCGCCTGGACGCGGCTGCCGCGCATGCCGACGCAGGCGCCGATCGGGTCGATCGAGCTGTCGTGGGAGAGCACCGCGATCTTGGCGCGGCTGCCCGGGTCGCGCGCCACCGCCTTGATCTCGATGATGCCGTCGTAGATTTCCGGCACCTCCTGGGTGAACAGCTTGGCCATGAACTGGGGATGGCTGCGCGACAGGAAGATCTGCGGGCCGCGCTGCTCCTCGCGGACATCGAAGATGTAGGCGCGCACCCGGTCGTTGACGCGCAGCGATTCGCGCGGGATCGACTCGTCGCGGCGGATCACGCCCTCGGCGCGCTGCAGGTCGACCGTGACGTTGCCGTAGTCGACGCGCTTGACGACGCCCGACACGATCTCGCCGACGCGATCCTTGAACTCCTCGTACTGGCGCTTGCGCTCGCTCTCGCGCATGCGCTGGGTGATCACCTGCTTGGCCGTCTGGGCGGCGACGCGGCCGAAGTCGATCGGCGGCAGCACATCGGTCAGGAAGTCGCCGACCTGGGCTTCGGGATTGCGCCGCTGCGCCTCGGCGAGCGCCAGCTGGGTATTCTCGTTCTCGATCGGGTCGGCGACCTGCATGTAGCGCAGCAGCTTGATCTCCCCGGTCTTGCGATCGATCTCGGCGCGGATGTCGTGCTCCAGCCCGTACTTGGCGCGGCCGGATTTCTGGATCGCCTGCTCCATCGCCTCCAGCACTTCCTCACGCTCGATGCCCTTCTCGCGAGCCACCATGTCGGCGACCTGGAGCATCTCCAGACGCGGGATATCGGCGGTCGTTGCCATGTCAGTCTTCCTCTCTTGCGATTCTTTTAGTGTGCCTGTGCGGCGCCTTCCTGGGCGCGCCGGTGCTCCTCGATCAGGGCGTCGGTCAGCTCGAGCTTGGCCTTGGTGACGCTGGCGAGCGGCACGGCGGCCTCCTTGCCATCGTCGAGCCTGAGCTTCACCTGGTCGTCGGCCAGGCCGAGAAGCGTCCCCTTGAATCGGCGGCGGCCCTCGATCGGCTCGACGGTCTCGAGCCGGGCCACGTGGCCGGACCACCGGACATAGTCCTTGGCTCGGGTAAGCGGCCGGTCGATCCCAGGCGAGCTCACTTCCAGGGTGTACGAGCCGGCGATGGGATCCTCGACATCGAGCACCGCCGACAGCGCGCGCGACAGAGTGGCGCAATCCTCGACATCCATGGGCCGGCCGTCGGCCGGCTCGACCATGATCTGCAGAGTGCCGCCACCACGGCTCATGGCAACGCGCACCAGCTCGTAGCCCATGCCGGCGACGGTCGGGGCGACGATGTCTTCGATGCGACGCAGCAAATCGGTCAAGCGGTCCTGTTTCTCGACGTTTGGGCCGGCGGAACCGTTGCAAATGAAAAGAGCGGGTTTTCGGCCCACTCTTTATTCTTTGGTCCGTCCCGCGAACCCGATGAGGATGGCGTGGATATAGGCTCAGTCCGGCCAGATCACAAGAGAATCCGGCGGATTCCGCGTTCGGCTCGTGCGGGCTCTATTAGTAGTGGTGACCCCGGTTCGGAACTCCGTCGGCCTCAATGACCGGAGCTCCCGATGCTGATTGCAGCGACGCCACGGCAGGGACTCTTTTGGCCTCGTCTCATTGCACGTACCGCCTGAGCGCCGGCAACGCCTGCTCGACGCAGGCCCGGCCCTCGGCGATCGCCTCGGCGGCCCGGTTGAACTCCATCAGACCGATGGTGCGCAGGCGCGGCACCAGCATGACATGGGGCGGCTCGCCGGCGAGCCGGGTGCGGGTGATGTGGTCCTGCATGATGTTGATGGCGCTCGCCAGCACGTCGAAATAACCGGGCGGCGGCGTGCCAGGCGACGCCGGCTCGCTCTCGGTGGCGATGCGCCGGCCGGGCAATGGCAACTGGCCCAGCACCCGGCGCACCGCCTCGCTCGAGACCAGCGACGGCCGCGGCACCTCGGGCGGCTCCGGCTCGGTGAAGCGTCGCCCGAGGAGCTCGCCGTTCAGGTTCACGGCGATGATGACATCGGCACCCAGGGCGCGGCAGACCGACACCGGGACTGGATTGGAAAGGCCGCCATCGAGCAGCCATTTGTCGCCAGCCAGCACCGGGCTCAGGATGCCGGGCAGCGCGATCGATGCCCGGACCGCCTCGTGGATCGGGCCCGACTGCAGCCAGATCTCGCGGCCCGTGGCGAGCTCGGTGGCTACGGCGGCGTACTGCGTCGCGTAGCTCTCGATCGGTGCGCTGATCTCGAGATTGCGCAGGAACCCCACGATCTGCCGACCGCTGACGAGGCCGCCGCCGGTGAAGCGAAGGTCGGCAAGTCCGGCGATCTTGCGCCAGGTCGCTCCCTCTGCCCATTCCCTGAGGGAAGCGAGACGGCCGGCGACATGGGCCGCTCCGACCAGGGCGCCCATCGAGGAGCCGCAGATGACGTCGGGGACGATCCCGGCCTCGGTCAGGGCGTCGATTACGCCGATATGGGCCCAGCCGCGGGCCGAGCCGCTGCCGAGGGCGAGGCCGATGCGAGAACGTGCCATCTTCCCATCAGAGCGCGCCGGGCCTTGCCCCGGCAAGGCCCCGCACGCTGCGGCATGGCGCGCGGCGCCCGTGATTGGCGCGTGTGAGTCCTCGACGGGCTTGGTAGGATTATTTTTCAAACACGTCGTACCGGGATGTCGGCCCGCCGCAGTGGGAGGCGGCCATGGTGAAGCAGCTGTTCGATCGGGAACGCAAGGTGATGCTGACCGAGTACTCGGGCACCTTGACGCTCGCCGGCCTGGCGCAGGGCGATGCCCTTGCCGCTCGCTTCATGGCGCGCCGCGGCGAGGTCGTGCCGGGCATTCTCGATTTCTCCCGGGTCGACAGGATCGACATCACGTCGGAGCAGGTGAGCGGCCGTGGGCACCAGCCTCAGATGAAGCGCGGCCAACGACGCATCATGGTCGCGACGAGCGCCGAGGCCTACGGCCTCGCTCGCATGTTTGCGGCTTTTCAGGTGGCGCAGGGCAACGCCGAACCCGAGATCGTCAGGACCCTGCAGGACGCGTTCGCCAGGCTGGGCCTCGACAACCCGCACTTCGAGATGATCGAGGAGACGTAGGGCGGCGCGTCGCCGGACCGACGGCGATCAGGTACCGTCGCCGTCGAGGGCATGGCGAACGGCGACCGCCAGATCGGCCTTGCGGAAGGGCTTGGCAATCAGCCTGGCCCCGGCGTCGAGGCGGCCGTCGTGCACGATGGTGTCGCGGTTGTAGCCGGACATGAAGAGGATGGCGGTCCGCGGCCAGCGCCGGGAGACCTCGTCTGCGAGAGCCTTGCCGTTCATCCCGGGCATCACGACATCGGTGAGCACCAGATCGTAGGGATGCGGGGCAGCCTGACAGGCAGCAAGGCCAGCCGCGCCGTCGGCGACGGAAGTGACGGCATACCCGAGGCTCCGCAGCTGCGCGACCACGGCGCCGCGGACCCGCGGCTCGTCCTCGACCACCAGGATCGCCTCCCGGCCGGATGGCAGGATGGACGCCACCGTCGGGCAAGCGGGCTCGGCGGCGGCGCGCGGCAGGTAGATGGTGACGGTCGTGCCGCGCCCCGGCTGGCTCCTGATGTCGATGTGGCCTTTCGACTGGAGGATGAAGCCGTGAACCATGCTGAGACCGAGCCCGGTTCCCTTGCCGACTTCCTTGGTGGTGAAGAACGGGTCGAACACCCGGGGGAGCGCATCGGGCGCGATGCCCGTTCCGGCGTCGATCACGTCGAGGCGCACGTAGGCACCCGGCGAGATCTCGCCGATGCGGCCGCAGGCCTCCTGGTCGAGCACGACGTTGGCGGTCTCGATCAGCACGCGGCCGCCATTCGGCAGGGCATCCCGGGAGTTGAGGCACAGGTTCACCAGGGCATTCTCGAACTGGCCGCGATCGATCTCGACCGGCCACAGATCGTCCCCCAGGGCCGCCTCGATCTCGATCTCGTTGCCGAGCGTGCGCTGCAACAGCCTGCCCGTGTCGACGACAAGCGCATTGAGATCGAGGCGCCGCGGGTTGAGCGGCAGCTTGCGCGAGAAGGCCAGCAGGCTGCGCGTGAGGTCGGCCGCCCTGTCGACCGCCCGGCTGATCTGCGCCACGCGGCGTCGCGCCGATCGGCCGAGCTCCTCGTCGTCTTCCAGCGCGTCGACGTTGGCCATCATGATCATCATGATGTTGTTGAAGTCGTGCGCGATGCCGCCGGTCAGCTTGCCGACCGCCTCCATCTTCTGCGCCTGGTGGAGCTGCGCCTCCAGCGACTTGCGCTGGGTAATGTCGATGACGATGCCGCGCAGGGCGACCATCTTACCGTCGGCGTCGTGCACGTTGCGCAGGTAACGCTCGACGGGAAACAGCGTGCCGTCGCGTCGGCGAAATACCGTCTCGATGGCAGGCCGTGGGCCGTCGCTCTGCATCGCCTTCAGCACTGCCGTGCGCTCGGTCGGATCGGCATAGAGGGCATGCACGTCGACCTTGCCGAGAGCCTCTCCGTCGGCAAAGCCGAACATGCGGCGCCACGCGCTGTTGGCCATGACGATGCGCGAGTCGGTGGTGGTCTCGAGAATCCCGACCGGCAAAGCTTCGATCAGGGCCTCGTACTTGCGCTCCGATTCGCGCAGCTCCTTCATGGCGCGGTTGCGCTCGGTGACGTCGCGCGCCATTACTAGGTAGGCTGGCCGGCCGCCGAACTCGAGCGGCAGGATCGTCTGCTCGACGTCGATGACCGTGCCGTCCTTCCGGCGATGACGCAGCGGCGGCACGGGCTGGCTGGGATCGGCCAGGAAACGCGGGCGGGCGGCGATGATGGTCGGCAGGTCCTCGGGTGGATAGAACTCGTTGCTCGTCTTGGCCAGAAGCTCCTCGCGCGACCAGCCGTACTGCCGGACGGCGGACTCGTTGGCGTCGAGCAGACGCAAGGTCTCGCGGTCGATGACGAGGGTGATGAAGGGGCTGGCGTCGAACAGCCGGCGATAGCGGGCCTGCATCTCGCCGAGATCGGCGAGGATGCGGTCGATCGCCCGCAGCGGCACGACGCGCATGATGAAGTATGCGGAGAAGCCGAGGATGCCACCCAGCAGCCCGACCAGGATGGTCTGGACAATCAGCGGCCGCAGGCTGGCGGCGGTCTCGATCGAACCGAAGGTCGACCCGGCGACGACCAGCGGCACGGCGACGATGGCGAGCGGCGCAGCGGGCGCCGCGCCAGTCTCCATGACGAGCTTGCCCTCGCCATCATAGATGCGCTGGCGCATCGCGGTCTCGTCGGCTTCCGGCACCTCGATGAGCTGGCCGAGACGCTTGGTCTGATATTGCCAGTGCTCGCGCTCGGTATAGATATACTTGGCCAGCCGGTTGGCCTTGAGAGCCGCGGAGAACGACAGCTCGTGGATCAGCTCCCTGTAGGCGATCGTGAAATATCCGGCTGGAAGGACGAAGGCGACCGCCAGCGTCACGACCAGGCCGAGCGCCGTGACCAGGGAGCGAAGCCTGGCGCCCGTCGCGATCATCGCACACCGGCGACGAGCCCGAGCGCCGCGAGGTGCGGCCGGGCAGAAGGGCTGGCGATGAACCGGGCAATGGTCATGGCCTCGGCGCCAGGCCTTGCGGGCACGACGAGGTAGAGCGGCTTGCCGTAGGGGTACGAGCCATCGAGATAGGCGCCCAGGCTGGGCGCGACGCCATCGAGCAGGACGAACCGCAGGTTGCGCCGCTCGGCCGCGATCTGGGCAACCGTGGCGCCAGCGAGGGAGCCTTTGGTGCTCTCAGCCACGTCTGCGTTGTCCTGGTCCGTGGCGGCAATCCGCAAGTCGCGCCGCCGTCGCAGCAGCACCAGCGCGTCGGCCATGCCGGGAAACAGATCGGCAACGATCTGATTGTCGCTCTCGTCGATGGGACGCAGCGCGATCAGCACGGGCGTGCCGTCCGGCCAGCGCGGATCGACCGCCCGGTGAATTCTGACGATGGCCGGATCATTCGCCTTCTGCATTGTCAGCCCTGCAGCCCAACCATGCCCGTCGCGCACTGACCAGCCTTTTCATGGCAAGCCCAGTTCGACACGCGCCCCCACGGCGCAGGCACACATCCCGCTAGCGAAGGTACAGACCGACAGTCGGGCCGTCTTCCGAAATGCTTCCAAATTGGTGGCAATCCCGCGAGGGCCGCCGGCCGGTCTCAGCTCACCCGGCGAAACCGCAGGAAGGTCGGCGTCCCGGCGAGCTGCTTCCTCTCGTAGCGCGTCGCCGGCCAATCGGCCGGCCGCTGGCGCCAGTCGGCCGGCCGCTCGGCCAGCCATTCGAAGGCGCGATGGGGGATCGCGTGCTCGATCATCCAGGGCAGGTAGCTCGGATCGTCAGTAGCGAGACGCAACTCGGCATCCGGGACCATGAGCTCGGCCAGCCGGCTCAAGGTCTCGCGCTGCACGAATCGGCGCTTGTGATGGCGGGACTTTGGCCAGGGGTCGGGAAACAGCACGAAGGCGCGGGCAAGCGAGCGCTCGGGAAGGGCGGCCATGACCAGCCGTGCATCGTCGGTGAACAGCCGGATGTTGGCGACGCCGGCGCGCTCGACGTGCGCCAGGCACTTGGCGACGCCGTTCAGATAGGGCTCGCAGCCGATCAGGCCGACGCCGGGATGCTGCTCTGCCTGCCAGACCAGATGCTCGCCGGCGCCGAAGCCCACCTCCAGCCACACGCCGTCCGGCGGCAGCTGGCCGCCGAAGGCGGCGGCGAGGTCGATTCGGCCCGGCAACGGTGGCACGGCCAGCGCGAGGCAGGGCAGCAGCGTGTCGAGCAGCGACTGCTGCCCGGCGCGCAGCTTCTTGCCCCGGCGACGACCGTGCAGCGTGCGCCGACGGGTCTCTTCCATGACGGTCCCGGGACGAGCCGCCCTACATCACCACGTCGATCAGGTACGGGCCCTTCTGCGACATGGCGTAGGTGAGCTGCTTGGTGAGCTCCTCGAGGTCGGTCGCCTTGGCCGCCGGCACGCCCATGCTCCTGGCCAGTCCGCCGAAATCGAGGGTCGGCCGATCGAGCGTCAGCATGTCGATGGCGCGCGGCCCGGGATTGGCGGCGCCGACATCGGCGAGCTGGCTGTAGAGGATCTTGTAGGAGCGGTTGGAGAAGATCATCACGCAAATGTCGAGGTTCTCGCGCGCCATCGTCCACAGCGACTGGATCGTGTACATCGCGCTGCCGTCGCCGATCATGGCGATGACCTTGCGGTCGGGGCAGGCGACCGCGGCACCGACCGCGACCGGTGCGCCGAAGCCGATCGAGCCGCCCATGTTGTTCAGCCAGTCGTGCGGCGGCGCACCGGCGCTGTACGGGAAGAAGCCGCGGCCGGTGGTGACCGATTCGTCGACCACGATGGCGCCCTCCGGCAGGGTGGCGCCGAGCGCCGCGCCGAGACCGTCGAGGGTGAACTTGCCGGTCGGCCGGTCCGGCCGCTTGGCCTCGGCAATGTTGGCCGGTTTGGCGTTCATCGCGTCGAGCTCGGCGGCCAGCGCCTCGAGCGCGCCCAGCGGGTCGCCCTCGACCGGGCAGAGCGTCGTCACCTCGCAGCCCTCGGGCACCAGCACCGACGGCTTGCCGGGATAGGCGAAGAAGGCGGCCGGCGCCTTGGCGCCGCACAGCACCATGTGCTTCGTGCCCTTCAGCATCTCGAGCGCCGTCTCCACCACGAAGTGCAGGCGCAGCACCGGCACGCGGCCGGCGCCGCGCTCGATGCGCGCCGTGCCGCCGGCGGCCTGCACCTTGCAGCCGGTCTTGGCCGCGATCTTGCCGGCGAGCTCGAGGCCGCGGGCGCGCAAGGCGCGGCCGCCGATGAACAGCATGGCCGACTGCCCATTCTTCAGGGCCTTGGCCGCAGCGACCACCGCCTCGTTGGCGGGCTTCTGCGGCTGCGGCGTCTCGGGCGTCTCGGCAGCGCCGTCGGCCTCGGTCCAGGCGGTGTCGGCCGGCAGGATCAGGGTGGCGATCTGGCCCGGCGCGAGACGCGCCGCCTGGATGGCGGCGGCACCGTCGGTCGCCACCGTCTTGGCGGTCGGCGAGGTCTTCACCCAATGCGAGAACGGACGGGCGATGCCCTCGATGTCGGCGGTGAGCGGCGTGTCGTACTGGATGTGATAGAGCGCGTGCTCGCCCACGATGTTGACGATTCCGGAGCCCGCCTTCTTGGCATTGTGCAGGTTGGCCGCCGCGTTGGCGAGGCCGGGACCGAGGTGCAACAGGGTCGAGGCCGGCTTGTCGGTCATGCGGTAGTAGCCGTCGGCAGCGCCGCTGCACACGCCCTCGAACAGGCCGAGCACGCAGCGCATGCCCTCGACACGATCGAGCGCGCCGACGAAATGCATCTCCGACGTTCCCGGATTGGCGAAGCAGACCTCGACGCCGCCTTTCACCAAGGTCCGAACCAGACTCTCCGCTCCGTTCATCGCTTCCCCCCAATTCCGGGCCAACAGGACGCGGAGCTTTACACACAGACCCACCCCCGCCGCCACCCGGGATTTTGCACGCCCGCCCCGCAGCCCCGCGACCAGGCGAGCGCAGGGCTCTTGCGGGCCGCGCGCCGGCGGACCACCCTCGCGCCATGGCGATGACGCCGGAGCAGAAATACCTGGCCGATCTCGACCGCCGGACCGAGCGGGCGCGGCGCACCTGGCTCGATCTCGCGGCCACGCGCACGCGCATGCTGTCTTCGGGCTCGCCCTGGGCCGCTCTCGACGTTCTGCTCGAGCTGGAAAGCGTCCAGGATGCCGAGCGGCGCTATCGCAGCCTGCAGGCCGAGTGCCGCGAGGCCCATGCCCAGTATGCCCACGTCCCGCGATCGGGAGTCGGCTAGCTTTATTTGCAGGGCTTTACCGCTTATAGTTCGTCTTCAAGATGAAGGATGAACCCCTGCCCGTCGGCCGCGACCTCGTCGAGTTCGATCGCAGAGACGTGCCGATCTTCCGGGAGAGCCCATCGCTGTGGACCGAGGCTGGCGTCGACGCGGTGGCCTACGGCGCGCCGCTCGACCGCGTTTTCGGCATGCCGAGCGAGACGCACGTTGCCGGCCAGATCCCTCCGCAGGAAGTCGCGCTACCGATTCTGGAGGACCCCTTGGTCGAGCTCGGGACGCTGTCCGATACGCTGGCGCTCGCCGACGTGCCGCTCGGCCTGCTCGATGCAGCGCTCGGCCACGCTTCCCCTGTCCTCGCGCCCCTGCACGACGTCTGGAGCGGCGACAATCTCGGCACCGACTGGACCTTTGATCTGTAGCGCCTCATGTGCTGGCGCCACGCCGATGGCGCTGACTTTACTGAAGACCTCAGCCTGAGGAGCGGCCCCAAGGGCCGCGTCTCGATTCGGGCGAAGTAGCCTTCGCCCTTTGGTCGGCAACAAGCTGGGTGCCGCGACGCCGGTTTCCAGCGATCTGGCGTGTTGCCCATCCTTCGAGACGGTCGCTACGCGACCTCCTCAGGATGAGGACTGTGCTGAACCGGCCAACGATAGCGTCTATGAGCGCGCCACTCCAGTAGCGCGCTCCCCGCATCGAGCTTCTCCTAGAACAGCTGCGTGACTCGAAGTGTGAAGACCGCCGAAAGATCGGACGAGGGCGCCAGGGCGGGCTGCAGATAGAGCTGGATGTCCGGCGTGACCAGCAGGGTCCGGTAGATCGACCACGACCAGTAGGCTTCCAGCATCATCTCGCTCGGCCGTGCGTTCGTGCCGGCGTAGAGCGACATGTTGGTCGCATTCCACGCGAAGGCGAGGCCGATCTGGTCCTCGGCGCTGCGGCGCAGCGGATCGTTGACGACGCCGCCGGCGGCGACCGACGACTGGATGGCGAAGCTCGAGCGCCACGCCGTGTTGGCACGCACGAACAGGCCCAGCCTCTCGCCGATCGGTTGCGCGAGATTGAACGACAGGCCTTCGCTGGCGATCGGCTGGATCGTCACGCTGGGCTGATTGTAATAGAGCAGCGAATAGGTGCCCTGGCCCCAGCCCGGGATCGTCGGCGACCACGCGCCGTAGCCGAACCAGGCGTACTGGCCTTGCCCGAACGTGGTCGTCTGGATGTAGCTGCCGCTGATGTCGTTGGCATCCTGGAACCCCAAGGCCAGGGTGATCTCCGGGATCGGGTTGATCTGCGCATAGGCGCCGATGCCCGCCTGGGCATAGTTCTGGCTGCCGTTCTGCGTCATCGAGTAGCCGATGAAGGTTACCTGCTGGTCGTTTGCATAGGCATTTCCGTCGAAGTTCGAGAACGGGTACTGCCCCAACGAAACAGACAGCCAATTGCCCGGGAAGCTGTGCGTGTAGGTCTGCTGCACGAACTGGTTGTTGGCCGTCGGCTGGTTGTTGATCGGGCTGACGAGGTTGATGGCGCTGCCGAGCGCCGTGGCATCGGTGCTCGACAGATAGTTGACCGACAGGAAGTGGAACTGGAAGGAGCCGGCGCCGAGGCCCGGCAGGCTGAACGCGGCCCAATCGACCGCCGGCGTGAACATCGTCTGGACGGCGCCGAACCCGCCATTCGGCGTGCCCCATTGGCTCATGACCGACGCTTCCATGGAGAAGGTGATCCCGGTCGCGTCCTCGATCTCCTTCTGAGCCTTGGCATAGCGCCTGTGCAGGAGGGTCGATTCCTCGGAGAGCGAGAATTCCTGCCGCTTCCTGGCAGCGCGATTCTTCTCGTGGACCTTGCCGACCAGCTTCTGCTTCTGCGACGCGGCGTCCTGCGCCCCGACCGGTTCCGCCCAAGCCGCCGCCGCAGCCATGATTAGGCCGCAGGCAGCCGCGCGGAGCACGGGTCGATCCGCGTCGCCTCGAGCGGACCTCTCCGGCATTACGCGGCGTCGCCCAGCTCGAGCTGCACGAGGTTGACCCAGTAGGCCGCGCCGGTCGTCAGGATCTCGTCGTTGAAGTCATAGAGCGGCGAATGGACATAGTGGCAGCCGCCCTCCTCGGGGCCGCCGTTTCCGATCATGATGTAGGCGCCGGGCTTCTTCTCCAGCATGAAGGCGAAATCCTCGGCGCCGGTGATGCGCGGCGTGTTGGGATCGACCCTGTCGCGGCCGACCGTCAGCGCCGCCGCCTCGACGGCGAGGGTGGTCTGCTCGACCGAGTTGATCAGCGGCGGATAGCGCCTGAAGTACTTGTACTCGGCTTCGCAGCCGCAGGCCTGGGCGATGCCGGCGGCGACCTCGCCGAGGCGGCGCTCGAGCAGGGCGCGCACCTCGGGCGTGTAGCTGCGCGCCGTCCCGCGCACCAGCACCTCCGACGGGATGACATTGGGCGAGCCGAAGCTGCCGGCGTGGATGTGGCCGACGCTCAGCACGGCGGTCTGGGTCGGCGGCACGTTGCGGCCGACGATGCCCTGGACGGCCAGGATGAACTGCGCCGCGGGCTGCGTCGGATCGGTGCCCATGTGCGGCATGGCGCCGTGCCCGCCGGTGCCCTTGAAGGTCACCTGCCAGCTGTCGGACGCCGCCAGCATCGGCCCGGCGCAGATGGCGAAGTGGCCTTTGCGCAGGCCCGGCATGTTGTGCATGCCGTAGACGGCATCGCAGTTGAAGATATCGAACAGCCCTTCCTCGATCATCACCCGCGCGCCGCCCTCGCCTTCCTCGGCCGGCTGGAAGATGAAATGCACCGTGCCGGCGAAGTCAGGCGAGCGGGCGAGATGCTTGGCGGCGCCCAGCAGCATGGTGGTGTGCCCGTCATGGCCGCAGGCATGCATCTTGTTGGCATGCACCGAGGCGTGCTCGAACTCGTTTTTCTCCTGCAGATGCAGCGCATCCATGTCGGCGCGCAGCCCGATCGTCTTCTGCCCCGGCCGCCTGCCCTTCAGGGTGCCGACGACGCCGGTCTTTGCCAGACCGCGATGCACCTCGATGCCCCACGCCGCGAGCTTCTCGGCGACGATCTGCGAGGTGCGCTGCTCCTCGAACGCGGTCTCGGGATGACGATGGATGTCACGGCGGATCGCCGTCAGGTCGGCCTGGTCGGCGGCGAAGAGATCGGGCGTGTAGCGGGTCATGTCGGTCCTCGGAATGGCCCTGGAGAGTAGCTGCTCGGGCGAGCGGCCGTCGAGCGAACGCTGCCGGACCGTATGGTCCGAGGCATGGCGTCAGGGGCGATTCCGGCGGCCGGGCCGATCTCCGACGGCGAGATCGACGGTTTCATCGACAGTGCCCGCCAACGAGCCTCTCCGGGGCAACGATACAGCATGCGTCAAGACGCGACGGTCGCAAACAGCGGCCGGCGGGACGAATATCGGAGAGTGCTCGTCGAAGGCGCCACGCCCCTGTTGCACCGGATGACATCGCCCGGAACCCGCGCTACATCCCCGCCGCCATGCTTCTGTTCCCCGCCATCGATCTCAAGGACGGCAAGTGCGTGCGCCTGCTCCGCGGCGACATGGCGCGCGCCACCGTGTTCAACGACAGCCCGGCCGCCCAAGCCAAGGCGTTCGCCAATGCCGGTTGCGAATGGCTGCACCTGGTCGACCTGAACGGCGCGGTCGAGGGTCATCCGGTCAATCGCGCGGCCGTCGAGAGCATCCTCGCCCAGGTCGAGGTGCCGGCCCAGCTGGGCGGCGGCATCCGCACCATCGAGAGCATCTCGCAATGGCTCGAGGCCGGCGTGAAGCGCGTCATCCTGGGCACCATCGCGGTCAAGGAGCCGGGCCTGGTCAAGGCGGCCTGCCGGCAGTGGCCGGGCCAGGTCGCGGTCGGCATCGATGCGCGCGACGGCATCGTCGCGGTCGACGGCTGGACCAGGCAAAGCGCGGTGCGCGCGCTCGACCTGGCGCTGCGCTTCGAGGACGCCGGCGTGGCGGCGATCATCTATACCGACATCGATCGAGACGGCGCCATGGGCGGCGTCAATGTCGACGCCACGATCACGCTCGCCCAGCATCTCACCACGCCGGTGATCGCCTCGGGCGGCGTCAGCTCGCTCGACGATCTGCGCGAGCTGCGGCCGGCCGAGGAGTACGGCATCGTCGGCGCCATCGTCGGCCGCGCGCTCTACGACGGCCGGGTCACCGTGCCGGACGCCATTCGCGTCCTGAAGGGAGAGTAGGCCGACCCGTTGGGCGCGCTCTCAGCCGGCCTTCTCGTAAGTCGGTACCAGGCGCGACAGAAGGTAGTCGGCGGCGACGATCGGCGGGTAGTGCGCCACGCCGTCGCGTACGCAGCTCGGGATGCAGGCCACGACGGCATCGGGATTGGGATCGAGGAAGAACACCACCGAGTAGCGGTCGCACGCGTGCGGGCTCGTCACGCGATGCGGTGTCGAGACGTAGGTGTCGTTGGTCCAGCGCATCAGGCAGTCGCCGATGTTGCAGATCAGCGCACCCGGCACGCGCGGTGCCTCGATCCACTCGCCCGATCGCGTGCGCACCACGAGACCCTTCACCTCGTCGACGGCGAGCAGCGTGAGGTTGCCGTAGTCGGTATGCTCGCCCGCGCCCATCCTGCCCGCCGGCGGCACGCCCTCGACCGCTGGATAGTGCAGCAGCCGCAGGATCGCCATCGGCCGGTCGAGCTTGCCCTCGAAGAACAGCCGGTCGAGCCCGAGATCGATGGCGAAGGCACGATGGATGTCGCAGCCGAGCCGGTGCACCCGGCCGAAATAGTCGAGCATGGTCTCGCGGAAGCCGGGCAGGTCGGGCCATGGATTGCGATGACGGAAGGGCTTGCCCGCCAGCAGCTCGGGATCGTCCGCAGCGAGATCGAGGCCGATGTTGTAGCACTCCTTGTGGTCGGGTGGCGTGCCGGGCTCCAGCGTCTCCGCGCCGAGGGGGATATGGCCGCGATTGCCCGCCGGACCGGAGTAGCGCACGGGATCCTGAATCGGGCGCGGCGCGGCGAAGAAGGCGGCCGACTGCCGGAACACCTCGGCCAGCAGCGCTGCCGGGATGCCGTGGCCCGTCACGTAAAAGAAGCCGATGTCACGGCAGGCTCGGCCGATCGTCTGCGCCACCGCCTCCTCGTCCGCCGGCGTGCCGGCCAGCAGCGCGGCGATGTCGATGATGGGGATGCGGGAAGTGGATGACATCGTGGGGTCTCCGATCTCCTCGAGCTCCTCTCCCAGCCCTCATGTGCGCGTTCGGCTTCGCCAAGCCACTCATAAGGGCGGGAAAGAGGAACATGAAGATATGAAGTGAGGAGTATCCACCCTGGCCCCGCAAGTCGACAAGCCGGTCGCTGCCGCATAAGGTCCCGGCCCCGAGAACCCCGCCTCTGCCGCCGCTTCGATCATGCTCAAGGTCCGCATCATTCCCTGTCTCGACGTGAAGGACGGCCGTGTCGTCAAGGGCGTCCAGTTCGTCGACCTGCGCGATGCCGGCGACCCGGTCGAGCAGGCACGGCTGTACGACGCGGCCGGCGCAGACGAGCTGACCTTTCTCGACATCACGGCGAGCCACGAGAATCGCGACACCATCTTCGACGTCGTCGCCCGCACCGCCGAGCAGTGCTTCATGCCGCTGACCGTCGGCGGCGGCGTGCGCCAGGTCGAGCACATTCGCCGCCTGCTGCTGGCCGGCGCCGACAAGGTGTCGATCAACTCGGCCGCCGTGACGCGGCCCGAGTTCGTGCGCGAAGCGGCGGAGAAATATGGCGACCAGTGCATCGTGGTGGCGATCGACGCCCGCCAGACCAGCCCAGGCAAATGGGAGGTCTTCACTCATGGCGGCCGCCAGGGTACCGGGCTCGACGCGGTCGCGTGGGCGCGGCGCATGACCGAGTCGGGTGCGGGCGAGATCCTGCTGACGTCGATGGATCGAGACGGCACCAGGCAAGGCTTCGACCTCGCGTTGACGCGTGCCGTGTCCGATGCGGTGCCGGTGCCGGTGGTCGCCTCCGGCGGCGTCGGCACGCTCGACCATCTGGTCGACGGCGTGCTCCAAGGCGGCGCCTCGGCAGTTCTCGCCGCCTCGATCTTCCATTTCGGCGAGTTCACGATCGCCGAGGCGAAGGAACGACTGGCGCGCGCCGGCGTTCCGATCCGACAAATCTCGCACGGTGCGAGGAATTGAAGTAAAAGGGATATTGCCTCCCTGTTGGAGGTGCCGAGAGACCCCTCCATGGCGAAAAAGAAGAAAGCCAAGAAAAAGGCGTCGAAGTCGTCCAGCAGCGTTGCTGTCGATATGCACGTGCTCGATCGCCTGTACCTGGTGATCGACAGTCGCAAAGGCGCCGATCCCGACACGTCCTACACCGCGCGCCTGTTCAGCCGCGGCCGCCAGCAGATCGCCAAGAAGCTCGGCGAGGAAGCCGTCGAGGCGCTGATCGAGGGCGTGCGCGGCGACAAGGTCAAGCTGGTCGGCGAGAGCGCCGACGTGCTCTACCATCTGCTCACCCTGTGGGCGGCCACAGGCGTCAAGCCGGCCGCCGTGTGGGACGAGCTGGCGCGGCGCGAGGGACTCTCCGGCATCGCCGAGAAGGCCAGCCGCGCGAACTAGGGCCGCTTTCGATCAAAGGGCCGTTCCTCGGGCGATGCCGCGGGGGATTCCCGCATACGGTAAAATATCCGTACCCGGTCGAGATAAAGCCGCATTGCACGGCTTTGCAGGCTGCGGGAACTTGCCCAGCCCGAGCTGGAGACTGCCATGCCTGCCCCCGTCATGCCCGCATACGATCGCAACAACATCTTCGCGCGCATCCTGCGTGGTGAGTTGCCCTGCCGGAAGGTCTACGAGGACGACTTCGCGCTGGCCTTCCACGACATCAACCCGCTGGCGCCGGTTCACGTGCTGGCGATTCCCAAGGGCGAGTACGTCTCCCAGGCCGATTTCTGCGCCACCGCGCCGGCCGACCTGGTCGTCGGCTTCTGGCGGGCGGTCGCCAGGATCGCGCACGATCTCGGCCTCGAGCAGGAAGGCTATCGCATCGTCGCCAACCATGGACCGAACGGCGGGCAGCTCGTCTTCCATTTCCACGTCCATATCTTCGGCGGCCGGCAGATGAGCCATCGCATGGGCAACATGCCGCGCGCTTCCGATCGGCAATGAGGCGATCGGCAATGAGACGATCGCCGATGATCGGCCGGCGCACCCTGCTCGCCGCCGGCTTGGCGGTGCCGGCGGCGGCCGAGGCGCAAAGCCCGTGGAAGGGCTACTACGCCCGGGGCACCCAGCAGCGCGCGGTTCGCTTCGCCTCCGATGACGGCACGAGGCTCGCCGGCACGCTCCTGCTGCCGGCGTGGAGCGAGCTGCAGCGCGTCCCGGGGCTCGTGCTGGTGGCCGGCAGCGGCCCGACCGACCGCAACGGCAACAACCCGCTGGTGCCGGCCCGCCTCGACACGCTGCGCCTGATCGCCGAGCGGCTGGCCGAGGCCGGCATTGGTACGCTGCGCTACGACAAGCGCGGCATTGGCGCCTCCACGCCCATGCCGGCGGCGCTGGCCGAGCAGGAGAGGTTCAGCGCCTGGGACAGGTTCGTGGGCGATGTGCGCGCCGCCCACGCCGAGCTCTTGAGGCACGACGAGATCAAGCGTTACGCCACTGGATTGCTGGGTCACAGCGAGGGCGGCCTGCTGGTCCTGGCGGCCGCACCGACGATCGGCGAGAGCAAGCCGCACGGCATCGTGCTCGCGGCGACGCCGGGCCGTCCCTACGGCGAGATCCTGCGCCGCCAGCTGCAGCGCGGGGCGCCGAGCCTCGTCGACGGGGTCGAGCGCGTCCTCGGCGCGATCCGGACCAGCGGTCGCCCGCCGCCCGGCTTGCCGGCGGAGCTTCAGCCGCTGTTCCCCGCCTATATCGGCCCGTTCCTGCAAGGCGCGATGGCGTTCGACCCGGCATCTGCACTGGCAGCGAGCCCGCTCGGCTGCCTGCTCGTGCATGGCGGGGCCGATCAGCAGGTCGTCGCGATGGACGATGTCCAGCCGCTGATCGACGCGCTCGGTGCACGCAGCGCCGGAGGCGAGGTGCTGGTCGCAGCCGGCGTCAGCCACAATCTCAAGACCGTCGCCGGGCCCGGCGATCCGGGCTTCACCGGTCCGCTGGCGCCGGCGGTCGCCGACAAGCTTGCCGCCTGGCTCCGCGCCGTGCTGGGCGCTTGATCGTGCGCCGCCGCAGGTCGATCATCCCACGGCTCATGTTCCTCTAACCCACCCAGGGGAAAGAGGAGTCCGAGGTTGGGGAGGAAGCGGCATGACGGTGACGGTGCGCCCGGTATCGCCGGCAGTCGGGGCGGAAGTCTCCGGCGTCGACCTGCGGCGCTTGAGCGAGCCGGAGTTCGCGGCGATCCTGCGCGCCTGGACGGATCATTCGATGATCGTGTTGCGCGGCCAACAACTCGGCGACGACGACCTGCTGGCCTTCAGCCGGCGCTTTGGCCAGCTCGACCCGCCGCCCAACCAGGAGCGCGGCCGCATCAGCCCGCCGGGCTATCCCGACATCTACGTCGTCTCCAACGTGCTCGACGACAAGGGCGATCCGATCGGTGCGCTCGGCGCCGGCGAGGCTGTGTGGCACACCGACATGAGCTACCTCGATTGGCCGCCCGACGCCTCGATGCTCTATTCGCTCGAGATCCCGCCGAGCGGCGGCAACACCTGGTTCTGCGGCATGCAGGCGGCGTGCGATGCGCTGCCGGCCGACCTGCGCGCACGGATCGAGGGGCGCCGCATCAAGCACGACGGCACCTACAACGCCGGCGGCTACCTGCGCAAAGGCGTGACGCCGACCGACGATCCGATGGCCGCCCCCGGCGCGTGGCATCCCGCGATCCTGAAGCATCCGGCCAACGGCCGGGCCACGCTCTATCTCGGCCGCCGCCGCAACTCCTTCGTCGAGGGCTACTCGCGCGCCGAGTCGGATGCCGTGCTCGAGGCGCTGTGGGCCCATGCCACCGATCGCCGATTCGTCTACGAGCATGTCTGGCGCCTGGGCGACCTGGTGCTGTGGGACAACCGCTCGACCATGCACCGTCGCGACCCGTTCGACGGCAACGCGCGGCGCATCATGCACCGCACGCAGATCAAGGGCAGCGGGAGGCCGGTCGCGTTCGCGGCGTAAATTCATGCTCTTCGCTGGGAGCGCGCCACTTAAGGCGGAGTAATCTCCGCCGACGTGGCGCTCATAGGGCATGTGATCAACGAGAAGAGCGCCACTGGAGTGGCGCGCTCCCAGCAACGACATGACACCTCCCCGGCGAACCTGGGGAGGAAAAACTCGAGGGGGAGGAAGCATGCGGCGGCAGAAGAAGTTTTACGCCTGGGGCTATGCCGACGAGGATCTGTCGGCCGACGAGATCGTGCCTTGGGAGGCCGAGATCGCCCAGCGCTACGGCCTCGACGGCTTCGATGTGACGCCGCCGCCCAGGCCCGAGGAGATCACGCTGCGCGCCCCGCGCGTCGCCCCGCCGCCGGCGCTGCAACCCATCGTGCGCACCGACCATCTGACGCGCCTCGAGCACAGCTATGGCAAGGCAGGCTTCGACACCACGCGCATGTTCATGCGCTCGGTGCCCAACCCGCCCGACGCCGTCGCCTTCCCGGACAACGAGCAGGACGTCGTGCGCGTGCTCGACTGGTGCGATTCGATCGGCGCGACAGCGATACCCTATGGCGGCGGCTCGTCAGTGGTGAAGGGCATCGAGGCGCCAGCCGCCGCCGACAAGGTCGTCACCATCTCCACCCGCCACATGGACAAGGTGCTCGAGGTCGACCCGGTGAGCCACGCAGCGCGCATCCAGGGCGGCATCTACGGCCCGGCGATCGAGGACCAGCTGCGCGACTCGCCGTTCACCATGCGCCATTACATGCAGGCCTATCGCTGCTCGACCCTGGGCGGCTGGATCGCCACGCGGTCGGGCGGCCACTACGCCACGCTCTACACACATATCGACGATTTCGTCGAGAGCACGCGGGTGGTGACGCCGGCCGGCACGCTCGAGACGCGCCGCCTGCCGGGCTCCGGCGCCGGCCCGAGCCCCGATCGTCTGTTCATCGGCTCCGAAGGCATCCTGGGCATCATCACCGAAGCCTGGGTACGCCTGCGCAAGAAGCCGACGTTTCGCGCGTCCGCCTCGGTGCGTTTCAAGGATTTCTTCGCCGGCGCCGACGCCGTGCGCGACATCACCCAGGCCAATCTCTATCCCGCCAATTGCCGCCTGCTCGAGGCGCGCGAGGCGCTGCCCGGCATCCCGTGGAGCAGCGAGGAAGCGGTGCTGGTGCTGGCCTTCGAATCGGCCGACCATCCGCTCGACGCCTGGATGAAGCGGGCTCTGGAGATCTGCGCCGACCACGGCGGCGTCGCCGACGCCGGCGCCGACGACGAGAACGCCCATCGCTCCGGCGCCGCCGGCGCCTGGCGCAACCGCTTCATCCGCGCGCCGCATTATGGCGAGCACGCGGTGGCGCGCGGCATCCTGTCCTCGACCTTCGAGACCTCGATGACCTGGGACCGCGTCCGCGACTTCCACCAGAAGATAACGGCGATCACGCGCGACACGATCAGGCGCGTGACCGGGCGCGACGGCACGGTGACCTGCCGCTTCACCCACGTCTACCCCGATGGCCCGTGCCTCTACTTCACCTTCAGCGGCATCCTCGACAAGCGCCGCCAGCTCGAGCAGCTCATGGAGGTTCTGTCGACCTGCACGGCGGCGACGGTCGAGCATGGCGGCACGACCACGCACCATCACGCCGTCGGCCGCTTTCACCGGCCGTTCTACGACAAACAGCGGCCCGAGCTGTTCGCCCGCGCCCTGCGCGGCGCCAAGCGCGAGCTCGATCCCAAGGGCATGATGAACCCGGGCGTGCTGATCGATCCGTGACGACGATCGTTCACCTGCCCGGAAAACCCGGGCAGGTGAACGCGCGAGTGCTCAGTGCGGGATGCCGACGAGCACGGCCTGATCATGGACGAAGGCCAGCACTGCCGCTTCCGCCGCCGCGACGCTGTCCTGCGTGCTGTCGACCTGATCGAGGATCGTGTGGGCAAAGGCGTTTGCGGGCGACGGCGTGCTGCCGAAATCGATATCGGCCGCGGCGAACTGTGCGACGAGGTAGGCACCGACGGTCGCCTTGTTGGCGACCGTGGTCAGGTCGAGACCCGCTTCGGAGTTCATCGCCCCATAGGTCAGCAACAGCGGAAACAGGCCCACCGCTTGCGGCGAGGCGAGGTTGGCCGTCAGGTAGCCCTGCCAATAGGCAAGGCCGGGCGCGTCGGGCGCGCGACCGAACTGCTCCTGGTACTGCGCCGTGATGAAGGCGGTGATCTCGGCCGACGTGGCCTGTTGCGGATCGGCCAGGAAGGGGTAGGCCGTGCCGGTCTCGGGTTGCACGGCGAAGCTCGACGCGATGGCTTTCAGCGTCGCCTGGGTATCGGGCCCGGCCAGCAGCTGGTTCTGCCAGAACCCGGCACCCGACGGATCGCCGGCGCGACCGAGATAACCGACATAAAGCCGCTCGATCTGGGTCGCCGGGTCGACCAGCCCGATGTTCGTGCCGACGTCACCGTCCGAGGCGACGAAGAAGAAGCTGCCCTGCTGCGGCGTCGGCATGGCGATCGACGCCACTTCCGCGTGGTCGCTGAAGACCTGCAGCGCGCCATTGTCGAAGCGGACCGATGCCGTCGCCAGCGCGAGATCGGTGAAGTCCAGAAGATCGCCGGCATCGAAGTCGCTCACCGCGATGCCGGCGAGCTCGGCCATGGTGCCCTGGATCTCGTTGTTGCCCGGCCCGCCGACGATCGAGTCGGCGCCGCCGTTGGACAGGATCAGGTCGTTGAACACGCTGCCCTGGATCTGCTCGGCGATGCTGGTGCCCTGGATCAGGTATTGCTGCGCGGGATCGAGCTGGTAGATCGTGATGTCGGCCGGATTGGTGGCGACCCAGTAGCTGGCGTCGTGAATGCCGATGTACTCGACGTCGTCGACGAAATCGATGTTGTCGTAAACGGAGATCGTGCCCGGGGTGGCGCCCGGGCCGAGGACGGTCGTGGTGTGCCCGGTGACCGCATTCGACTGGGGATTCTCGGGATGAAACCAGCCCATGCGGACGATCGTGCCGGCCGCCACCTTGGACGACCAGTCGACCACCGGAGACGGCTGGGCGCCGGAATAGACGATGCGCCAGAAGCCGCCCGGCTGATTGTCCGTCGGGTCGAGAAAGGCGTTCGCCGGAGGCATCGAGGCGCCGGCTCCCGCCGCCACGTTGTCGGCGATCCAGTTGCAAAGATTGGTGTTGGGGACGAGGCCGTAGACGCTGGCGAAGGCATTGGCCGACGCGACGATGGCGTCCGGCGTCGGCAGGCCGGTGTAGCCTGCGGCCTCGACCGCGGCAGGGATGCTCGGATCGACCGACCAGACATCGTAGACGACGTATTCGCCGCTGGTTGCCGAGACGGTCGGCGTCGTCTGGGCCTTGAACCGCGCCGGCCAGATGATCTGGTTGCCCACGATCAGCTCGACCGTGTCGCCCGCGGCGATCGTGTGGTCCTGGGTTATGACCTGGCCGTTGACCTTCCACTGCGACGTCACGTTCGGCGTCGCCCAGAAGGCATCGTCTCCCTCTGCGTTGCGCGCCACCTCGGTTGGCAACAGGGTGATATTCGTGAAGTTCGGCGTCGTCGTGCCGAACGACTGCATCAGGATCGTCGCCAGCGAGACCGTTTGACCCGGGCTGCCGACCACCGCGACCGGCAGCGACTGTTCCAGGATGATCGGCGCCTGCGGCGTGTAGGTGACTACCGTTCCACCCTTGCCGTCGCTGGTCAGCGTGAAATCTTCGGGGGTCAGCGTGTTGGCTTCGGGAAACAGCGACTCTTCGTCGATCATCTCCACGGCGAGCGTGGCGACGATCGAGCCGGTCTGATTGGGCCCCGAATAGAGGGCCAGGTAGAGAACGTTCGGCGGCGTCGGTATCGTCAGGAAGCCGTCCGATTGGGCGACCACGCCCTGCAGGTCGATCGTGTTGCCGCCCGCGCTCGTGAACCCGAACACGCCGTCGAAGGTCGCGACATCGGCCAGCGTCACCGAGCCGGTGCCGTCGGCGAAGATCACCTGCTGACCCGATCCCACGGCGCCGTCGACGGAGAGCTGGCCGCCAGCTTCGAGCACGATGAGCCCGGAGCCCGCTACCGTCACACCGGCAGCGATGTCCATGCCGCCATCGATCTGGATCAGGCCGTCGTTGGTGATGGTCTGCCCCTTGAAGGACAGAAAGCTTTCCTGGCCCACCAGGATCGTCGTGGAGAAGTCGGCGTTGTCGAGCGTGAAGTTGCCCGGGCTCGTGCCATCGGTTGCCGCCTCGATGGTCAGGCTGCCACCCGGCGCCTGGACAATGATCTGACCTTCGAACGAGGTGTCGCCCTCGACCAGGAACGTCGCGCGCAGAGGCGAGGTTACAGGATGGCCGCCGGCCACGAAGAGCCGCGTGGCAACCGACGGTGACCCGGTGCTCGGACCGAAGCTCGAACCGATCGCCGTCAGGGTCACCGAAGAGGCCGTTGTCGACCCGCCGAGGACGATCGTCTGGCCGAGGATTGCCGAACCGTCACCGATGATCGGATTTCCGGAGCCGATCAGGGCAGTGTCGAGCTGAATGGGTACGGTGTCGGTCGTCCAGTTGGCGGGAAGAAACCAGTCTCCGACGACGCCTGAGACCCACGTCTGGGTTGCCATCCCGATACTCCAGATAACGTGCCACTCCCCACGTGAAGGCTACGATACGTCGAGCGTCGGGCATAGACGAACATCTTGCCGCAGTCACAAGGAGTCCGATCGAGGCGCCGACTCGGCCGCCCGCCGGCCAGCGGCGCAAGCTCCGGGCACAAGGCATAGTCGAGGTTGCGCATGGGAGGCGCCTTCCCGATCGCCGGCCTGTCATGCCTTGCCGGGCAAGCCCGCTCAATCGCTTCTGTCCCCGCCAGGCGGCACACGGTTGTAGCTTCTTCCGCGATTCGATTGCATGCGATTCAGACATCTTGCCACGACTATGACCTTCATCGAACGTTGTCCCGCCTCGGGATTGGCCTGAGGCAGGCGTTCTCAGGGCGGGGTGGAAGTCCCCTCCGGCGGTGATTGCGATCTTCGCATCAGCCCGCGAGCGCCCACTCGCCAAGGAGTGGGGTCAGCAGATCCGGTGAAAATCCGGGGCCGACGGTAACAGTCCGGATGGAAGAGAGCGCGACGCTCGATCGTCGATGTCGCCACGCTTGTCGTGGGGACATCGGGGTCCTGTGCTCGTGCACCCTGATTCGAGCCTCGAACCTTGTGTGAGGATCTCATGAATCAGAAAGCGAACGACATCAGCGACGACACCCGAATCCCTCGAGCCCCCGCGAGCGGGCAGCGGTTTGCCTTCGTGCAATCGTGCTGGCATCGCGAGATTGTCGACCAGGGCCGCGAAGCCTTTCTGCGCGAGATGGCGCGGCGCGGCGTCGAGCCCGAACGCATCGACCTGTTCGAGGTGCCGGGCGCCTTCGAGTTGCCCCTGCACGCCAAGCTGCTGGCGAGAACCGGGCGGTATGCCGCGATCGTGGCCTGCGGCTTCGTGGTCAACGGCGGCATCTACCGGCACGAATTCGTGGCCGACGCGGTCATCAATGGCCTGATGACCGTACAGCTGCAAATGGAGGTGCCGATCATCTCCGCCGTGCTGACGCCGCGCGACTTCCACGAGCACGAGGAGCATCGGAAGTTCTTCCATGAGCACTTCCGCGTGAAGGGCACCGAGGCCGCCGCCGCCTGCGTCAGCACGACGGGTGGCGTGGACACCATCCGCGGTTTGGCCAGAGCAGCGTAAGCCAACGTTCCCTGCCGTCCAACCGTTCGCGGTTCGACGGCAGGGATCGGCGACTGATACAGGGCCCGGGGGTTATGACACCCCGTTCCCGGCCGCCTGACTGGAGCGAGGCGGGAGTCGCATCCGGATCGCGGACGGAGAACGGCCTTGTCGGGGCCAAGTGCCCCCGCAGGAACCACCATTTCGCCGACGTCCCGACGGATTTCAGTGCTCGGCGGCCCTCGGTATCGATGGCTGGCTCATCCGATCGACCAGGGCGATGCCGATGGCCGACAGGATGAACAGGGCATGGATGATCGCCTGCCACATGATGCCGGCCTCGGTGTAGGTCGATTTCTCCGTACCGAGGCTGCCGGCTTCGATGAAGGTGCGCAGCAGGTGGATCGAGGAAATGCCGATGATCGCCATCGCCAGCTTGATCTTGAGCACGCTGGCATTGACGTGGCTCAGCCACTCGGGCTGGTCGGGATGACGGTTGAGCTCCATGCGCGACACGAAGGTCTCGTAGCCGCCGACGATCACCATGATCAGCAGATTGGAGATCATTACCACGTCGATCAGCCCCAGCACGATCAGCATGGCCTGCAGCTCGGTGACCGTCGCGGTGTGCAACACCAGATGCAGCAGCTCCTTGAGGAACAGGTAGACATAGACGACCTGCGCCACGATCAGCCCGAGATAGAGCGGCAGCTGCAGCCAGCGGGAGGCGAAGATGAGCCGCGGAATGGGCTTGAGCCCGCGCGGGTCGCGATCGTGGCTGTGTCCCGGACTGGTCATGTGATCCTGCTGAATCGACGGCGAGATGACGTTCTTAGTTCGGGAAGACCGTGACTCCCATGTGACCCGCCTGTGGATGTTGCGGATAAGGGCGCCGCCGTGCCAAACGCGCGGCCGGCGCCAGGGTGGCTTGGATCGATGTCCACGGCATCGCCCGGCACGCAAATTCGCCCGGGATGGGACCTCTCGGGCATGACCGGAGGTTATTTGCGAACCGAGCCCGGCGGTCATCGTGCGGGATGCCGCCGGAGACGATGGCGCCAGCGGGCGAGCGTGACGCTGGCGCCGGTCGGCGTCAGGTGGGAAGGTTGGCGCGCCCGACCAGCCCTGGGAGATCGACATGCCGGTAGTGAAGAACGACGAGGCGCGGGAAATTCCCTGGCGTCCAGGCTATCGCAACTACATTCTGGCCGGCGAGGCGCAGGGCGTCTCGGTCAGCTCCAGCATGGCCGTCCTGGAGCAGGGTGCCGGAGCCCCGCTGCATTTCCACGAGGAGGTCGACGAGGTGATCGTCGTCATCGAGGGCACGCTCGACGTGCGCATCGGCGACGAACGGCTCCTGGTCGGCAAGGATCAGACGATCTCGGTTCCGGCGCGCACGCCGCATGCCTTCACGGTGGTGAGCCCCGGAGGGGCGCGGTTCATCGCCTTCCTGCCCAGGCAGGGAGCGCACATGGCGACGCGCTATCTCGAGGGTGGGCCGCCACTGGGCGCCGATCGGAAGTAGGGACGCTGACCGCCGCCAGGGCGATCGAATCCCGAGTCTGCTGCGGCCAGCATGACGGAGCGATGGCGGCTGCGGCGCCGGTGCGCCGCAACGAGCACGTTCCTGCTGCCGTCCCGCCACCTGACGGTCCCCTTGCCTTTGCGATCGAGGAGACAAGGCGGCCGAGGCGCAGCTCGGCGCGTCACTTCACCGGCGTGGGCCATCCCTTGTCGGCGCAGGCCTGGGTCGCGAGCGGCTCCGTCCGGCTCTTGCCGCTCAGCCGCTCGATCCGCTCGCAGAGACGGAAGAACTCGGCGCGATTGCCGCACGGATCGGTGGTGCCATCGAGCCCCAGCATCGCGCGCATCGCCTTCCAGGCCGTCGGCGAATCGTGCCAGCTCATGGTCGGGCCCTTGACGCCCTCGACGCGACACTGCCGGAAATGGAAGAAGTCGACGTTCCTGTCGTAACCGAGCCTGGCCGACACCGCGTCGCTGCTCTGCACCTCCCGATCGAGCCGCTCGCGCACGGTGATCCGCGTTTCCACAATTCGATCGCGCAAGGCCGTCGCCGCGAGCTCGCCACGCGCCACACGCCCGTCGTAGAGGGCAAGCAGGGGATCGGCCAACAGCGTCGCATGGTCGGCCGCCGCAGCCGGGCATTCAGGCCAGCCATTGCCGGGATGCTCGACGGGAAGCTCGCTGGCCGGCAGGCAATCGGGATTGGCAACCGCCGCGCCGGGGCCGGAGCGCAGGTGAATGCGATCGAGGGAGGGATCGCTGCTGATGAGGATCGCGATCGGCGTCACCAGCCTTTCGCTGTCCCGCGCCTCGTCGATCCGCTCGACCAGGTAGCGCAGCACCTCGTCGGCCAGCACCGCGCCGAAATTCTCGAACAGCCCGCCATCGACCACGCGCGTGACCAGCTCGCCTCTGGCATTTCTCAGGCCACCGGAAGGCGAGACGATCGGGAACCGCGCGCTCATCGTCACCGCCGTGCTGATGGGTATGTCCGATTGCAGGATCTCCAGGGCATCGTATCGATTGATGCCGCCCGAGATGTCGCCGAAGCCCGACAGGCGACGGACGCCGTTCTCGTCCTTCGCCAGCGTGAACAGGACATTGGAAGCGATGATCCGCTTGCCCTTCTCCACCGAGGTGCCGTTCAGGGCGAGGATGGGCCAGGGCCTGTCCGAATCCTTGGCGAAGGTCCTGACCAGGCCGTCCGACCACGAGAACCTCGGCCCGGGTTGGGCAATCCCGCTGTCGAGCCAGGCCGCTTCCCAGGCCATCTCAAGCGCCGCCGCGCGGTCGATCGGCGCCCACAGCTTGCGCACGAAGGTGAACGGGCTGAACGGAGCGTCGACATAGAACCCGACGCCGAATGCGGGCGCCAGGAAATCGTTGTCGATGAACCTCTCGCCGTCCCCCGGTGCCGTCGCAAGTCGCGGCGATCCCTTGCCGCCGGTCGCCCGCCGGTCCGCCTCCACCAGCGACAGGAAGACGGCCGCGCCGAGCGATCCTCCCGATACGCCGCTGACCAGGAACAACCGGTCGGAGAAATCCTCTTCCCGCTTGGCGATCTCACCGAGAACCTGGGCGGTGAAGTAGGCGGCGCGGCTCGCGCCACCGGCGGTCGCGACTACGATCAGGGGAGGTGCATGGACCGCCTCGCCGTCGCGACCTTCGAGCGGCACCGACAAGGCAAGGTTCCTTTGGTGCCAGTCGAGGAAGACCTCCTTCAGGAACCTGCGCTCGATGTAGTCGCCGGCGACGCACGCAGGAGTCGCCGCCGTACGACAGCTCCGGGAATCGTGATGATCGCCAGCCAGCCAAGGCATGACGAAAAAGGCGAGAAGCGCCACCCCGAGCACCGGCAGGCGGGTGCGCATGGCGATGATCACCAGCAGGCTGGGCAGGGCGACGGCCAGGGAGAGCCCGAGAAGAACCACCGAGACGGCGCTGCCGATCCGTGTCGCCGTGCCGACCGGCCAGACCGCGAACAGGAAGAAGAACACGGGAGATGCCGCGACGGAAACGATCAGCACCCATCGCGCAAACCGATCGATCTCCCAGAAGGATCGGAGCGGTCGGCGATGCGGGACAAGAACCGGGGCGAGGCGCCGCAGTCCGGTCCCTCTGAGGAGGAATAGCGCGATCTCCTTGCGCCACCAGACAATTCCATAGAAGACAACGGCCAGCACGGCGTAGGAAATAGCCGGTACCAGGTAGCGGCGCGCCGTCTCGTCGTCGCCATAGAGCGCGTAGACATTGTGCGCGCGCCAGAAGGCGGCAGCGACGGAGCAGAACGCCAGGGCACCGATGGCGCGCGGCAGGTGGTCGCGAACGAACCGCCGCCAGCGCCATGCCCACCGTCCCAGGAAGACCCTGCCGTCCTTGGGCGGGCGGCGCTCGAGAGAGGCGCCGCGCGCAAACTCGAGGGTAGTCCGGGCCCAGTACCAGCCCATGATCGCCCAAAGCGTCACGAAGAGCGGGATGGGCCACCCCGCTTCCTTGTGCGATGTCGTCGCGATGACGATGTCGCGCGCCTGATCCGTGAGGGCGATCAGGAGCCCTCCGGCCGCGATCGCGGCGACGGGTGCGCGGCAGAACCAGACGAGGATCAGGATATCGGTAACCGCCCACCATGCCTGCCGTGCCTTGATCAGAAACCAGGATGGCTTGTCCATGGATGCCCCCGACAGCGAGACGGGTCGCCGGGACGTCGTTCCCTCGAAGGATCCGCGAGCAGAACCCTTCACACGACCCGATACGCGCTCGATCTGTGGTCGCCTTGACAGGCCCCCACAATAATCGGAAATCCAGATGGACGACAAACGCCGCGAGCATGGTCGGCCGGGCTGCCCGTATGGCGCGAGCCGCGAGTCGGCCCCTGCCGTCGCGTGGCGCGGCGTGGCGGGCCTGGATCCGGAACACGACCTCATGCCCCTCGAAGAGGAAGCGTACGATGAAAGCTGGCGTGATCTATCCGCAGATCGAGCTCGGCGGCGATCCTGGAGCCGTCAAGGCGTTTGCCCAGGCTGCAGAAGGCCTAGGCTACGACCATATCGTCATCTACGACCATGTCCTCGGCGCCGTTCATAGCGGCAGGGAGCCGAAGCTGACCGGGCCGTACAGAGAGACCGATCCTTTCCACGAGCCGCTGGTCACCTATGCCTACCTCGCAGGGGTGACCCAGCGCCTCGAACTGGTTACCGGCGTGATCATCCTGCCGCAGCGCCAGACCGCGCTGTTCGCCAAGCAGGCTGCGGATGTCGACCTGTTCTCCGATGGCCGGCTTCGCCTCGGTGTCGGCATCGGCTGGAACTGGGTGGAGTACGACGGTCTCGAGATGTCCGGACACTTTCGCCGGCGCGGCAAGCGGCAGGAGCAGCAGATCGCCTTGATCCGCAAGCTGTGGGAGCAGCCCGTGGTCGACCACGCGGACAGCGACCATCGGATCGACAGAGCCGGGATCCTGCCGCGACCAAAGCGGCAGATCCCGATCTGGCTGGGCGGCTCCAGTGAAGCCGCATTCGAGCGGGCGGCCAGGATCGGCGACGGTTTCCTGTTTTCCGGCCGCAATCAAACCGAGGCGGTCGAGATCAAGGCGAGGATCGAGGCGAGGCTGCGGGAACTCGGCAGGGATGCCGATGCGTTCGGCTTCGAATCGATCCAGCAGTACGGCCGCGGCGACAACCGATGGCCCGGCGACATCGCAGCCTGGCGGGACTCCGGGGGAAGTCACATCTCGGTTTCGACAATGGGCGCCAATCTCTCCACGGTGGACGGCCACATTGGCGCGATCGAGCGCTGGCGGAACGTCTACGATACCGTCTGACTACCAAGGCTCCTGGTGCTCTCCAGGCTCGCCGCCCAGCGCGCCAAGGGCGGCCTGCGGAGCTGGATCGGCCCGCCAACCCGCGGCTGTCGATACGGACAGGAGCCGCTGCGCCGACCCTAGCGGCCCAGCAGCTTCAAGGCCGTGAAGATGGCGGTCTGGCCGACGATCAGCATGACGACCCATTTCAACAGGTCGACCTTGTCGGCCTTCATCGCGGCCAGCAGCTCACCCTTGAGAGCGCCCATCTCGCCTCTGAGCTCGCTCTTGAGAGCGCCCATCTCGACTCTGAGCTCGCTCTTGAGAGCACCCATCTCGCTCCTGAACTCGTTCTTGAGCGCGCCCAGCTCGCCTCTCAGCGTGCCCAGTTCGCCTTTCACCGTGCCCAACTCACCTCTGAGCGTGCCCAGCTCACTTTTGAACTCGACCCGAAGTGCAGCGATGTCGCTCTTGGTCGCCACTTCCTCGCGCAGCGCCTGGTCGAGGCCATCGGCCATCGCGCGGGCTTGAGGCTCGTCGAAGCCTGCCGCCCGGAGTCGGTCCACGTAAGCGAGCTTGTCGAAGGTCATCGTCGACATCGAGGGTGCTCCCTGAAGTCTAGGACCAATTTGCTTACGCCGCCACCGCCTGGCGCGGCTCGCTGCGCCGGTAGCTGAGCGCCTCGGCGATGTGCAGGCGGCGCACCGCGTCGGAGCCGTCGAGATCGGCCAGGGTGCGGGCGACCCGGAGCGTGCGGTGCCAGGCGCGGGCCGACAGGCCGAGGCGGTCGGCGGCGCGGGCCAGCAGGGCACGGCCGTCGGCGTCGGGCTCGGCGATGGCTGCCAGCAGTGCGCCGTCGGTGTCGCCGTTGCAGCGCGGCTTGGACCAGTGGCGCGCCCGCTCCGACAGCAGCCCGGCAGTCTGATCGGGCTCGACCGTGACGAGCTTGCCCTTGCGGTCGAGCGCGGCGAGTCGATCGCGCTGCACGGTGCGGGCAGCGGCGACACGCCGGGCAACCTCGGCCGAGGATTCGCCGGGCGGCGGCAGGGCGAGATCGGACGCGCTGACCGGCGGCACGTCGACGGTGAGGTCGATGCGGTCGAGCAGCGGGCCGGAAAGCTTGCCTTGGTAGTCGAGGCCGCAGCGCGGGGCACGGCCGCAGGCGCGTGACGCTTCCATGAGATGGCCGCAACGGCACGGGTTCATCGCGGCGATCAGCTGGAAACGCGCGGGATAGGTGACGTGGGCGTTTGCGCGCGCGACCGTCACCCGGCCGGTCTCGATCGGCTGGCGCAGCGCTTCCAGGGCGCCGCGGTTGAACTCAGGCAGCTCGTCGAGAAAGAGCACGCCGTGGTGGGCCAGCGATACCTCGCCGGGCTTGGGCCGCAGCCCGCCGCCGACCAGGGCCTGCAGGGTCGCCGAATGGTGCGGATCGCGGAAGGTGCGACGGCGGCTCAGCCGGCCCTCGCCGAGATCGCCGGCCAGCGAGCGCACCATCGAGGCTTCGAGCGCCTCCTCCGGCTCGAGCGGCGGCAGGATGCCGGGCAGGCGCGCGGCCAGCATCGACTTGCCCGAGCCGGGCGGGCCGATCATCAGCAGGTTATGGCCGCCAGCGGCCGCGACTTCGAGCACACGCTTGGCCGTCTCCTGGCCCTTGATCTCGGCGAGGTCGGGATAGTGCGCGCGATCCTCCTCCATAAGCGCCTGCGGCGGCGGCAGGGCCTGCTTGCCGCGCAGATGGTTGATCAGAGCGAGCAGCGACGGCGCGGCGACGATCCGCGGCGGCTCGAGACCGGCGCCGTGGGGGGCGGCGCCGGCCTCGTTCGCGGTCTCGAAGCCGCCCCAAGCGGCCTCGCCCCCGCAAACCGCCGGGCAGATCACGCCGCGCCCCGCCGCCCGGGCGGCGATCGCCGCGGGCAGGACACCGGGCACGCGCATCAGCGAGCCGTCGAGAGCTAGCTCGCCCAGCACGACGTAATTCTCGATGCTCTCGCGCGCGATCACGCCCAGCGCGGCGAGCAGGCCGACGGCGATCGGCAGGTCGTAGTGGCTGCCTTCCTTGGCGAGATCGGCGGGCGAGAGGTTGACGGTGATGCGCTGCGGCGGCAGCGCCAGCCCGAGCGCGCGGAACGCCGCCCGCACCCGCTCCCGGCTTTCGCCGACCGCCTTGTCGGCGAGGCCGACCAGCGCGAAGCCGACGTTGCCCGGTGCCACCAGCACCTGGACGTCGATCGGCAGGACGTCTATGCCCTGGAACGAGACGGTCCTGACCCTGGCCTGCATGGCGTTCTCCGGCGAATGGGAGAACAATTTATGAACGTCCTTTTCATAAGTAAATCGTCTTAAGGTTGTATTCTGCAGGCACACGGGAGCTTGCCGCGCGGTGAAGGCCGTCGCGTCGTTTACTGAGTTGATCGCCGACGATACCGTCCGTCCTGGTTGGTCCACCGGGCCCGCAGGGAGAATTTTCCAATGGCCGACTACGACTACGACCTCGGCGGCTACGGCCGGCCCGTCACGACCCGCTCGGCGGAGGCCCAGGCGTGGTTCGATCGCGGGCTGGTCTGGTGCTACGGCTTCAACCACGAGGAGGCGGTGCGCTGCTTCGCCCGGGCGGCCGAAGCCGACCCGTCCTGCGCGATGGCCCACTGGGGCATCGCCTACGCCGCGGGCCCCAACTACAACAAACAGTGGAAGGCGTTCGATCCGGTCGATCTCGAGCAGTCGCTGCAGCGCGCCCGCGCGGCGACGCGCCAGGCGCTGGCGCTCGCGGGCACGGCGAGCCCGGTCGAGCGAACTCTGATCGCGCCGCTGGCGGAGCGCTACGCCTCCGACGACCCCGCCGCCGTCAGCGCAGACTGGAACGACCGCTACGCCGGGCTGATGCGCGAGGTCTATCGCGCCCATCGCGACGATCCCGACGTGGCGACGCTGTTCGCCGAGGCGCTGATGAACCGCACGCCCTGGCAGCTGTGGGACATCAGGACGGGCCGGCCGGCCGAGGGCGCCGATACGCTCGAGGCCAAGGCGGTGCTCGAGCGGGCGATCGCGCAGCCGGGCGGCATGGCGCATCCCGGCCTGCTGCACCTCTACGTCCACCTGATGGAGATGTCGCCCGAGCCGCAGAACGCGCTGCGCGCCGCCGACGCCTTGCGCGGCCTCGTCCCCGACGCCGGCCACCTGGTGCACATGGCGACGCACATCGACGTCCTGTGCGGGCTGTACAAGAGCGTGATCGACGGCAACGGCCGCGCCATCGTCGCCGATCGCAAGTACGCCGCGCGCGCCGGCGGCGACAATTTCTACACCCTCTATCGCTGCCACGATTTCCACTTCCGGATCTACGGTGCGATGTTCCTCGGCCAGCTGCAGCCGGCGCTCGAGGCGGCCGACGACCTGATCGCCAGCCTGCCCGAGGACCTGCTGCGCATCGAGTCGCCACCGATGGCCGACTGGCTCGAGGGCTTCGTGCCGATGAAGCTGCACGTGCTGATTCGTTTCGGCCGCTGGGCCGACATCATCGCCCTGCCGCTGCCGAGCGACCGCGACCTCTACTCGGTCACCACCGCGATGACCCACTACGCCCGCGCCGTCGCCCACGCGGCGAGCGGCGACGTGGCGGCGGCCGAGCACGAGGCGCGCGCCTTCGATGCCGCCTATGCCCGCGTGCCGCCGTCGCGCTACCTGTTCAACAACACCTGCCGCGACATCCTGGCGATCGCGGCCGAGATGCTCCGGGGCGAGATCGCCTACCGCAAAGGCCAGTTCGACCAGGCGTTCGCCCATCTCGCGAGGTCGGTCGAGCTCGACGACACCCTGCCCTACGACGAGCCGTGGGGCTGGATGCAGCCGACGCGCCATGCGCTGGGCGCGCTGCTGCTCGAGCAGGGCCATGTCGAGCGCGCCGAGGAGATCTACCGTGCCGACCTCGGGCTGGGCGGCACCCTGCCCCGCGCCTGCCAGCATCCCGAGAACGTCTGGAGCCTGCATGGCCTGCACGAATGCCTGGTGCGGCTCGGCAGGCATGCGGAGGCACAGATCATCGGCCAGCGTCTCGCCATTGCCACGGCGTGGGCCGACGTGCCGATCGAGGCCTCCTGCTTCTGCCGGCTGCGAACCGCCGCGTAGGCAAGAGACGGCCCCGGGCCTGGTCCCGACATCGGCGGAGAGTCCACCGTGCAGGATCCAAAGAACGCCAATTCCCGCCTCCAGGCGATCCTCGATACCGCGGTCGACGCGATCATCACGATCGACGAGCGCGGCATCGTCGAGAGCGCGAACCAGGCCGTCGAGCGCCTGTTCGGCTATCGACCGGCCGACCTGGTCGGTCGCAACGTTTCCATGCTGATGCCCTCGCCGCATCGCGAGCTCCATGACCAGTACCTCGCCCGCTACCTCGCCACCGGCGAGGCCCGCGTCATCGGCATCGGGCGCGAGCTCGAGGCGATGCGGGCCGACGGCAGCCTGTTTCCCATCGAGCTCGCCCTCAGCGAGGTCGGGGCCGGGGGTCGGCGGCTCTTCACCGGCATCATCCGCGACGTCACCGTGCGCAAGCAGGCCGAGCAGGCGATGCTGCGGGCCAATGCCCTGAAGGACGAGTTCCTCGCCAACACTTCGCACGAGCTGCGCACGCCGCTGAACGGCATCATCGGAATCGGCCAGTCGATGATGGACGGCGCGACCGGTACCCTGAGCGAGGTGCAGCGCAGCAACCTCGCGATGATCGTGGCCAGCGGCCGCCGGCTCGGCAATCTGGTCAATGACCTGCTGGATTTCTCCAAGCTTCGCCACGACCGCATCGAGCTGCGCCGCCTCCCGACCGACCTGCACGCCCTCGCCGAGCTCGTCCTGACCGTGTCCCGCACGCTGGTCGGCCGGCGCCAGCTGCATCTGTTCAATCGTATCGACCCGCAGGTCGCCCTGGTCGACGCCGACGAGGATCGGGTGCAGCAGATCCTGTTCAATCTGGTGGGCAACGCCATCAAGTTCACGCCGGCCGGTGCCGTCGAGGTCTCGGCCCGATCACGGGAGCGCTGGCTCGAGGTCACGGTCGCCGACACCGGGCCAGGCATCGCGCGCGAGCGCTTCGGCAGCATCTTCGATTCCTTCTCGCAAGGCGACGGCTCGACCATTCGCGAGCACGGCGGCACCGGCCTCGGCCTCGCCATCACCCGCCAGCTGGTCGAGTTGCACGGCGGCACGATCGACCTCGAGTCGGAGCTCGGCCACGGCTCGCGCTTCACCTTTCGCCTGCCGCTCAGCGCCGCCTCGCGCGCCATGCTGACCGCACCCGAGCCGGGCGACGCGACAGTAAGCCGGGTGCTGGCCGACCTGCAGCTGGCCGGCGCGCCTGCGCCGACCGCATCGGCCGCCGGCGACGGCGGCCACATCCTCGTCGTCGACGACGAGCCGGTGAACGTGCAGACCCTGACGAACTTCCTGTCGCTGGCGCATTACGGAGGTGACGACGGCTACGGACGGCCCGGAGGCGCTCGCCCACCTTGCCTCCGGCAAGCCCTGCGATCTCGTGCTGCTCGACGTGATGATGCCCCGGATGTCGGGCCTCGACGTCTGCGCGCACATCCGCAAGTCGCATTCGCCGGCCGACCTGCCGGTTATCCTGCTGACGGCCAAGAACCGCATCTCCGACCTGGTGAGCGGCTTCGGCGCCGGCGCCAACGACTACCTGACGAAACCGTTCGCCAGCGACGAGCTGCTGGCGCGCGTCAAGGTCCATCTCGACCTAGCGAAGATCGCCGACAGCTACGGCCGCTTCGTGCCGCGCCAGTTTCTCGAGCAGCTCGGCAAGGAACGCATCATCGACGTCGTGCTCGGCGACCAGGTCGAGCGGGTGATGACCGTCCTGTTCGCCGACATCCGCGGCTTCACCCGGCTCGCCGAGAGGATGACGCCGGACGAGACGTTCCGCTTCGTCAATCGCTATCTCTCCGCCATGGAGCCGGCAATCACCCGGCATCGGGGCGTGATCGACAAGTATGTCGGCGATGCGGTCATGGCGCTGTTCCCCGAGAGGCCGGACGACGCAATCCAGGCGGCGCTCGAGATGTTCGGGCGCCTGGAGGCGCTGAATATCGAGCGCGCGCGCCAGGGCGAGCCGTCGATCCAGATCGGCATCGGCATCCATACCGGCCGGCTCATGCTGGGCACGGTCGGCGCGCGCCAGCGGATGGACACGACCGTCATCTCCGACGCGGTCAACCTCGCCTCCCGCGTGGAAAGCCTGACCAAGAGCTACGGCCTGCCGCTGATCGTCACCGAGGACACCCGCGACGCGCTGGTTGCCGAGACGAAGGTGGCACTGCGCCGGATGGACCGCGTGCTCGTGCAGGGCAAGACGCAGCCCGTTGTCCTGTACGAGGTGCTCGATGCGGACACGTCCGCGGGACGCGATGCCAAGCTGAGAAGCCTGCCCGAGTTCGAGCGCGGCCTGCAGGCCTACGAGGCGCTCGATCTCGCCGCCGCGGCAACCTGGTTCGAGGCAGCGCTCGCGCTGGCGCCCGACGATCCGGTCGCCAAGCTGCTGCTCGAGCGGGTCCGCCGCCTCGCTGTCCCGCGGGGCGACGCGGCCGATGGTGGCGTCCCGCGCCTCGACTGGGGCCCTGAGATGAGAGGAGACGGCGCCTAGCTCGCCGTCGCGAAGAAGCCGGCGCGCGGGAAGTGGACGACGACGTCGCCCACGCGCTCGTCGTGGCGGGCGAGCGAGATGCGGTCCGCCGTCAGACCGACCAGGGTGCCGGTCACCGGCACCCGGCCGGTGTCGTCGGGCGTCACGCTCAGGGTCTGGCCGGCCTCGAGCCCGCTCGGATCGTCGGCGGCGACGCTGGTCGGTTCAGGCTTGGCCGCCTTGGCGATGGCGAGCGCGTCCGAGGCCGCAAGCTCACGGCGCGTGCCGCCCGTGCCCGCTTCCGTCATGCGCGCCGCCCAGGCGACGATGCGCGGCAGGCGGTCGAGCGGGCTCGCCGTCGGGCCGAGCTGCTGCTGGATGAACCATACGGGATTGTAGAGCGCACAGTCGGCGAGCGAGGGCGTGTCGCCGAGCAGGAACGGGCGGCCGTCGGAGAGCATGGTCTCGGCGAGCGACATCAGCGCATAGGTCTGATCGCGCACGATGGGCAGTGCCGCGCGCAGCCGCTCGGGATCGAAGGTGCGGCCGGAGAACTCGCTACGGTCCTTCTTGAAAGCCGGGCCGAAGCGCTCGTCGACCGGCACCTGGCTCATCACCACGCCGACCGCCGGGCCGAAGATCGAGCGGTCGATCCACAGCGCCAGCGCCCGCGCCTCGCCCGCGCGCCCCTTGGGCAGGAAGCTTGGCGTCGGCAGCCGTCGCTCGAGCTCCATCAGGATCAGCTGGGTGTCGCAATAGATGTCGGCGCCGATCTGCATCACCGGCGTCTTGCGGTAGCCGCCGGTCAACGGCATCAGGTCGGGCTTGGGCATGATGCTGGGGATGTCGACCGATTGCCACGCCGCGCGCTTGAGCCCGAGGGCGATGCGCGCCTTCTCGGCGAACGGCGACACGGCATAGTGGTGGAGTATGATGTCCGTCATGGGCCGGCACCGTCGCCATCGGGTGCGACATTGTCAACGCGCCGGCCTCAATCATGCAGGTGACACGCCACGGCGCGGCCGTCGGCCATCGTGCGCAGCGGCGGGTCGACCGACCTGAGGCGCCACTGGAGTGGCGCGCCCCCAGCGGGCGGTCCGGAAGAGTCGACACATGATCGGCATCAGGCGCCTCCTCCGCTCACGATGACTGCCGGGTCGGCCGGCTCGTCGTAGAGACGCGCCGCGTCGGCGGCGCGGCGCTCGAGCACGCGGCGGCCGTTCAGCGAGCGCTTGTCGGTGACCTCGCCGGCCTCGGCCGAGGGCGACTCGTCGAGCACCAGCAGGCGCTGCACCTGGACACTGGAGCCGCCGCCCTGCCCCTCCGGCCGGCGGTTGAAGGCGGCGAGCAGGCGCTGCAGCGCCGGCCGCCAAACCGCAGGGCCGCCCGCCTCCTCGCAAGCCGTCGCATCGACCCACACCAGGGCGCCGAGAAACGGCCGGTCGGGGGCGGCGATCACGAGGTCGCGCACGTAGGGCCTCAGCGCATCGATCAGCTGCGTACGCAGGGTCGAGGCGCGTACCCAGGTGCCCGACGCGAGCTTGAACTCCTCCGACAGGCGGCCGGCAAAGGCGATGCCGGCGACCGGATTGTCGGCATCGACCCATCGCGCCGCATCGCCGGTGCGGAAGAAGCCTTCGTCGTCGAACGCCAGGCGCGTCGCCTCGGCATCGCGCCAGTATCCCGCCATGACGTGCGGGCCCTTCACGCGCAGCTTGTAGCGCCCCTCGCCACCGTCTCGCGCCGGCACCAGCTTGGCCGCGGCGCCGGGCGGCGGCAGGCCGAGCAGGCCGGAGCGGTCGACGTTCCAGTACACCATCAGGCCGACCGAGGTGGTCTCGGTCATGCCCCAGCCGCAGCCGAACGGCAGGCGCTCGCCGAGCTGGCCGACCGCCAGCGCCTGCAGCCGGTCGAAGCTCTCCTGCGGCAGCAGCGCTCCGCCGTAGCCCAGCCCGCGCAGGTTCCTGAAGAATCTCTGGCGCAGGTCGGAATCGCGCTCGAGCGCCTCGAGCAGCAGGGGATAGGCGGCCGGCACGGTGGCGAAGCTCGACGGCGACAGCTCGCGCAAATTCTCCAGCGTCTCGTCGAAGCGGCCCGGCACCGGCCGGCCGCCATCTATATAGAGTGAGCCCGCCGAACGGATGACGCCGTTGAAGTTCGAGTTGCCGCCCCAGGTGTGGTGCCATGGCAACCAGTCGAGCGTGACGCCGACGCGGCTCTCGTCGAGCGGCTCGCCCAGCGCGCGGTTCATCTCGGCAGCCGCAGCGAGGTTGCCGTGGGTGTTGAGCACGCCCTTGGGCTGGCCACTCGATCCCGACGTGAACAGTATCTTGGCCGGCGTTCCGGGTCCCAGATGCAGGCGCCGCTCGCCCACCGCGGCGTCGATCGAGGCAGAGGCGAGAGCGGCGAAGGCGAGCCCCCGTCCGTCATCATAGCGGCCGTCGACCGTGACCACGCGCGCGCCGCGCGCCGCCACCCGCGCCAGGGCGGCGCCATAGGCCCTGGACTCCTGCGCGAACACCAGCGCCGGCTCGACCAGCGCCAGCGCCTGCTCGAGCCGCGCCGGGTCGGCCGAGCGCGACAGGTTGGGCGACAGCGGCGCCACCACCGCGCCGGCACGCTGGGCGCCCAGCACCAGCAAGGCGTTCTCCAGGCTGTTGTCCGACAGGATGGCGATCGGCGCGCTGCCCGGCCCGAACCCCTGGGCGATCAGCCACGATGCGACGGCGCCGCTCCTCGCCCACGCCTCGGCATAGGTCAGCCGCTGCCACGCCCGGTCGGGCCCGCGCCGCTCGGCGAGGAAGGTGACGTCGGGCCGGCGCAGGGCGGCGCGTTGCAGCAGGTCGATGACCAGCGGCAGGTCGGCCGGCAGGTCGCGCCCGGAGGTCAGCACGAGCGTGCCATCCTCCCGCCGTTCGACCGACACCGCCGGCCTGGGCCGATTCAGCACGCGCATGGGGGCGACGTGACTCACCCGCTCGATCCCTCCCAAACCCTCTCGACCCCTGCCCGCTTTTCGCGGGACTCGTTGCGCTCAAGCTGCCGGGATTGCCGCCGCCGCGCAAGGCTGCCGAGAGGGACTCATCGCTGGGAGCGCGCCACTCCGATGGCGCTCTCATTGCCGGTCACGCATCAATGAGCGCCATCGGAGTGGCGCGCTCCCGGCATCACCCCCCGATCAGCCGCTTCTTCAGCTCGCCGGCGATCAGCTCGTTGCTGAAGGCGTTGGGATGACCGTCGTGCGGAATGAGGAGCTTCGACACGTCGTACATCCAGGTCAGGCGGTCGACGGCGAGCAGCGGCATGCCGTGGCGGCGCAGCCGGCTCAGCACCGAGACCAGCTCGGGTTGGCTCATCCCCGAGCCGGCCCACGAGCCGGCGTTGGCGTGCTCGTCCGGCCAGGAATAGACCACGATCAGCGGCGCGTTGAACTTCTCGCGCGCATAGTGCTGCAGGCGGGCCATGATCGCCACGAACAACTCCATCTGCTCGTCCTGGCGCTGCTTGCGGCCGATCGCGTCGACGAAGGCGAACTGCTCTCCCAGCAGGTGCCGCGCCCCGGCAATCGGGTTGAGCAGGCGATGCTCGGTGAACGAGCCGGTGTGGCGCGGCACGCCGTTTTCCAGCACGTAGCGCGGCGAGGAGCCGAGCCACGAGCCGTCGCCGGTGACACGGGCGAGCTGGGCCGGGATGATCCAGGTCACCACCGCCTTGACGGAACTCTTGGCGTAGCGGTCGAGCAGGCCGCTGTCGAACAGGCGAAGCAGGTGGTTGGGGCCGTAGCCCGGCACGCCGAGATTGACCCCACGCACCTTGTAGCTGCTGGCCTTGGCGAACTGCGCCGCCAGCGCCTCGTCGTCCACCAGACCCTGGCCGAAGGTGAAGGAGTCGCCCAGGAACAGGTAGGTGTCGGCATCGGCCGGCGCCGCCGGCGTCACCCGCGCCGCCTCCGCGTCGAAATGGTAGGTGCGCTGGTAGATCAATTGTCCGTTCCAGGTTGCCGTCGCGATCGCCTTCGAGTTGGGCAGCGGCCGGAACCCCATGATCGGATCGGGCGGAGGCCACCAGCGCGGATCGGTCGTCCGCACCAGCCCCTGGCCCATCGGCGCCGGCGTCAGCAGCCCGGCGAAGCCGTCGAGCATGGCAAGGCCCAGGGCCACCGCCCCGACCAGCAGGGCGCCGCTGCGCCAGCGGTTTCCGCGGAACAGCACGACGCCGGTCAGCCCGAGCAGAGCCGCCACGAGGCAGGTCCACAACGCGGACGGCAGCAGCAGGGCCGCCGCCACGAGCACGCCGGCCATCGCGGCCGCGAGCCAGAGATTTCGACCGACGCCGGCCATGGACCTTAGGAACGCCCCACAGAAGAAGGGGGCGGTGTAAGGGTTCGACGGGAAAACATCAATGCGCGCGAATTGGTCCTTGCGGGCCTCTGGAGCTCGACCAGGCGAGCATCATGGCCCCACCCGGCAGTTGCCGCGATGTGCCCGGAGATTGCGGCGTCAAGGTGATCGAGATCGTGCCGGCGTGGCGCTCCCGGCAATGATCCCCGAGGCGCGGGCACGCGTCACGAGGATAGCGCCTTGCTCATGTGGACGGCAGTGCCACCATTGAGCGCCTCCTCGCGGTCGATCCGGTAGCCGAGTCGCTGGTAGAGCGTGACGTTCGCCGCGAAAAGCTTGTTGGTGTAGAGCCGCAGCTCGGGGAAGCCCGACGCGACCGCCAGCCGCTCGGCGTGAGCCATCAGCACGCGGCCGAGCCCCTGGCCCTGGAAAGCGGGCGACACGGCGACGTTCTCGATCAGGAGGTGATCGGTCCCGGCCACGGTCTCGATCAACGCCGCCAGCTCGCCCTCCTTGTAGAGAAGGTCGATGCGGTGATTGCGCACCGCCGCCTCGTAGTCGGCGCGCATTGGCAACGGCTCGCGGCCGGCGACCGGCACCCACTTGGCATAGGCGAGCCGGGTCAGCGCGCGGATCGCCGAGGCATCGCCTGAGACGGCGCGGCGCAGGCCTTCGACGGGCTCCCCGTCGCTGGTGACTGGCATCTGAGGATCCATGGGTGATTCTTGCGTCCGTTGCGTCCGTTGCGTCCGTTGCGTCAGGGAATCTTGGAAAATCAGGGACTTGTCGCCGACGCAAGAAGGCAACCCCTGACGCACGCTTGCGTCTGCCGCCTCGGTTCCGTCAGTAGGATGGTCACGGCGTCTCTCCTTCAGTGGCACGGGCACACCCTACGCCTCTCCTACCGCAGCGAACGGTGACGCGAAATGCCGGCCTGCCATGCAGGCTCGCGTCTGCCGCCAATCTCCGTGCAATCAGTTGCACCGTCGGCGAAATGATACGTCGCCTCTTCTTCGCCGGCAGTGCTCGTACGTCGCGTAACGTCTTGCCGTAGCGAGCAGCGAGGTGAAACGCCGAGCCGCCGCGTTGGCTCTCCCTTGCGGCCAGTCCCCGTGCAATCGGGATTGCCGGATCGTCGTCATCCGATGTGAGCGCCAGGGTGGACCCTGCCCTAGGCCTCCGGTATGGAGCGGTCGATCTGCCACGTCGCGCCGGAGACGTTGGGCTCGAGGCTCAGCCGGCCGACAATCTGCTCCAATGCCTGGTCGTTGCGCCTGGCGGCGACGGCTTGCGCGGTCACCGTTACCTTGGAGGTGTCGGGGATGTCCTCGCTGTCCAGGCGGCGCAGGCCGAGCCCGGACTGCGAGAGGGCATGCAGCAGCAGCGAGCGCATGTGCGCCTCATCGGCGCCCTTGCAGGTGATCTCCACGCTGTAGTGTGTCTCGGCATCGCCGCCCGTCAGCGTGCGCGCGTTGAGCAGGCGGACCAGCGGCCGCAGGCAGAGGTTGGTGCCGACGACGAAGGACGCTGCGACCACGCCCGTGCCGTACAGGCCGGCGCCGATCAGGGTGCCGACCATGGCCGAGCACCACAGGGTCGCCGCCGTGTTCAGCCCGTGCACGTTGATGC